>JAFTTJ010000001.1 GCA_017466825.1 Clostridia bacterium
ACAACGTAAAATACTCTTCTCACCTAAGATTTATCGCTCAGTTCTCGCAAGAAAAATCGCCTACCGAACTTATGAGTCAAGTTCAGTACTTTATGCCTTGGATGGCTAAACCTTGGCTCATTTCTTCGCACAGTTTAGTTTATTACGCTGCAATCGGCGCTCATCAACTAGGCAGAACCGATCTCGTAGACGTTTCTCTTGATGCAAACGGCGAATATACGTCTATTAAGTTTAATCAAACCGCGTTTGACAGCGAAGCCGACGGCGCGCTTGATAACGGACAGAATATTCTCGACGTTTGTTACTCGAGTAGCCTTGCAAGAGAGTGGGTTGCTGCAGGATTAAAGTATATAATCGATACATACGGCAACGATTACGAATTCTTTATGTTAGGTCAAGCGGATAAGACTACCGAATGTGATTGTAGCACCTGCAAAAAGGCTATTGTTTCTTCGATTTCTAACTTGTGGAATCCTAAAAAGAATAAAGCCGATTTAACCGCTACCTTTATAAAGGACGTAGTTACTACCGTAAACGGATACGGCGTTAGCAAATGCGGTGAAAATTACTCTGACAATAATATAGTAATGTTCGCTTACCAAAAGACCGAGCCTGCGCCAAAAAACGAAATAACCGATATGCCCGACAACGTATATATTCAATGGGCGCCTATCGACCAAGACAGATACTTCCCGTTAAGCAATGCTAACCCAAGCGGTTGGACGGAAAAAACGGGTATAGACAAATTTATGGTTTGGTCTTACGAAGTAGACTTCGGTTATTACTTTAACTACTACCCGACCATGCACAACTGGATAGCCAACTTCCAAACCTATAAAGAATTGGGTGTTGAAGCGGTAATGATGCAGTCTTCTTGGAATACCTCGGGCGTTGCGGACAGTTATCTCGACGCGTACGTTGCATCTAAACTACTTTGGAACTTTAAAGTAAACAGCCAAGCGGAAATGCAAGCGATAATAGACTCTGCAAAAGAAGAATTTATACAGTATTTCTACGGCGACGCTGCAAAAGACTTAATTTTACAATATTACAACGATTTTGACGCTTTGTACGAAAGCAAATTCAGTTCAAACGGCTACTTAAATAGTGGTGATAGAACCTTTGAAGCAAGTGATTTAAACCACCAATTAGATTTAATCAATCAAGCGATAGCGAAAACTACTGACGAAAGCCATTTAACTCACCTTAAAATGCTTGCGTTTACGCCTAGATATATGCTCGTGCAATATTGTGAGGTTACGGACACGGACTTACTTAATGATATGAACGAAGTCGGCGTTACCCGTTCTCGCGAAGGATATGCACTTGATGACGACGCAAATCTTGATGGATTTATAAAGTTTAAAAAAGGCGCTACGGAAGTAATTGCTAAAGAAACCGATGAAAACGGTAGAATTATTCATTTAACCCTTGAAATCCCCGATAATCAAGAATGGACGAGCACGACGGCTAGTTTCACGGCAGATTACGTCAATAGTTTATACGAAGATAACGTTAGAACTATTCAAATGTATTCTTCGTCTACCGCAAATATAGGTCAGGTAATTTACACGTACGGTGAGAACACAGTCAACTACGAATGCCAAGCAATTGAAAACGTTGAAATCACGGCTGGCGGTGAAGAATTTAGGTTCTGCTACGTTGACGTAAACGGATCTGTACACGGTGAAGGCGGTTACACTATCGGCACAACCTTAGACCTTTACTTTAATTACTTGACTGAAGATCAAAGAGTTCAAGACGAAATCGGTATGACTCTTGGCGAAGACGTTAGAATCTTTAAACACCACGTTGACGGCTCTTACGTAATTGCTAACGCCAACAGCGAGGTTAACTCGGCATACTTTGACGCAAGCATAGTAAACGACTGCATAAGTCAAGGCTATAAAGCCGTTAAGATAACGACTAAATTTACGCCAAACGATAAGATTGACCAAGTAGTTGGCTATGATACCGCTTCCAAGACCAACAACTCGGGATATTCGGAATGGACGTTCTTCCTTACTCAAGACACACCGATAAAATTCTGGGCTCAAAAAGATAGCATTGGTAATAACGGCGCGTTTAATATTTCTAATATAGAACTCCTTACCGACGTAGAACCTTATCAAGCCAACTATGCTAAACCCCTTTCGCGCAATTACGACGAAAACGGACGTTTATCGCAATTAGTTGTTGAAATACCCGACGGTACGGAATGGTGGGTAAACAACCCCGTAATCAACGCGGATTATCTTAACGATTTGTACGCGCAAGGCGTAAAACAAGTTATTATCAACGCTATATCAACCGTTGATACGAACAACTTCTTTACTATGTACAATGATACTAGCACGGAAACGCTTTGTGCAAAAGTTAATTTGGTTGCAAATAGTACTGACTTAAGGTTCAGTTACGTAAACTTAAACGCAGGCGGTGTTACGGTCGGCACTACTTTAACCCTTAACTTCACTTATAGCGACCAATCCCCCGAAGATATTGCCGCAGAACTTGGAATAACCCTTGCAAACGGCGCAGAGATTATGAAAGACGGCGATGCGTACGTGATTTCTAATGCAAGCGCTATGATGCAAGCGTACTTCTCTGCTGAAAAAGTTAACGAATGGATTGCGCAAGGCTATGAAGCACTATCCTTCAACGTTTCTTTCACGGCTAGTGGCACCATAACTAGAGTAATTTATTTGAACGGTATTAGTTTTAGTGAACTCGTTGCATGGGGCGAAGTTACTCAAACGAGTGAAATAATTTTCGATTTAACCGAAAATATGCCAATTCAACTTTGGGCTCAAAACGGAGATTATGCCTCGAATGATCCGTTTACGGTTTCTAACGTAAAATTTATTCGCTATAATAATCACGTTTCTGCTGGCTACGCAACTATTTCAAACTGCGAATATGACGAATACGGACGTATCGTTGCTCTTACCGCGCAAATCCCTGCAGGTAACGAATGGTGGACGAACACCCCGACTCTTACTGCAAAATATCTAAACAAATTATATGCTGATGGCATAGGTCAAATACGAGTAACTGCAAGCGCGACTAATCTTGCTTCAAACAATTTCTACACTCAATACGGTACAACGTATACCAACACGCCAACATGTATTATTAACCTTGTTGAAAACGGTGGAGAGTTTAAATTCTCTTTCTTAAACGAAAGTAGTAGTGGTGGATATACGATTGCAACGACAATGACTCTTTCAATTAGTTATTTAAAAGATATAGGTATCACGATCCCCGCAGGCGCTACGATTGCAAACGGAAATACGGACGGTTCGTACGTTATAAGCAATACGCGCGGTATAGAATACGCTGCATCCTTCTCTGCGGAAACCGTAAATACTTGGATTGCTAGAGGCTACGAAAAACTTTCTGTAACCGTTGCCTTTACGGCAAGCGATTCAATAGATCAAGTCGTTGGTTATAGCGCATCAAACAGTTACGTAACGAGCGAAGTTCCTGCAGGCAAGGTGTTAACCTTTACCCTTAAAGAAGGCGAAGAAATTAAATTCTGGACGCAAAAGAGTGGAAACGTTACTACAAACGCATCGTTTACCTTATCTAATATAACGTTTGAATATAGCCAAGCCTACATTGCTTCTGAAATTGGAGTAACCCTTAGGGGCGTTACTACTATCACTAAAAACGGCGACGGAAGTTACGATATTTACGATACTCGTGGCGCGGATACCGGATTAGAATTCACGGCAGCGCAAGTAAACGCTTGGCTTGACCAAGGCTATACTACGATTTCGTTCGCCCTTACCTTTACGCCCGTTGAAAACGTTATTGACGAAACGGTAGTTTATTCTGCGACAACTGGTTATATTGAAAACTTTGATAATGCTGACAAAATAACTATCACGTTGGCTAGAGATACTGCCATCTATATTTGGTCACAAGCAAATCATGCTGGGCAACCTGGCGCAACCTTTACTATTTCTAACGTTACGCTTGCGTAAATTGTAGATAAGGTTGTAATTAGATTTACCTACGCTAAAAAGCAAATTAAATAGTACTACAACGATAAATAGCCCCCGAGTTGATTATTCAACTCGGGGGCTATCTTTTTAGCCGTTATTTACTTTTTTTTAACGGCTATAAGGTGACGACGTAAGCCCATAAAAAGCCCCTGAAGAGCCAAAGCGCTTCAGGGGCTAATGTGGTGTTGTTTTTGCCGATAATCGGCTATAGGGTGGTTTACGCTTGTTTACCGTAGTTTAAGTTGTACATAAGCGCAGTACCAAAGTTCATTCCAGACACGTCAATCGATACTCTTACGAATTCGTGTGTGTTATCAATTCCGATTTCAGGAAGGTCTGTAGCGTTAACAATACCGCCCGCTTGATATTCGGGATACAACGCTACGCTAGTATTAGGTACGCCTGTCGATAAGCCAGCAAGCATGAACGATACTAATACGAATTGACCATTTTCATTCATAACGTGAGCAATCTTATTTTCATGACCAATGCCACCGATAGTAGCCTTAACGATATCAGCCATTGCAATTTGAGTACCCATAAAATCAATTTTGTAATAATTGAAGTACAAGCTATTGCCAGACATTAAGTTACCTAAAGCGTCGATTTCGCCTGCAAAGGTTATGGTTTGGTTTTCATTTTCTTTTACGCCTGCTTTATCAGAATCGTCGGGAACGAGTTCTACGCCAACCGCACCGCAAGGACCAAACTTGGTATTTTTTAAAGTGATAATTGAAGACTTAATTGCAATACCAGTTGCGTAAATGTTGCTTACTTCGATATTTTCAAAAAGACTGTTACCAACTATACTCTTAATTGAAAGACCTTGATAAGAGTTGATTACCGTAACGTTTTTAACGTCTGCGTAATATTGAGCGCTATACTCAACTTGACCTATGTTTAAACCTGATTGATAACAACCTGCCGACCAAGTTGCAGTAGCCTTATCGTAATCGATAGGACAATTTGCCTTAATAGTTACGTCGTAAACGTTTGCTTGGAAAGTACCTGCTACGTCAGAAGCGTTGCTCGTCCAAGGCTCTGCAGAAAGAAGACCGCCGTGAAGTAGATAATTGGCATTATATTGGTTGTTGTAATCTTCTACTTCTTGTTGAGTAAGGGTACGGACGTTAGAACCGTCGATTGTGTGTTTATTACCGTTGACGTGTAAACTCTTGTTTACAGCGATAATTCTTGTTTTGCTAGAGTTAACAACGTCTCTAATATTTTGCTGTTCAACGGGCATTAAGGAAACTGCGGGAACGAAAGCAAAGTAGTAATCGTCTTGTACGTCAAGATATTGACCGTATTCGGAAAGAGCGCCGAAGTTGGTAAGCGCAACGAAGTTGATTACTTGACCGGTATACGCGTTAGATTTAGTGGTCGCAGCCGCGTCTTCAAACGAGTAAACGTTGATACCTTCGTTAATATTAAAGGTGTACGAAACGCTAGTTTCCTTTCTACTACCCGAGTCAGAAGTTGCGTAAACGGTAACTTCACCGAGTTTATGGAAGGTGATTTCTTGCTTGTCGTAGTCGTAAGTTGCTACTGCGTCGCCCGAAGTACCGTCAGCGTGAGTGAAGGAAATTCTTAAATCGGTGCAAACGCCGTCTTGGTCAACGTAAGGTACGAAAGGAAGGGTATATACAGTTCCGTCAATAATATTTTCTTTAGCAAAATTGTATTTAAAACCAACTCTTTGAGCGAAAACTTCGGGAAGTTTAACTACGTCGGGGGGAACGATTGAATGGATAATTGCTTCTACTTCTTCGTCAGTACCAACGATATACGCTCTAATTACGGTTTCGCCGTGAGCAACGGGGGTAAACGAACAAGTATATCCGTCTGCCGACATGGTAACGTATTCTTCGCCGGAAACGATATCGAATACTACTTCTGCGTCGTAAACGTCTTCATAGTTACCGTCTAAAATTTCAACGCCGAGTACGGGGTAAGAAGCCGCGTTTTTATCAAGAGTGATTTCGTCTGCAGTAAGCGACATTTTGTATTTAGAAGCGTTGATTTCGTATTGAGTGGGCATTACGGTAAAGGCAATTTCAGCGCTTTCTACGCTGCCGCTTACGGCTTTAACCTTAATGGTTGCGCCGGTAGGTGCGCTTGCTTTTACGTAAAGGGTCTTTTCAACGAGTTCAGCGTAATCGCCGTCTTGAGTGATAACCCATTCAACGTCCTTTTCGCTTGCGTTTGCAGGGGTTATGTTCATGCTAAGTTGAGCGGTGTTGCCCTTGACAATTTCAGTAGAGCCGATTGCAGAAATATTAATGGTTTCAACGGGGATACCTACAATTAAAGAAATTTCTTCACTTTCTACGTCGTCACAAACTGCTTTAACTTTAATTACGCTACCAGTTGCAACGCCTTGCTTTACGGTTAAAACGTCGCCAGAAATTGAGCAAAGGTCGCTACCTTCAACGATAACCCAAGAAACGCCCTTAGTAGACGCGTCTTCAGGGGTAACCGACTTGCTTAACATAACGCTGTTACCGCTTAAAACGTTAGTGATACCGTTTGCCGAAATGGTAATAGTTTCAACGGGAACGCCTACTACTAAAATAAGTTCTGCGCTTTCAACGTTGCCACAAACGGCTTTAACTTTGATAATGCTACCCGTTTCCGCTCTTTGGTTTACGATTAAAACGTCGCCAGAGATTGCGCAAAGGTCGTTGCCTTCAACGATAACCCAAGTCATACCGCTTGCATTAGCGTCTGCAGGGGTAACCGTTTTGAATAAAATAACGCTGTTGCCCGCTAAAACGTTAGTAACGCCGTTAGACGAAATTTCGATAGCGTCAACGGGAACTGAAACGGTTATTTCAACTACGTTAGACGTAAGGTCGCCAAGCGTTGCTTGAGCCTTGATTACTAAGCCGTGGGGCGCGGTGTCGAGCACGGTGATAACGTTTCCTTCGATAGAAGCATAATCTTCACCTGCAACGATCGCAAAAGACGGTAAAACGTCTTCACCAACGATAGCGCTAGCGTCTTCAACTACTTCGCCGTCACAGGTAACAACCGTGGCTAAGGTGATTTCATCACCGCGAAGAGCCGTTTCTTTGTCTGCGGTAAGTTCTACTGCATACACGGGATCGGGAATTGATTCGGGAATGCTTTGCGGAACTTTTTCACAGGCGGTGAACCCGAAAGCCGTTACGGCTACGAGTAATAAGCCTACTAAAAGTTGACTTAACTTTTTCATAAAACTTCTCCTTGATGTAATATATTTTTTTAGTTTTTAACTTAAAAACCTTAATAATTGACTTATTATACTTATTCGCTGAAAAGTATTCTAATTTCGGTAGAATAAGTCGGCTCGTCGGGACTTCCGACGTATGCGTAAATACGGATAACTCTTTCGTATTTTACAACGGTTAAAAGACCTGTTTCTTCATCAAACGTACAATTTGACGCGCCCGACTGAATCTTTATGACGATTTGACTTTCGTCAACTAAATTTTCGTCGATTATGAGATATTGCTTAATATTGATTTCAGGAAGTTTAATTAAAATAACTCCGCTAGGCTGTATTTCTACGCCTTGAGCGCCTGCAAAATCAAATGCGAGCGGGGGCATACCTTGAATTACGGTAACCGTACAAGTTGCGGTAAAATCACCTTCGTCCGTGGTTACGATAACGTCCGCCGTGCCGACGCCTATTGCAGTAATATTGCCGTTTTGATCGACCTTTATTATAGAAGTATCGCTACTAGTAAAAGAAACTTTCCTATTTTCAGCGTTAGGGCCTTCTACGGTAGCCGTAATCGACTGCCTTTCACCAACCTTCATTTCAAGTTCGGTTTGCGAAAGTCTTACGCTAGTTACGTTGGTTTGTTTTACAAGGACGTTTATTATATCTTCCTTATTTTGGTCGTGTGTTTTTACCCTTACTTGAGTAGAGCCTTCGCCAACGCCTTTAATAACGCCCTTTTCGTCAACCGAGCAAACGGCTTCGTCAAGGCTTTCGTAACTGACGAGTTTATCCGACGCAAGTTCGGGATAAATTATTATTTTGGTTGCTATCTCTTCGTCTACGTTAAGATTTATTATGCCGTTTGCGGGGAATTCTGCCGTGCCGTCTTCGTTGAGAAATTGCACTTTTTCAACGGGGATATGCGAATAGTAAGACAAAATTCTACCGGCAAACGCAATCGTTATAAGTAAGACGATTGGTAGCACCGCTAAAATTAAAATAACAGTTTTTTTCATAATCTTTTACATTTCAATTTTATCGTAAGTAAGGTTTATTCTCAAAATCAAGACGATTACCCTGTATATTGCAAAGACGAGCGACAATCCCATTATAATTAAATAGGGGATTACTACGTTTTCAACGCCCGACATAAGTATTACGATTAAGCCGAGAATAAAACCTATCACAAGCCCCCAAATTATGCTCTTTGGAGTGCTTTTACTTACCGTTGACGACTGCTCGTCACCCTGTAAGTTTACGGTGGGATTTTTTAAATCCATATCAATGCCAAGCGCTATATGCCCGATTGACGCAAACATTACCGCTATAGTACCTAAAATAATTTGCCATGCGGGATAGATAAAGAAGGAAATTATCATAGTAACTATTAGCGCAGCGCAAGTAAATACCGCGTTAAAGGTAAATTTTGCAAAAACTTGAGTGTAATAGTCTACGGGGATAATTTTAGAGTTATAGAAATTTCCGCCGTCGCGTGAGATTGCCGACGCAGACGCTATGTTTGAAAGCATTGCAAGTATTGCAACTACCATAACGTGCGAGCCTGCAATCATGTTTACGCCCGCTTGGTTAACCGTTATAGACATCAAAAGTTTATCGTATGAAAATACTATAAACGGCATTAAAAGGGTAAACAAAAAGTATTCGAATATATCGGTTGGAGAACGGAAAACACAAAGTATCTCCTTTTTTATCAAACTGAAAAATACGCCCGTTTGCTTAAACTCTTTAGGTTTATTGTTAGTCTTTACGGTATTTTCAAGGTTTGACATTGCCATTTTAAAGTAAAACGGACGAATAATTAGCACGGTTACGACGAGTAACGCAGCGCAGATAACCAAGAATAACGGATACCAAAACCATTGAGCAAAACTCGACGTTGCCATTGCAAGTTGAAGATATACGACTATTTGGTTGCCGATTGAAAAGATAGTTTCGTTAATTTCCTTAACGACGGCTATTTGGTCGGTTGCAATGTTAAAACTGCCCGCTAAACTACCGATTAAGGATATATAAAGCCATAGACAGCCCGCAACGAGCGCTAAAATGCCTATTATTGATAAAAACGTGTGCTTTTTAAAAAACCTTATTACCGCCATAACGGGTATGCTTATAAACGAAGCAAGCACGATAGGTAGTATGGGCAAAAGCAATAAAAGTATGGGGATAGAGAGATAAAAAGTTATTCCGTATCCGCCAAATATCGCAATACTTATAAAAATAGGAAGGGATATAAGCGCGTTTACCGCAAGTTCCTTTAAATATATAAGTATAATTTTAGATATGAAGAGTTGGTTTGGCGTAACGGGCAAGCATATAAGCATTTCGTTATCCTTACAAAAGTAAAGCGTATTTATTATATGCCCTACTGCAAAGATAAGTGAAATTGCCTGCGTTGCCAAAAGAACTATTGCAAACAGTTGGTCGTTTGCCTTTATACCCAAGACGAAAACTCTAAATAAAACGAGTTCAACGCCCGCTACGATAGCGACTAGCAAAAGTATGGTCTTTGCTATTGCCATTAGCATTTTATAGGGCGACGCCGCTTTGAGCAAATCGGTAGTATTGTCGATTTGCAGTTTTAAAAGGTTGAAAATCGTGCCCATTTACGCGTTTTCTCCTTTTATAGCGCCGGTTACTCTCATAAAGATTTCTTCAAGCGACACTTCTTGCTTTTTAAGTTCGTGCAAGTCGTATATTCCTTGCAAATGTCCTTTTTCGATAATGCAACAACGGTCGCAAAGGTTTTCAACTACGTCTAGTATATGCGAACTGAAAAAGACGGTGTTACCTTCCTTAGCGTGCTGTTTCATAACCAGTTTAAGTTGGTAAGAACTCTGGGGGTCTAAGCCCGTGAGCGGTTCGTCTAAAACCCAAAGTTTGGGGTTGTGTATGAGCGCGCCGATAACCGAAATCTTTTGCTTCATACCGTGCGAATAACTCTTTATAGGTCTGTCAAAGGCTTCTTCAAGTTTAAAAATCTTTAAAAGTCTTTCACAACGCTCTTTAGCGTCTTGAATATCGACCTTGTAAAGGTTTGCCATGTGGTTTACGTATTCTCTACCCGTCAAACGCTCGAAAACAGCGTGGTTATCCGAAACGTAACCTATTTGCTTTTTAGCGTTGAGCGGATCGGTCTTTATAGACGTGCCGTTTACGGTTATATCCCCTTCTTGGAAAGGATATATGCCGACTAAACATTTTATAGTAGTACTTTTACCTGCGCCGTTTGAACCTAAAAAGCCGTAAATTTCGCCTGCTTTTAAGGAAATGGAAAGGTTTTCAACGGCTTTTACAGTAGAGTCGCCGTAACTTTTAGTTAAATTGCTAATTTCTATCATAATTATTACCTTCTTAATCCCACTTAATCAATAAACTCTTTTGGACGGTTAGACTTTTTACCGCTGATCTTTTCGTAAAGGTCTATGCTGGAAAGCCTTAACTGCAAATGATCGTCTTCAATCTTATAAAGCAATTTGACGACGAAGAAGAACGCTAAACAAAGTATTAAATACGCTACGTATACGATAGTGATAAGCAAGGGATATACTTCGTACACGCCAAAAGTCCAATGGACGTTTTTAGTAAACGTTACGAACGGAACGTACTCAAACGCCACTTTTAAGTCGAACATATAGAAATAGTTTACCCTGTCGGCTTCGTTGGTTGCATGACCGTTTATATAAGTACCTATAACGAAAACGGTTAAGAAGAATATCGTAAATCCTATCCAAGCGTAAAGCAAAGATTTTTTGCTTACCCTTCCAAATATCCTAAGTCCCATAGCAAGGGCGGGAACTGCGAGTATTAAAGAGTGTTGGACTAAGTAGTGAACTGACCAAAACGCCGAAATGCCTACGGACATGTTAGTAAGTATCATGGCTATTATAGTACCGACGATATTTGCGATAAAACAGAAATGGAAGAATTTTTCCATTTTGAATATAAGCCCGATAAGTAACATATATACGGCGGCGTTACAAAGTTGGAAAGGCATTCTATCAATCGTTACGCCTTTTAAATACATGGTGTGGTAATGGTAGAAAAGGGCGAGCGCTAAAAATAGACAAACCATATAGCGTTGCTCTTTATTCTTAAACCTAAATATATAATATAGCGCCATTATTCCAACGACCGTAATAGCCAACCATATCCAATGCCATGACTCAAACGCCTTTGGACCGTTGTTGTTGAAACCGAAAAACGATTGCGGAATATATACGGGCATCATTATAAATAAAACGAAAGGCAAAGAAATAAAAAATCTCAACCACTCGCCTTTATCTTTTACGTTGAAGACGTGCTTGTCGTTGATTTGCATCAATACGGGCACGACGATTGCAAGCACGAGTTCCGAAATGAACAATGCGTACCTGATTGCAGGCATAAGGCGATAGCCTAATTCGCTAGTTGAAGTCGTTAAAAAATAAGGCATGAAGCCGTCGATAAATATCGCCGACAAAATTGCAAACGGCAAACAAAAATAACTTGCCAAATTTTTCATTAGTCTGCTTTCAAAGAATATTGCCAAAGGTAAAACGGCGTAACTTACGAAATAACCCCATCTTAACACGCTTTGTAAAAAGTCAGGATTTTGATTATATTTACCGTCAACCCATTGTCCGTTGATAACGTAAATAAACGAGTCCGCCAAAAACAAACGGACTACGCCCAACGCGCAAAACGCTACGACGAGTATTTTTAATAATAATGAAAAAGATTCCTTACTGCGCTTTCTAAATAAAAGCCAGCAAAGAAGAATTATTATTAATGATGAAATAAACGTAATTGCCTGATACATACTTGCTCCTAAAATACAAACATCATATCCTTACAGTTATATATTTTAATATATAATGATTATAAAGTCAATTAAATTTAACAAAAATTTGACTTTCAGTTGATTTTTCTTTTGAATTTTTATTGCAATTTTTGACCAATACAATAAAAAACGCTCAATAATCGACTTATAGGGGGGTTTTAGGTTTTTTGCAAAAATCAATTATTTAAAAATTTTTTACTTTGCGTTTTACTTTTTATTTTTCGTTTTTGACAAATAGTAAAAATTAAAACAAAAACACGCAAAATTACGTAGGTTTTATGAAAAATATTGCTTAGCAAAAAATAAAAATTTTTACCTTTTACAATTCGTTAACATTTCGTAAACATTTTGTTATAATAAATTAAGTATAATGAAATCGATTTATACGGGCGCTTTTGCGCCGACACGCCAAAACGGGGGCGAATAAACACCGTCCCTACAAAAGGAGAGTTTTAATGGTAAGAATTTTCGTAGTTGAAGACGACGTTGACTTAAACCGCTTCGTTTCGTCAAGCCTAAGAAACGCAGGATACGAGGTTTCGTCATATTTTGACGGACTTGAAGCGCTTGAAAATTTTGACGAAGACAAGTGCGACTTGCTTTTAACCGATATAATGATGCCTAAAATGAACGGCTTTGAACTTGCCGAAAGCGTGCGCGCTACGGACAAGACCACGCCGATTATTTTTATGACGGCAAAGGACGACAAGTCGTCTAAAATGCTCGGCTATAACGTGGGCATTGACGAATACGTAACTAAACCCTTTGATATAGATATTTTATTGATGAATATAAAGGCTATTTTAAGGCGTGCTAAAATTGAAACCGAAAAACAGATAACCGTAGGCAATTTTTCAATGAACGTTGAAGAGCGCACGGCGGTGATAGACGGTGAAGAAATTGCGCTTACCGTAAGGGAATTCGACATTTTGTTTAAAATGCTCTCTTACCCCAAAAAGACCTTTACTCGCTCGGCGCTCATGGCGGAATTTTGGGACTATGATTCTTCAACTACTAGTAGGACGGTTGACGTTTACATGGCAAAACTGCGCGAAAAGACTTCGGCTTGTAGCGGTTTTGAAATAGCGACCGTACACGGACTAGGCTACAAGGTGGTGCTAAAATGAAAAAGAACAAGGGGCTTTCGTCAACGATAAACTGGGTGGGCATAATATCCTTTTTCGTTTTAATAGCCTTCGTAATGCAAATGGCTATTTTATGCTACGATTATATACGAAGCAAGACGGAAAATATGGTTTTAGTAGCCGTACTTATATTAGTTGAAGTAATTATCTTGTCTACTTTTTGCACGGTATTCGACTGGATAAGAAGAAAAATAATGATAGATATACCAACTAAAAAGATTTTATCGGCAACCGAAAAAATTGCCGACGGCGATTTTTCAACTCGACTTGAAATAAAGCACGATTACGGCAAGTACAACCAATACGATTTGATTATGGAAAACTTAAATAAAATGGCGGGCGAACTTCAAAAAAACGAAGTTTTAAAAACCGATTTTATATCTAACGTTTCTCATGAAATAAAAACACCTCTCGCCGTTATTCAAAACTACGCTACTCTAATTCAAGACGAGTCGTTAGATAGCGAAACGAGAAAAAACCACGCTAAAACGCTAATAAGCGCGTCAAAACGCATTTCTGATTTAATAACCAACATACTAAAACTCAACAAACTTGAAAATCAAGAAATTCAAGAAAAACACGAAACCTTTAACCTGACCGACGCCCTTGCGGAAAGCGTTATGGAATTTGAAACTTTACTCGAAAAAAAGAATTTAGAATTAAATTGCGATTTTGACGACGTTTTTGTCTATTCTTCAAAGAGTTTGCTCGATTTGGTTTGGAACAACCTTATTTCAAACGCCATTAAATTCACCCCCGACGGCGGTAAAATTGACGTTTCATTAAAAATAAAGGGTAAGAACGCAGAAGTAAGCGTTACTGACACAGGTTGCGGTATTGCAAGCGAAGTTGGCGCTAAAATATTTGAAAAGTTTTACCAAGGCGACACGTCGCACTCAACGCAAGGCAACGGGCTCGGGCTTGCGCTCGTAAAAAAGGTTATCGATATTTTAGGCGGTGAAATTTCCGTGCGAAGTCAAGTTAATAAAGGCAGTACTTTTACTATTTTGTTAAAGGACGTCGTTTATGAAAATTGACTTTAAAGCCTTTTGGCAAAGGGTTTTGCATCCGCCGACTTGGGCTAAATTTCTCACGATTTTGCTAACCGTTATAAGCGCTACCCTATCTCTACTTATACTGCTTATTGAATACCAAGGTACTTGGCTTGAAATTTTAGCCTACGTTCTTTTCGGTTTAGCGGGGCTCACCCTTGCGTATAGCGTTTACCTTATTATTCCACTTTTCCCAAAAATAAAAAACGCAATAGTCACTTTTTTAGAAAAACGCGAGTTTACCAATTCGCTTTTGCGAGATTTTGGGTTTAGAACGCTAATCTTTTCGATAGGCTCGTTTTTAATGAGTTTATTCTTCGGCGTTTTTAACGCCTATATGGGCATTGCAAACCGCTCTATTTGGTACGGGGCGCTAGCCGCTTTTTATATTGCTCTTATCTTTATCCGCGGTGGCGTTCTCTTTTATTACAGAAATAAAATAGGCAAAAACCCCAAGGCTAAACACAGCGAATACTTAAAGGCGAAAGTTTATAGAAATAGCGGAATTATAATGCTTATTTTAAACGTAGCCCTTTCTGCGGCGATTGCTCAAATGATTTTTTCAAACGCCCATTTTTCGTATATGGGTTGGACGATTTTTGCCTACGCCGCATACGCTTTTTATAAAATTACGATGGCTATAATTAGTTTCGTAAAGGCTCAAAAACAGGAAGAGTTGACGGTTAGAGCCGTGCGAAACATCAACTTAATAGACGCAATAGTGTCTATACTTGCATTGCAAACGGCGCTCCTTTCGACTTTTGCTAACGGCGAAGTAAACGTGTCGCTAGCAAACACTCTTACGGGAATAGCGGTGAGTTTAATTTGCATAACGATAGGCGTTTATACGGTCGTATCCGCCACTAAAAAAATGAAAGAAATACAAAAGGAAAATAATAAAGATGAGTGATCAATTCAATTTTAAATACTCTGCCCCAACCGAGGCGGAAAGAAAGGAAATAGACAGTATCCGCCGCCAATACGCTCCAAGCAATCAGTCGGAAACGAAGATTGAAAGACTTAGACGACTTGACTCTCTCGTTAAAAATTCGGCAATTATTTGGGCGCTTTGCCTTGGAATTATAGGCACGCTTATATTCGGCTTAGGTCTTACTATGATTTTAGAGTGGAATATCTGGCTTTGGGGCATACTTTTAGGCACGGTAGGAAGTATTCCAATGCTTATAGCCTATCCCGTTTATAAATGGGTGTTAGACAAAAACAAAAAGCGTTACGGCGAAGAAATTTTAAAACTTTCGGAAGAACTTTTAAATGAAACGGCAAAAGACGAATAAAATATAGGGCGGTTGCGAGATTTTCGCAACCGCTTTTACGTTTCTTTAACAAAATAATTACGATTTAAAAACATAAATTTTGCGTTTTGTAAACACCGCGCGTATATAATGTCAACGATAATTTAAATTCGGTTATAGCAAGTTGCCGTAACCTAAGGAGAAAATATGAACGCTATTGAGATTAGAAATCTTTCAAAGAGTTTTAGGGGTATGTACGCCGTAAACGATTTGAACATGACCGTACCGGTAGGCAGTATTTACGGTTTTATCGGTGAAAACGGTAGCGGTAAATCAACTACCGAAAAATTGATTTGCGGACATCTCGTTGCCGATAAGGGCGAAATTAAGTTGTTTGGCAGAGATTTTACCGACCCCGGTGTGAGAGTTAGGGTGGGCGCTTTGATTGAAAACGCAGGATGTTTTCCAAGTTCCAGCGTATACCAAAACTTGATGATGCAGGCTATTAACCTAGGGCTTGAAGACCGTGAAGGCGAAATTGATAGAGTGCTTAAAATAGTCCGCATGCAAGACGATAAATTCCTTAAATTTAAGAGTTGTTCGCTCGGTATGAAACAACGCGTAGGCATTGCGATGGCTCTGCTCGGCAACCCTGCTCTACTCATTTTAGACGAGCCTATAAACGGACTTGACGTAGACGGTATGCGCCTTATGAGAGAGATACTCGTAGACGTTACCAAAAACTACGGTTGCACAGTTTTAATATCTTCGCATATACTTGGCGAACTTGAAAAAATCGCAACCCACTACGGCATTATTCGCCAAGGTAAAATGATAATGGAACTCTCGGCAAAAGAAATGGAAAGTAGGGCGAGAATTTTTACTTCGCTTAAAACTGCAGACGCAGTCGGCGCTTTAAAGATTTTAAAAGAAAAATATGCAAATACCCGTCTAGAAGGCGATTATCTAAGAGTTTACGACGTGAACGACACCGAAGAAATAGTAGAATATTTAATTAAAAACGGACACGTCGTCAACGAAATCAAGAAAAATAAAATCGGTCTTGAAGAATATTATATCGAACTTATGAGCCAAAAGGAGAAGGAATAAAATGGAAAATTCTAATCAAATAAAATTTGAATCCCCGTCTTTTAAGCAGAGAATAAAAGGTATGCTCGGCGTAGACTTTTACCGTTTATTTCACACACCGCTTTTTTATATCTTTCTTGCAATCGCGGCTATTATACCCGCAATGCTCATTGCAATGACGGGCATTAGCGGTCCTAACGGCGAGCCTAGCCAACCGCTATTTACCAACGTTTGGCAAGCAATAGCCGCAGACACGCCTATATACGGCTTTGAAGGCATTGAAAAATACGCCAATATGAATATGGTATTTATATTCGGCGGTATTATGGTTTCGATTTTTATCGGCCACGATTACCAAAGCGGATACGTAAAGCAACTTTTTACTACCCACGCTAAAAAAGAAGACTATATGATTTCAAAAACACTCACCTGCGCTTTTGCTATGGCTAGCATGTGCGTTGCCTACTTAATTGGCGGTATGATTGCAGGCGCGCTTACTCAAACTTCGTTTGAAGTAAACGCAGGCAATTTAATATGCGCCATTTTAGGTAAGATGATTATGAGTTTGGGATGGGCAAGCCTTTATACCTTCCTTAACGTCATTTTCAGAAAGTATTTCGGCGTTTCTATTGCTTCGTCTTTCTTTTTTGGTACGGGTATTTTAGTAATCGGCGTAGGTTCAATCGTAGGCAATACGCCTATTCTTAACGTATTTTTATACGGCTCGTCGGTTTTTGCTTGTCTTTCAAGCAACGTGTGGACTATTTTAAACTGCTTGGCGGTTTCGATTGCTTGGACGGTTATTTATATTATAGTCGGCTCTCACCTTTTAAATAGAAGCGACGTTTATTAAGGAGAAGGGATATGAACGCAATAGAAATAAAAAATTTAACTAAAAATTTTGGCGAAAAACAAGCTTTGAAGGGCTTAAATATGACAGTTCCGCAAGGTAGCATATACGGGTTTATAGGCGAAAACGGATCGGGTAAATCTACTACCGAAAAGATTATTTGCGGTTTAATTCACCCAAGCGGTGGTAGCGTAAAACTTTACGGCAAAGATTATACGGATGAAAACGTGCGCGCTAAAATGGGCGTTTTAATCGAAAGCCCCGGATGTTTCCCCAATATGACCGTTTGGAACAACTTGATGCTACAAGCCGAAAATTTGAGCATTAAAAACCCCGAAAATGAAATACGAAAAATGTTAAAACTCGTCCGTATGGAAGGGGCGGCGGGCAACAAATACAAAAACTGCTCGCTCGGTATGAAACAGCGTATCGGCATTGCAATGGCTCTTCTCGGCAATCCTACTCTACTCGTTTTAGACGAGCCTATAAACGGACTTGACGCCGACGGTATGAGAATAATGCGTGAAGTTTTAATAGACGTTGCAAAAAACGGCGCTACCGTACTCGTTTCGTCGCACATATTAGGCGAACTTGAAAAAATTGCAACCCATTACGGCATAGTCCGCGGTGGAAAAATGATAGCCGAAATGACGGCTGAAGAACTTGAAAACAGTTGTAGAACCTTCGTTAAAATAGGGGTTAGCAAAAAGGAAATTGCAAAGGCGGTGTTATGCCGTAAGTATTACCGCGTTGAAGAAGACGAAAACGAATATATCAGAGTTTACGACGATACTACCCCCGAAGAAATAGTTACTTACCTTTACGGCGAAGGAATAGTTATAAACGAAATAAGCACGGACAAAATAGGGCTTGAAGAATACTATATCGACCTTATGAAAGGTAAAGGAGTATAACAATATGGAAAAGTCGTTTGAAAAGAATAGTTTTATAAAAAGAACTACCAGCATGCTTAAAGTTGACTTTAGAAGGATGTTTTTATCCAAGTTTTTCTATATTTTACTAGGCATATCCTTCGTAGTTCCCATTTTAATACTCGTTATGACTACTATGATGGACGGAACGGTTTCCGTAAACCCACAAACGGGTAAAGAAACGATTATGCAGGGCTTTGATTACGTTTGGCAAATACTCGGCTCTGTTTCTACCGCAGAGCAAGGGGGCATGGACCTTGTGAGTATGTGTAATATAAATATGATGTACTTTGCTATTTCTGCTCTCGTCTGCGTTTTCGTGTGCGACGATTTTAGAAGCGGTTACGCAAAAAATCTCTTCACCGTGCGCGCTAAAAAAAGCGACTACGTAATTTCAAAAACTCTCGTATGTTTCGTGGGTGGCGCTTGCATGATTTTAGCCTTTATACTTGGCTCTTTAATTGGCGGTGGGGTTTCAAAACTCTCGTTTGAAATGATAGGATTTAACCTTTTTAACTTAATTTGCTCTATTATATCAAAGGTTTTTCTCGTTTCAATCTTCGTTTCGATATTTTTAATGATGAGCGTTATAAGTAAGCAAAAATCTTGGCTTGCCATTTGCCTTTCTCTCGGCGTTGGAATGTTCCTTTTTATGATGATTTCCTTGGTAAGTCCGCTCGACGCTAATCCTATGCACGTTATTTTAAGCGGTGCAGGCGGTATTTTATTCGCAGTAGGCATGGGCGCGATAAGCAATTTGATTTTAAGAAAAACGAGTTTAGTATAATAAACTAAGTTAAAGCCGAGCGTTTTGCTCGGCTTTTTATACTTTAACTAAATCTTTACAAAACCTTATCATTCCTTTTACTACTTTTTATCAAAACGCTAACTTCCTAAACGTATAATATGGGTACAAAAACAAATTAAGGAGACGTTATTATGACGACTGAAATGAAAACCGTTGAAAAAATCCGCGATTATTACGCAGAAAAAGACACAAGCAAAATCAACCAATTAAAAGACCTTGACAAAAGAGTAAAACGCCCCGCTCAAATATTTGCATACGTATTCGGCTCAGTTGCTTCGCTTATTTTGGGCGCAGGCATGTGCTTTGCCATGAAGGTAATAGGCGCTACTTTACCCTTTGCAATGCCCTTAGGAATTGCAATTGGACTTTTGGGAATATTACTCGTTTCGATTAACTATCCCCTTTACAAAGGCATTTTAAAGGCGAGAAAGAATAAATATTCCAAGCAAATACTTGAACTTTCAGACGATATTTTAAATAAATAAAATTTGTAAGGATATAAATTATGGGTTTAATACAATTTTTTAAAGACGTGTTTAAAGATATGAAGGAAAGCACAAAAGCGCAACACGAAGTAGATAAGGCTAATTTTGAAGCGACTAAAGCCGAATCAAAAGCGCAATGGGAAGAAGCAAAAATGAGCCCAAAAGCGCGCCAAGAAAAAATGCAACGCGACCGCGAAAAGCAAATTGCTCAGGCAGACGAAAGAAAGGCTGCAGCGGAAGAACGCATCAAAAAAACCAAAGGCGAAAACTAATTAAATATTAGAAAACAATTAAAGTCTTAAAAACAACCGCCCGAAAGTTACGAATCTTTCGGGCGGTTTTCACTTTTATAAAATATATCTTTTTAAGCAAGTTTTTTTATGGTAAGGGTAAAGTCTTTTTAATATTTTCATAATTTTCCTATTGACTTTTTAAAAATATTTTAGTATAATAACAATCAAGGTAGCGCACCTAATCTTTGATTAGTTGTCGGCTTTGTTCCGACCGCGCATTCAAGGGAGCATTTGCTCCCTTATTTTTTTGCTTTTGTATGTCTTAAAACCCTTGATAAATCGTGACTTCCTAAACTAAATCTTTCCTTTCCTTCAGGAAAGACCTTTTTATCTTCAATTTTTCATATTTTTCCTATTGACTTTTTAAACTTTTTAGTTTATAATTATGTAAAGAGTTTTGCATTGACCTTGTTTGCAAGGTATAGTCGAAAGGACGGGATTGCAAAACTCTTTTTTATTTGCGATTATTCTTATCGTATTTTTCTTTTAAATGTTTAGGCATTTCTAAATCTTTATTATGCGGAGCAAACATTCTTTTTGGAAGTTTAGACGCTCTTTTTAAATACATAGGTTTTTTATCCGTCCTATCGGGATTTGGCTTAATTTCTTCATAGTCCTTTTTCTTTGTATGAGTTGCCTCTCTATGAACGTAACCGTTCTCTTTCTTTTTAGTTTTCTTATCAATAAAACGTTCTTCGTCTATAACTAAAGTCGTCCTATTTTTACTTATCTTAAGTCTTTCCCAAAAGGGAAACCTTTTAGGAAACTCTTTTTTACTTGCCGTCTTTTTCGACGGCTTTTTTCTTTTGTCTTTCATTTTAAGTTAGTCCTTTTCGTCGTCTTTTGACGGCGTAAAACCGCTTTTTTGCTCTTGTACGCGAATATAATTCCTTATGCCAACACACCACCTACACGAACTGCGCCATACTTTTATTACGCGTTGTCAAGAAGTCGGTATTCGTCGGGAAATTGTTTCGCTTTGGGCGGGGCACGTTGCAGACACGTCTATTACGTCTACCGTATACACCCATTTAGAAAAAAACGAGCAAATTCAACTTGACGAAATTAAAAAGTTTAATTACTAATTGATTTTTAATCAATTAAAGTTGTAGGACCTTAAAATTTTGCCCAACTTCGTGCCCAACATTTTTCATTTTCTACTTAAAACTTAAAAAATTTTAGTAAATTTTACAAAAAAAATTAGCGGTTTTAAAAGTTTTTCACTTTCAAAACCGCTATTTTGGTGCACCTTCGAGGACTCGCTCCGCTTCGCTATCACGCCTGGGTAGGAAAACAGTCCATCCTAGGACTGTTTTGCGCCAACTACTCGGTTTTCTTTCTTTTTAAGTTGGCGCGACCTACCCGTTCGAGCCCCCGCTTAACTTCAAAAACAAAACAGCAAGCATAAAAAATGCTTGCTGTTTTATTGGTGCACCTTCGGGGACTCGAACCCAGGACCCACTGATTAAGAGTCAGTTGCTCTACCAACTGAGCTAAAGGTGCGTTGGTGAACCATCGGGGACTCGAACCCCGGACAACATGATTAAAAGTCATGTGCTCTACCGCCTGAGCTAATGGTCCAACTATTAAGTTTTTTGGCTGGGGTGGCAGGATTCGAACCTACGGGTGCTGGAATCAAAATCCAGTGCCTTACCGCTTGGCGACACCCCAATATTAATTTAAATGGGGCGGGAGATGGGAGTCGAACCCACGACCTTCAGGACCACAATCTGACGCTCTAACCATCTGCGCTACTCCCGCCATTGGCGCGCCTGAAGGGATTCGAACCCCTGACACCCGCCTTAGAAGGGCGGTGCTCTATCCAGCTGAGCTACAGGCGCATGTTTACGTTGGCAGAATCCCCTATGCTCAAAAAGCACACTTTTGGAGCGGGTGATGGGAATCGGACCCACGCGACCAGCTTGGAAGGCTGGGGTTCTACCATTGAACTACACCCGCATTCGTTCACAATGCTTGTTTATTCTATCAAAATTTAACTTCATTGTCAAACGTTTTCGGTCTGTTTTTCAAAAATTTTTTTAGTATTTTTTTTTGCCGACTTTTTTAGTTTTTTTTAGGACTTTTTAGGTGAAATTTGCACAAAAACGGGGTTATTTACCCATAAAAAACTTTTCGTTTATACTTGCTATAACTTTATCACCGCTCAACACGACGTAGGCAAACGTCTTGCTTGCCGAATACTTGTGGATAGTGCCCGGGTTTATTAAATATATACCGCTTTCCTTTACGATTTCGGCTTGGTGAGTATGCCCGTAAAAGACGATATCGCATCCTTCTTGCATGGCTTTATAAACGAGCCTATCCCTACCGAGTTTAGCCCCGTATAAGTCACCGTGAGTCGCTAATATTTTATGCCCTTCAATCTCTACGATAATATCCTTTTCACTACCCCAATCGCAGTTGCCGTGCACGCGAAAGAGTTTATCTTTAATATTTGGATAAAAATAACGCATGTCGTCGTAATGGTCGCCAAGGTGAAAAACGTAGTCGCACTCGCTTATGATTTGAGAGAGTTTGTCGATATCGTTAAGATTGCCGTGAGTGTCCGAAAGGACTAAAATTTTAATCATAAACGGCTCAATAAGTCGATTAAACCGCGATAGCGGTGACTAACCTTATTCTTCTCTTCGTCGCTTGCAAGCCCAAAACTCTTGCCTAAATCGTCTGATATAAATATACAGTCGTAACCGAAGCCGTTAGTTCCTTCTTCCTTAAAACCAATAGTTCCGTGAGTTTCGCCAAGACCTTCAACCACGCTACCGTCCGCCTTGACTAAAACTATTGAACTGACGAATTTTGCCTTGCGACACTCTTTGCCTTCAAGGTTTTTCAAAAGCAAATCTCTATTCGCTTTATCGTCACCGTGTCCGCCTGCGTATCTCGCCGAGTATACGCCCGGCGCTCCGTCTAACGCTTCAACGCAAAGACCGCTATCGTCTGCCAAAGCGTCCATATTTAAAGCGGTTGCTACCGTTTTAGCCTTGATCAACGCGTTTTCAAAAAAAGTTTCACCGTCTTCCACGATCTCTTGATTATAACCCATTTCGCCCATAGAAACGACTTCGTACTTGTCCTTTAAAATCTCTTTGATTTCTTTAAGTTTGCCTTTATTTTCAGAAGCGACTACTAACTTTTTCATTTTGACTCCTTGCGAAAATTAATTACGTTTTTATTATAACAAATATTTTTAATTATGTAAATCAATTTTGGCTTATCTACTATAAATTCCTTTATTTTGGGCTTATACGCCCACTTTCTACCGCCAGTAGAATTAAAATTTTTAAATTCTATTATAACGATTTAAAGATTAGACCGCTACGCGCAACTAGTAGGGTGATTTATTTGAATTTAACTTATATAATAGTTTTATAGCAACTAGGCTATAAACAAAAAAACTACGACAAAGCGTAGTAAACTCAAGAAAAAGGAGAATTTATGTCTTTTAAAATTATAACCGATTCAACGGCAAACCTTTGCAAAGAATTTTATGAACAATACGATATTTCAGTAGTAACATTATATTATAATTTGAACGGGGAAACCTTTCCCGCATATATGCCCGACAACCCGACGCATTACAAACAGTTCTACGACGAGATGCGCAAAAGACCTAAAATATCGACTTCGTGCGCTAATGAAAACCAATACTATGAAGAATTTGAAAACGCTGTAAAAAACGGGAAAGAAGTACTTTATATCGGTTTTTCAAACGGGGTTAGCGCTAGTTATACTTGCGCCGAAAACGCGCGAAAAAGAATATTAGAAAACTACTCTAACGCTAAAATTTACTGCGTTGACACCCTTACTGGATCGCTTGGGCAAGGACACTTCGTTAAAATAGCTACTCAAATGAGAAATGATGGTAAAACGGCAAGACAAACGCGTGATTTTATATTTGACAACCGCTTAAACCAAAGCACTTACGTAACCGTTGACGACTTATTCTTTCTATACCAAGGGGGCAGAATTCCGTCGCTTGTGTATAGGCTTGGCTCTTTGATTAAGATTAAACCAATAATAAGAATAACCGAAGAAGGCACTCTCGTTTCACACTCAAAGGTTATGACGAGAAAGCACTCTATAACCGCAATGTTTAACGTGATTAAAGATAAAATTGTAAACCCCGAAAGCGCAACGGTATATATCTCGCACGCCGACTGCTTGCAAGACGCTGAAAATTTGGCGTTGCGCGTAAAAGAAAATTTAAAAGTAAAAAATGTAATAATAGACTTTTTAGAGCCCGTTATCGGCTCTCATACGGGAGCGGGCGCGATTGCAGTTTTCTTCCCGTCAAACGGCAGATAATTATATACTTATCGAAAAAGCGACTCCGCAATGGAGTCGCTTTCTCGGTTTGTATTTTAAGGGGGATTATGGTGTGGGCTAAATCATTAAACAAAACTCGTTTTTTTGCCTTGTTTTGCTTTACGCCCATATAATACACTATTATTGTGAAACCCTGGTGAAAGACAGGTAAAAAATTGGGATATTTTAAACTTCATTTAAGGTTTGCAGAACTATTTTTTCATCTTTTTCCTTGACGGTAAGATAAATGCCGTTTTCAAAATCGCTTGCAAAAACTAAGATTTTATGTTTTTTGAGCCTGTGATAAACTTCAAAAGCACGCTTGGTTTTAGTTAGATAAAAAAAACTTAAACCGCTTTCAAAACTAGCTCCTTTTAAAATTGACGAAACCGTGTTTTTAAAGGGGTTTTCTTCACCGAAAAAACACGCTTGAAAAAAGTCCGCGGACGACGCGCTATGAATAATTTTTACACCCGTTTCGCCCAACGCTCTAATCGCATTATAACCACTTTCTCTATCCTTCCCTTTGACGACGCAACAACCCCGTTTTAGCGCTGTGGCAAAGGGCGTAACTAAACAATCTTCTTTAATTAAAGTACCTTGCGCCTTTTTGTTAAAGGTGTTTTTTAAACGAATTTGAGCGCCGCTACCATATAGTGGCAAAACGCTTGCAGGATGCAAAACCCCTGCTCCAAACTCGCCTAAAAGACGGACGGTATCAAAACTCATTTCTTTTATTATTTCGCCTTTGGCAAGTTTTGGATCTATCGAAAAAACGCCGTCTACGTCCGTAAAATTTAAGTATTCCGCTCCGCAGAGCCCCTTTGTTATTATCGCGCCCGAAAAATCGCTACCGCCACGAGTAAAAGTCTTGATTTTGCCGTTTCGGTAAGAGCCGTAAAAACCGCCCGTTACGAACCGCCCTACCCTTTCGTAAGTATCCTTTATTTTGAACTCGCTATAACCGAGATTTAATTTTCCGTCGTCGTAAAAGCCTATTAAATTTTTAGAATCGACGAAAGGTAGCCCTGAAAACGCCGAAAAGAGTTTTGCGTAAAAATATTCCCCCCTAGACAAAAGAAAATCGAGCGAAAAGTCTTTTTCGACTTCTTGCTCGACCGTCATTAGTTCTTCTTCTATAAAATTTAAAAGTCCCAGGCGCGAAGCGTCGCTTTTTAGGCGAGCGTAAAAGGGTTGTAAACTCTTTGTTACACTTTCTCCGTTTGCAATTTTGGACCACGCCGAATATATTAGGTCGGTAACTTTTGCGCAATTTTGCGTTTTACCGCCAGCAGACAATACGGCGACTTTAATATCTTCATCTTTAAGTAACCACTCGGCTATTTTATTAAATCCGTCCTTATCTGCCATTGACGAACCGCCGAACTTGGCTACTTTAATCAAAAGTTAAGCACCACGAATACGAATACGGCAAGTACCGCCGCAATTAAAACGGATACTACTTCTCTTAATATTTTTTTAGGTAATTTCTCTTTTTGTTCGTTCATTTTTATTCTCCTATCAATTCTTTTGGTCAAGGAAATCTTGCCAGTAGTATTCGCTCAAGGTTTGGCGAAGCATTTCAGAGTCTGCATAGCGCTTTATTTTACCGCCTTGAGCAATCGAAATTATTCCGTTTTCTTCTGAAACGATTATTGCCGTAACGCTAATCGTTTCGGTTACGCCTATGCCCGCGCGGTGGCGAGAGCCGAGTTCCTTAGGTAAATTACTGTCTTGCGGTAAAGGAAGGAAACAGCCTGCGGCGTGAACTTTTGAGCCCGTTACTATCATTGCCCCGTCGTGAAGGGCGGTTTTAGGATAAAATATACTCTCTATCAAGGGTGCGGAAATCGTTGCGTCGATTATAGTTCCGCTTTCGATTATCGAGCCCGGCAATTTTTCGTTTGCAAAGATTATAATTGCGCCAACGTTGTTTTTAGACATGTTCAAAAGGGCTTTGATAATTTCGTCAACGTACTTGTTGGTGTTGGTTGCGTGCGAGCCCTTATCGACGTTTTTAGACTTTACGTCGCCCGGCTTTTTGGCGTGAACCTTCCATATTCCCCTTTTGATTTCGGTTGCAAACATTGCGACTATCGCAACTATAAAGAGTAACGGCACGATAAAGTAGTCCCAACCCGAAATATCCGCCATCATAAAGATAGTTCCCGTTGCAAGGACGTAAATTACAAAGACGAAAATAACCCAATAAGCGTTATTTTTACTCAAAATCATTATGGTGAAGTAAAACAACGCAAAAAGTATGGCTATCGTCACTATCATCGTCGTTACGTTACCGCTAAAAGTAGCGATAACTTTTGACGTAAACTCTTCAAAAGTCATAGTTTTCTCCTTATAGTAATATGCGACAAAAATAAATTTTTGAACCGCTTAACAAAAAATCTTTAGTAGTAATTTTTTAGTCGCTTGTAAGCGACTTATGTTTGACTGACAACGTTGCCCGTTTGAGTTTTCGTCATACCGTTAAAACGTTGAAAATAGCGTTCCATACCGCCGAAGACGGATCTACGTAGCCCTGCTTAAACTTCTCGTCGTATTCGGTTAAGGTGTCTACGATTTGTTTGAGCCTTTTAAGGGAATACGCCTTTGCCTGACGTCGAGCCATTTTTACGGCAAATTCCTTGATTTTTAAATGCTTTGCCACTTCCCCGTCCGAAAGGGTGGAAAGCGCCGAAAAAAGCATCCTTCTGTAATGATAATATAGCGAAACGAAAAGTTTTTGCCCGTCGCTAGTAGTCGACATAATTTCAGTAAGACAAGCATAAGCCTTTTCGTATTTTTTTGAAGCGATAAACTCAACTACTTCGTAGGTTTGATAATCGAGTTCCTTTACGCAAAGCTCTTCTACGTCCTTTTCGGTAATTTCACCCGTAGTCAAAGCGTAAGCGACGAGTTTTTCGGTTTCGCCGTTGATTTTGGTCATATCGCCGTAACAGTAATCTACGATTTTATCAATAGCGCTCTGAGTAATACTTACCCCGCCTTTTGTCGCTTGACTCTTTATCCACATAGTCGCCACCGACTCGTCGCCCTTAAAACAATCGACTTCGGTAACGTTGGGAAGTTTTAAAATATTGTCGCTTTTTGAAAGGTTGGCAATTACGAACACCGTGGTTTCGCAAGGGTTTTCAAAATAACTTTTTAACGCCTTAACGTCGGCTACAAGCGGATAAAACTCCTTTAAAACGACCACCCTTTTATCCCCGAAAAAGGGGTAACTAGTAAGGGCGGCTAGCAAGCCGTCGACGTCGCCTTTTACCGCTCCGCCTTCAAAGTTGGACAAATTGAGCCCTTCGTCAATATTACACGCATCAATAATCAGCCTAGTCGCTCTGCTTACTAAAAAAGCGTCGTCCCCACACACTAAATATATGGGGTTTAAGCCGGATGCGAAACTTTTTTTCAACTCTTTAAATTTCATATTACCTATTTAGTTTAACACTTTACGCTATAAAAATCAACAATTCTATTTAATTTTTAGTATTTTATATTAAAAAATACTAGTTTTTAAATAACGATTATCCCAAAACTGCGCAATGCGGTATACAAAACGACGACGACCGCTATAACGACGCATGAAAACTTAACCTTTTTAGGCGCGTTTACAAAGTCGGAAGCAACCAAAATTAGGGCGTAATAAACCAGCGCTAAAATCGGCGGAAAAACTTTGATTATAAGCGGAATTTGAGCAAAGAATTCGGTTATTCCCTTTATTCCTATTATGAGCATTTGCGGAATAAATAGGGCTATAAGTTCGTTAATAGGTAAAATCAAGGTTATTGCCACACCTATTACCACCGCGTAAAAGACGATTGACACGACGGGTAAAAGTATAAAGTTTGCAATAAAGGATATTATTGAAAAACTATTGAAAAAGATAACTGATATAGGCAACGCCGCCATTTGCGACGCGCACAAGACGGATATGCTTGACGAAAATTGTTCGGGTAAAAATTTGAATAAGTTTTTAATGGGTGGCGCAAGTATTATTATTGAAAAACATATCGTATACGACAATATAAAACCCGCTGAAAATAAATCGGTTGGGCGAAGCAGTAGGACTACTATCGCCGACTCGGATAGGGCGTTTATTCCGTCGTATTTTTCGCCGTACAGTTTTGCGACAGCCATGCACGAACACATAATAACCGCTCTGAGCGAAGACGGCGTAAACCCACATAAATAGGAATAAAAGACTAACGCGCCGCAAGTAATTAAAGTTTTAACCCCTTTCGCAATGGGAATTTTACCTAGAATAAACGATAGCGCCGTAAAAATAAGTCCGATATGCATGCCCGACACGGCGAACACGTGCGCAATGCCGACCACTCTAAAAACCGTTACGGTTTCCTTCATACCCGAAACGTCACCGCGAAGTAAAGCGGCTAAAATACCGTAATCTTCGCCTAAAACCTTTTTAAAACTCTCGTCCGTTTTAGTTTTAAAATGCGCCGCAACGCTATTTGCCCTGCCGATTATTTCGACGGATTTGACCGAATTAGTCATAGCGCCGTACCCGTTTTCTATTAGATAAGCAAGTGATCCGCCCTGCTCCACGTCTACGCCGATCACGTAACAATTTAGCGAAAGAACGTCATATAGACCGACTTCTTGCTCTAAACCATACATAAAAAGAGAACATCCGCTATCCCCGTCGTAAACGCAATCTTTAAGCCCGACGTTGTATTTGCCTTCTTTATAGGAAATTTCCGTCCCTTCACCAACTACCGTGTAATTACCGTTTTGCGGAACGCTTGCACTAGTTAAGTCAACGCTTATCGCGTGCGCGCCAATACCAACCACTGCAGACATTAGACAAATTGCGGTAGTGAACAAAGTTACTACTCTATTCTTTTTGCTACCGAAAAAGAAAAATATAGAGCCGACGACGATAAATATTATGATTGGCAACAATATCGTCCAAACGCCGAGCGTTGGCGAATACCTAAATAAAATTACGCCAAGCATAAGCGCTAAAGCGCAAAGCATTATTGGCCGAAAGTTTATAGGTCTATTTATCTTTTCCGTCATATAGTATAAGTTTTTCCTTCTTGCGCAAGTTGGCAGTTTTTATAATTTTTAATAACGTCTTCTATTTCTTCTTGCGTGTATTTGGGGTTGATATGGCTAATAATCGACTTATTGCCATACTTTTCAGTAAATTCAAGGATATGTTCCACACTTAAATGGGGTAGATTTTCACCCCAATCTTTTCTTAAAAAAGCGCCGTCCGCTAAAACTAAATCGCTATTTTCAAAAAGGTCGTCAACGCTATAACAAAGGTTAGTATCGCCTGTGTACGCAAAGGTTTTTTCACCGTCGGATATCTTTACGCCGATTGTTGGCACGGGGTGTTTCATTTCAAAAATCTCAAAGGAAAGTTCGTCGTGAAAGGTTATTTCACCACCGCTAACCGTAAGCACTTCAAAGTAAGGACAGCTTATTACGCTTTCCGCTAGCGCCCCACCGCTATCGGGGCAAATTACCAATGGCTTTTTATCGTAACCTTTATTAAACAAACTTTGGAAATAATAGATTAAAACCCCAACGTCCGACGTATGGTCAAAATGAAAATGAGATAACACTATCACGTCTAAATCTTCAGGCTTAACGATTTTGATAAGGCGTGAAAAACTGCCCGCGCCCATATCGATCAATACGTTTTTACCATTGCAATTTAATAAATAAGAACTTGTCGCTCCGCCTTGTTTTGGAAACGGGCCGTACTTACCTAAAATGGTTAGTTGCATAATATTCTCCTTAAAAATCAACTTATAGCCCTATTTTAAATGAATATGAAAATATTGTCAAATATAAAATTAACTTATTAAAAATATTTGCATATTTTATACTTTTTTTGATATAATATGAGTAGTAGTTTTAACAACTGTTCATTTTAGAAAAAGCTCGCAAGGGGGTGGCGGATGGGATAGACCTTGTTGGTCATCCCAATCGACAGGCTCTTGCAGTACCGTAGTATATCACCACTTTTTGCACTTAAACTCGTTTAAGGGGTTAGAAGCAAGATAGACAAGGCTCGCAAGGGGGTGGCGGATGGGATAGACCTTGTTGGTCATCCCAGTCGACAGGCTCTTGCAGTAACGCAGTATATCGCCGCTTATAAGCACTTAAACCTGCGGTGTTCGATATGCAAACCACAATTATATCCACAATTTTATAAAAGGGAGCGGACGTCCGTATTGACAATACGCAAAGCCTGTGGTCGTGTCTTCGACAGACCTATATGACAGGAAGACGGATTTGTCAGGCTATGCACCCACCTGCACGCAAGCGGGTTAAAATTTGGTTTGTGGTCGGCACAGGCGGGATAAAATTTAAAAGGAACGCTATACTGCGTTCCTTTTTTAGTTTTGCTAGATATAAACGTTTATAAAAATTATAACTTCTCACACTTAAATTTAATAAATTTTTTAATAACCGCCTAATTTTTGTTGCAAAGTAAGCGTAAATATGCTATTATTGTAAAGTAAATTTGCCCTCATGGTCAAGCGGTCAAGACGCTGCCCTCTCACGGCAGAATCAGGAGTTCGATTCTCCTTGGGGGTACCATAAAAGAACATAGACGAACACTCGTCTATGTTCTTTTATTTTACTCCCTAAGAGAGAATATAGAACACTTTTGCTAACCGCCACTTATGTTTTTACAACACTCGAAAGCAAAAGAGTTCGTCAATGTTCGCGTTAGCGAATATTCTTGCCGAGAGGGCTCCGCTTGCGGAGTTTCGGCAAATTCTCCTTGCCTAGCCACTCGGTTGTGTCTTTTTTATTTTCCCCCAAGATGTTATCAAATAAGTTACCACGAAAATTACCTTTCACGAATATAATACCCAACTTTATAAAATTTTGCAATAGGTAGAAAATATTCGGTAGTTTTTTGAAATTATTTTGCAGAAGTCTTGACTTTTTACGCCGTATCGTATAAACTACAATAAATTTATTTTAGTAGGAGATTTTATGGATCCTTTTCAAGTTATTTTGACGATAAGCGGGGCTTTCTTGTTTTTAGCAATTTGTATACCTATTGGCTGGCTAATTGCAGGCGCATTTCCGATTGCTTGGCCTATAACGTTAGGGATAGTCGCCTTGGGCGTCGTTATATTGTTGATTTGGGGAATCGTTTCAATAATCACTTGGCTTACCGCGGCAGGCGCCGCTCAAGGGGTTTTATCTCTTTATTCTTTAACTTTATTTATTTAAATTTTACAATAAAAAACTTCCGCGATTGGGTGCGGAAGTTTTTTATTTTACGCAATTTATCGACTTATACGGCAACTTTTATTTTACAAGGTCGGTTTTTAAGAGTTGATAATTTCCGTTTTTAAGCACCGAGATTAACTGACTTATCGACGTTATTTTTTCTTCGGTTAAAATACCGCCCGTTGCGGGAACGTACTCGTAATGAAGGTCCGTGCCCGAAGTTTTTATAAGTCCGTACTCGTTTGCCCAACTCTCTGCAATAAAATTCCTTGAGGCGTGGCCGATATGCCCGTTATAAACTTCAACGCCGTCTAAATAAGCAGGATTTACGACCGTCATGCCGTTTCTAAACGGGTGTGCTTGAATAAAAAGCCATCCGTTTTGCTTGCATATTTCATGAAATTCAAACGGGGACAAGTCGAAAATACCTTCATTTAAACGCATAAACTCTTCGGTCATGCCAAAACACAAATAGTCGTTACAAGAGTCGTTAAAACGAATTTCCGCCCCGACTAATACGGTAAATTTGCCCTGCGCCGCATCTTGCATCTTTTTTACGGCGCTCATAAAAAAATCGACGTATTCGCCAATGCTCTTCATTCCATAATGATCGTAGACGGGCTTAGAAAAGTGGTTGGTTAAAATCATAGTGTCGTAGCCTGCTTGCGAATAAATTTTTGTAAGCGATTCTACGCTTTCCGTACTGCAAGGGCTTGCGTCGTTTGAGTGACAATGAAGTTCAGTTTTAAACATATTTTCACCTACCTACGGCAAAAACGGACATATAGCCATGCCAAACCCTGCCGAAATAATTATGATAAATATTGGATTTAAGTTCTTTTTAAACAAAATTTTACAGCCAAAAAATACAGCGACGACGACTAAAAATATAATAATTTTAGCAAAGGAAATTTGAACGCTGTCGCCGATTTGACCAACGGCGGTAACCGCTTTTAAAAGCATTGTCAAAGCGGTTGAAAAAATAACTGCGGTAACGGCGGGTTTCATGCCGTCTATCGTCGCTTTTACGCCCGCAATTTTAAGTATATTAGACAGTATTGCCGAAATAAGTAAAATTATGATAAACGACGGCAAAATTACACCGAGCGACGCGCATAACGCCCCTAAAACACCCGAAGTGCTTGCGCCGACGAAGGTTGCCACGTTTACCGCGATAGGCCCCGGCGTAGACTCTGCGACCGCAACTAAATTTAAAAAACCTTCTTCGGTAAGCCAACCGTAGGCAAGCGCCTTTTCACGCATAAGCGCTATCATTCCGTAGCCGCCACCAAAAGAAACGGCGCCGATTTCTAAAAAGGCTAAAAAGAGTTGAAGATAAATTATCATTGCTCTTCCCCCTTTTCGCCCTTTTTACAAAGCGAACCTATAAGGTAGACCACAAATCCGCTAGCACCGCCTATAAGTACGAAAAATATTGAAGAAAAATCAACCCCGAAAAGGCTAAACGCTAGCGAGCAACACAACGTACACGAAAAGACCACGATATTAAACGCCGTTTTTTTCATGTTTTTAAAGAATTTAATGCCCGCGTTTAAAATTAAAAATATTACGCCGACTTGAATGCCCTTAAAGGCGTAAGCGACCAATTCTATTTGGATAAACGCATTGAAAAACAAGGATATTAAATAGATTATTAAAAAGGACGGCAAGCAAACGGCAACCGTTGCGACTATTGAGCCTAGAATACCGCCCATTTTGTAGCCTATGTACGTGGCGCAGTTAATAGCCACAGGCCCGGGCGTAGACTCCGCGATGGCAACGACGTTTTCAAACTCGTCTTTTTCAAGCCATTTTCGCCGTTCGACGTATTCGTGTTCTAAAAGCGAAATCATTGCGAGCCCACCGCCGAAAGTGAATAGCCCTATCTTTAAATAGGATAGGGCTAAATCTAAAATTATTTTAAAATCAATCTTTTTATTCTTGTCCATCGCCGTCAATTTCGCCTACGTTTTCTTCAACTTGAGAATCTTGGCAAACGGGAACGTCTTGCAAAGCAGTTTCGTCAGCGTCGCCTTGAACGGAAATTTCAGGCGTTACGTCGCCTGCCGTTTGGCTTGCGAGTTCTTCAGCGCGCTTTTTGTAAGCGTATTCTAAAAGGAAATATACGGCTACGCTTGCAACAATCATTACGATTGCCCAAAATTGCGAAGGCGAAATGCCTGCAACGAACGAGCCCCTTTCGTCACCCCTTACGTATTCGATTAAAAATCTAAATACGCCGTAAGCGAGCAAGTAGAGTGAAAGGTTGTGTTTAAAGTCCTTTTTGAGATAAAGAAGCAACATTACCGCAAACAATATGAAAAGGAAAGCCGCTTCGTAAAGTTGAGTGGGATGAACTTTATGATCAAGGAAGGGGAATTTCACTCCCAAAAAACTGTCGGTAGGTTTACCGTAACAACAACCTGCGAAAAAGCATCCTATTCTGCCGAAAGCGTGGGCGATTACAATACAACACGGCAAAAGCGTAATTATATCTACGAGCCTACCTTCAAGCCTTTTTCTGAAAATAAAATAACCTGCTAAAAAGGTAACTACACCGCCTAAAAGACCGCCCATAAAGGTCATTCCGCCCCATTTCCAACCGCCTGCGGGGTTGTCAAGGAAGTTGTAAAATGACTGGAATAAAGTAGCAGCGCCAAAGCCGAGAGCGATTGCAACTACGCCGTTATAAAACAAAAAGTCGATAAAACTTTCCTTTATCCTACCCTTTGCAAAGATAAACAAAACGAGCACCGCGCCTAAAACGCCGATTGCTATTGAAAGACCGTAAAGTGTGAATAGTCCGAAAATAGGTTCTTGATACATAACTATCTCCTAATTTTACTTTATTATATTTTAACATATTTTTTTTAATTTGGCAATTATTATAATATACTTTAATTAAAAAACGATTTATACTTTAAAAAGTTTAGCCGACGGGGTTTCCGTCGGCTATTTATTGTTAAAATATGCAGTTAAACGACTTATAGGCTAACTTTTAGAAAAGTTTTTCAACGTGAATCTTGTCGTAAATCTCGTGATACTTATCCCGATAAAAAAGATTAGTACCCGGAGTTGTAACCGATGCCGTGCCTGCGGCGACCGCGCTGCGCAAAATCTCTTCTCTCGAAGCGCCGTTTTCTATCATAACCGACGCTGCGGCAATCATGCCGTCGCCCGCGCCTACCGTACTGTTTACAGCCACGCTTGCGCTCTTACAAAACAGAGCCGAGTTTCCGTCGGTAAGTATTGCGCCTTTTCTGCCGAGCGAAAGCATTACGTTTTCCGCCCCTGCGCTGATGAGTTTGCGACAGCCTTCGATCATTTCGTCAAAAGTTGAATAACTCTCACCCGTAACGCCTTGCAACTCTTCTAAATTGGGTTTTATTAAAAACGCGCCCGTTTTTAAGGCTTCAATCATATTGTCGCCCGTGGTATCGATAATTCGCTTTGCGTTTGGGTTTACCGCACTTGAAAGTTTAGCGTAATAATCGGCGGAAATGCCTTTTGGGAGAGAACCGCTTATTACTACTATGCTTGCGGACTTTGAAAGTTCACCTACTAAACCTAGCAGTTCGGCTTGTTTTTCAAGCGAAACCGCTTCGCCTTTGTCGTTAATTTCGGTCATCATAGACCTTTTGTCAACGATTTTATAATTCGTCCTTGCGCTACCGTTACTCCAAACGAAGGTGTTTTTTACCCTTTCGTCGTCAAGGGCGTGGACGAACATTTTACCGTTATCTTCAAACATAAATCCCGTTGCGAAACTGTCGCCACCAAGCCTTGCAACGCCGATGGCAACGTTTAACGCCTTTCCGGAATAAGTTATAACCTTGTTCTCGATTCTGTTAAGACTGCCGAGTTTTAACACGTCGAGTTCGATAGTACAGTCTACCGAAGGGTTTGGACATACCGATAAAATCATTACGCTATATTAACTCTCCTTTTTTCTATCGGCAATAACCTTGTCTTGAAGGTGAGTGGGAAGTTCTTCATAACGCTCTAAAGCGGTGGTATAACTACCCCTACCTTGAGTCATTGAACGAAGTTCGGTAGCGTATTTCAAAATTTCTGCTTGGGGCGCTTCAGCGGTGATAACCGAGAGCGAACCGATAGCGTCCGTACCGAGTATTCTACCCCTTCTCTTGTTCATATCGCCCATAATATCGCCCATATAGTTTTCGGGAACGACTATTTCCATTCTCATAACGGGCTCTAAAATACAAGGAGCGGCTTTTTTCATACCTTCTGCATACGCGAGTTTTGCAGCCGATACGAATGCGACTTCCTTACTGTCAACGGGGTGTGAACTACCGTCGAAAAGGGTACATTTAAGGTTTACAACGGGGAAGCCTGCTAAAACGCCTTCCTTAACCGCTTCACGAAGACCTTTGTCAACTGCGGGGATAAACTGTCTGGGAACTACGCCGCCTACGACTGCGTCTACGAATTCGTACATGCCATCTTCTGCGCCGGGCTCGAAAGCAACTTTACAATGTCCGTACTGACCTGCGCCACCCGATTGTTTTTTGTGTTTACCTTCGCCTTCCGCTCTCTTTTTAATAGTTTCACGGTAAGCGATTTTAGGTTCGGTTAAAACGGCGTCCGTACCGAATTTGGTTTTAAGTTTTTTACAAATAACGGCAAGGTGGGTTTCGCCAACGCCGACGAGAAGCATTTCGCCCGTGTCGTGATTCTTTTCTACTTTAAAGGAAATATCTTCTTCTTGTAAACGCTTTAAGCCTGCGAAAACCTTATCTTCGTCGCCTTTTTTAGCAGCGCCGACTGCCATTGCGTATTCTGCGGCAGGCATCGGAATCGGGGGAAGGGTAATTTTAGCGCCTTCAACTAAAACGTCGCCGGTTTGTACGTTGTTGAGTTTAGCAAACGCGCCGATATCGCCCGCCGAAACTACGTCGGTAGGAATTTGCTTTTTACCCCTTACATAGTAAAGGGCGCTTACCTTTTCAGAAGAATCGTTTCTGGGATTAGATAAAGTCATACCCGACTTAACTATACCCGTTAAAACTTTGAATAAGTTCATTTTACCAACGAACGGGTCTACGATAGTTTTAAAAACTCTAACGATAGCCTTGTCGTTGTTGTCGGCGCTTATTACCATTTCAACGCCGCCTGTGCCTACGGATACTACGTCGTTTCTGTCTTCAGGCGAAGGAAGAGTGGATACTATTTTATCCATAAGGTTATAAATACCTTGGTTTTTGAGCGCGCTTCCGCCTAAAACGGTAATGGTAGAACAAGCCTTAATACCGAGTTTTACGCCGTGCTCGATTTCTTCGGGGGTAAGTTCTTCTTCGTTAAAGAACTTATCCATAAGTTTTTCGTCGTTTTCAGCAGCCGCTTCGGCAAGAGCCATTCTCGCTTCTTCCCAATCCGCTTTTAATCTGTCGGGAATAGGACTTTCGTTTCTTTCCCAATCGCGAAGAACGCCGTAAGCAACTTTAACGAAGCCCTTCATCTTTTCGTCAACCATGTTAGGAATAATCATGGGAGCGATCTTGTTGCCGTATTTTTCTTTTATAGCCGCAACGGTCTTGATGAAACTACTGTTTTCTTTATCCAAGCCGTTAATGAACAAAATAGAAGGGATTTCGTGCTTTAAGCAATATTCGATAGCCTTTTCAGTACCAACCGTCAAAGTGCCCGAACCGCCGGTAACGATTACCGCGCTGTCACACGCTTCAAGCGCTTGGTTAAACTCGCCTTCAAAGTCGAAAAAGCCGGGTACGTCGAGAAGGTTGAAAGTAATATCTCTACCCTTTTTGTCTTTATATTTACATCTTGCAGCCGCAAGAGAAATTGAACTCTTTCTTGCTATTTCTTCAGGATCAAAGTCGCATACGGTATTGCCGTCGTCAGTTCTGCCCTGTCTTTCAATAGCGCCGGTGTTAAAAAGTATAGCTTCGGCAAGAGTAGTCTTGCCTTCGCCGCTGTGTCCGATGATTGCCACGTTTCTAATGGTATCAGTAGTCATAATAGTTCCGTCCTTATCCTAAAATTTAAGCGCCTAGCGCGCTTTTCTTATCTTATTATATAACTATTTTAAAGTAATTTCAATAACAAATCGAAAATTTTAGCAAAATTTTTAAAAACCTATCTATTTTTATAACCCTTTTGAGTTTTTGGATAAATTTTTCACCTAATTTTTATTAAACGCAAATAATCATTGACTTAAATTAAAATTTTTGCTAATATTATTGTTGAACACTTTTTTAGGAGAAAGAAATGAATACCAAAAGAAAAACATTGCTTAGTTTTTTAATTTGCTTACTCTGCGCGGTTTTAACTTTTGCCTTCGTAGCCTGCGGGGAAACGACTAGCGAGTCTGAAAGTCAACCGCCCGTAGTAGAAAGCAAACCGCAAGTCGTCGTTTCGGGCACGAACGGGCTTGAATATACCCTTTCGGACGACGGCGAATATTATATCATAAGCGGATATAACGGCACGGCGAGAAAAATCGTGTGCGGAGACTACTACAAAGACCTTCCTATTAAAGAAATAGGCGACAACGCCTTTAGGGGTACGAGCGTTGAGACGGTAAACGTTACCGACGGCATTGAAAAAATTGGCGAATACGCATTTTTCTCCTGCAAACAACTCTCTACTTTAAATTTAGGAAGCACAGTCGTTGAAATAGGCGATTACGCATTTTCGGCTTGCTCTTCGCTTACCAACGTAATTCTTCCCGAAGGGCTTACGACCATTTGCGACAAAGCGTTTTATAGGACGATTAATCTTATAAGTGTTTCTATTCCCGAAACTATTTCGTCAATCGGTTGCGAAGCCTTTGAAGGTTGCACCAACTTACAGTTTTCTATTTACGACAACGCAAAATATCTTGGCAACACAGACAATAAATACGTCGCTTTGATAGATTGCGATTCTGAAAAAACTTCCTGCGCGGTAAACGGCAACGCAAAAGTTATTGCGGGCGGAGCGTTTGAAAACCTTGCAAATCTCACTACCGTTACCGTTGCTAGCGGTGTTACCGCAATCGGCGACAGAGCCTTTAACGATTGCAGTAACCTTGAAGACGTTTCTCTTCCCAACACCTTACAAACTATCGGTACTAGCGCTTTTGCTCATTGCTCAGATTTAGATAAAATCAATCTTCCCGCTTCACTCGTAAAAATCGGCGACGGCGCGTTTAGCCACAGCGGTCTTACAAACGCGTATATCCCCGACGGAGTTGAAAAAATCGACGCTTACACCTTTAACGGTTGCTTGAGTTTAACTTCGATAGAACTCGGCTTAAACATTACTGAAATCGGCGCGTACGCCTTTAACGATTGTTCGGCGCTCTACGCCGTAACCTTTAAGAGTTTTTCGGGCTGTAAAGTTTCGTCAATCGGCGCTTTTGCCTTCAATAACTGCAAAAAACTTCCCAACCGTTTCTTTATGCCCGCATCCGTAACTACCGTTGAAGAAAACGCCTTTTTAGACACCTTCGTAAGCGACGTTTACACCTTCCACACCACTAGTAGTTGGGCGGAATACAAACTCGATTCAAACTTAGCTTTAGAAGGATTTAAGATTTATTTCTTTAGCGAAAACGAACCTGCTAACGACGACGCAAATTACTTCTATTTAGACAAAAACGGCAACGTTGTAAATTGGTAAATCAATAAAAAATTATCCCCGTTTGGGCTTTTCCAAACGGGGATTTTTATTTGTTTATCAACTTATAGGCTACGTTTTGACAAAAATCGTCTTTTTAATCTATCGAGATTACGGTATAGCCTTCGCTTTCGATTGCAGTCTTTATCTGCTCGTCGGAAACTTCGGTTTTAGCAAAGGTCGCAGTCTTCTTCTTAAGGTCGATTTTAACGTCGATTCCAAGTTTTGCAAATACGTTTTCAACTCTCTTTTGGCAATGCATACACATCATACCGTCGATTTTAGCAACTCTTTCTTCCTTCTTTTTGAAAAACATTTTATCTTCTCCTTTTTTATCAAATTTTAAATATCTAAGCCTTAGCGCGTTGCCTACTACGAATAGGCTTGACAAACTCATTGCGCCCGACGCAAACATTGGGTTTAGGCTAACGCCCAACCAACTTAAACATCCGCACGCTATCGGGATTAGCAAGGCGTTGTAGAAAAACGCCCAAAATAGATTTTGCTTTATATTGCGCATTACGGCTTTACCTATGGTAACCGTCTTGACGCAGTCGTCTAAATCGTTTTTGATAAGGACGACGTCCGCGCTTTCAACCGCTATATCCGTACCTGCGCCTATCGCTACGCCAACCGTAGCAGAGCGAAGGGCGGGGGCGTCGTTTACGCCGTCGCCAACCATCATTACGCTCACGCCGTTTTCCTTTAACCTTTCGACTTCACGATGCTTATCTTCGGGTAAAACTTCGGCTTTATATTCGATATCTAGTTCGTTTGCCACGGCTTTTGCCGAGCGGTCGTTATCACCAGTTATAAGTACTACCTTTATACCTAGCCCTTTTAAGGAGTTTACAGCCTGCCTGCTCGTAGGCTTAATTTGGTCGTTAATCGACGTATAGCCCAATATTTTGTCATTTTTTGCAAGAATTAAAAGTGTTTTACCATCCTCGTTTTCAATGGCTTTTTCAGCGCTTTCAACCGCTGAAATTAAACATTTTTCCTTTATTAGCGCAAGGTTTCCTAAGCAGTAAAATTCGCCGTTTATACTACCGCATACACCCTTGCCACGCACCGTTTCAAAGTCGGTAACGGCACATTTTTCAAGCCGCCTTTCGCTTGCGAGCGCGATTATCGGCCTACTTAAAACGTGCGAACTGCCGTCTTCAAGCGAAGCGCAAATTTTAATAAATTCGTCTTCTTCAACGGCAAACGTAACGACCTTTTCTACCGTAGGTTTACCTTCGGTTACCGTACCCGTTTTATCGAGAACTACCACTTGAGTTTTTGCCGAATTTTGCAAGGCTTCGCCACTTTTTACGAGAACCCCGTTTTCGGCGGCTTTACCCGTGCCTGCCATTAGCGCGGCGGGGGTTGCAAGTCCCAAAGCGCACGGACACGAAACGACCAAAACGCTCACCGCAAAGTTAAACGAATAAGCAAAATCACCGCTAATAATAAGCCAAACCGCCAAAGTGATTAGCGATATACCAATTACCACGGGAACGAAAATCCCCGAAATTTTATCGGCAAGCCCTGCGATGGGAACTTTAGTAGAATTTGCTTCTTCAACAAGTTTTACTATTTTGTATACGGTTGAATCTTCGCCGACGGACGTCGCTTTAACCTTTGCAAATCCGCCCGAAAATTCCGTAACGCAAATCACCTTTTCTCCTACCGCTTTAAAAACGGGAATACTCTCGCCCGTCAGCATAGACTCGTTTAAATATCCATCGCCGTCTATAATCTCGCCGTCGGCAGGAACTGAAAACCCGTCTTTTAACAGAAATACGTCACCACTTTTTAGTTGACTGCTCTTTACTTCAATTTCCTTGCCGTCGACCAAAATTATCGCCGTGTCGGGCGCGAGCCCCAAGAGTTTTTCTACCGCGCTCATAGTTTTGTTTTTAGATTTTTCTTCTAAAAACTTACCTATCGTTATGAGCGTAACTATCATTGCCGAACCTTCAAAATAAAGGTTGTGCGCATACGAGTGAACGTCGATATTGAGCCCTATCATAACCACGGCGAAAACGCCGTATACAAAAGACGCCGTAGAGCCGAGCGCAACAAGCGAATCCATGTTGGGTTTTAACTGCGCTAAATTTTTAAAGCCTATTATAAAATAGGAAAAATTTACCACGACTACCGCTAAGGCTATTATCGCTTGCGAAAGGGCGAATATAAAAGGCTCTTTAATAAACGCAGGTAGCGGTAGGCCTACCATTTCGCCCATCGCTATATACATTAAAAGAAGGAGTAACGGAAGAGATATAAAAATTCTCGTCTTTAAACTCTTTTCTCTTTCAGACTTTTTTCGTCTTTCTATTCCTTCCTTAATTCCATAGCCTTCGCCTTTAACGGCGGACATTATTTTTTCGGATAAATCGTTTTGACTTTCAACTTTAAGCGTACCCGATATTAAGTTGACTGAGCATGCGGTAACGCCTTCAACTTTCGATACGGCTCTTTCTACCCTAGCCGAGCAAGCCGAACACGTCATACCGCTTACTGTGTATTCTTTTTTCATTGTTTTTACCTATAAAACCTTTCTATAAGTCGATTATTTAAGTTTTGGGGTTATATTTTCAAAAACGTAACCCTGTACGAAAGGCAGGGCTTTTTGCTCTTCTTCTTGGCAACGAACAGTCCAACAAAGCACCTTTTTACCCCTTGCCAAGCACTTGCCGAGCGGTAAATATTTATGGTTAACGTTGATAAAATCGGGCTTTGACAAAAAGTTTAAAAGACCGTTTGATAGCATAAAATCAACCAGCCAAGAAACCCCTTCATGTCTGTCTTTATCCATGAGTTGTCCCCTTAAAATTTCGGGGTTTAACTTTTTAATTTCACCCATAACCCTTGGGTCGAAAGACTGAATTGCAAACTCGCCTTTATACCCTTTTAAAAGGTCGACGACCTTTTGGCAAACTTCTTTGTTATGTGGTTGAGTTTTTATTTCGATTAAAAGGGGAACTTTGCCGTCTACCAACTTTAAAAACTCTTCAAAAGTGGGTATTTTTTGCTCGCTATTTGCAAGTCGAAGTTTTTGCAAGTCGGCGTAGTCAACGTCCCAAATGCGAGAAGAAAATCCCGTCATACGATCTAAATGGTCGTCGTGAAAACAAACGGGGACTAAATCTTTAGTAAGTTGGACGTCCGTTTCGATAGGATATCCGTTTTCGATTGCTTTTTCAAATGCAAATATACTGTTTTCGGGCACGCCGTTTCCGTGCAAGCCCCTATGAGCGCACGCCCTAGTTATTAACCAATGCCCGTCGGGTATTCTGCTCTTCATATATATTCTCCGTTAAAACTTAAACCAAAGTCGGCTATTTGTATTAAAATCGTTTGATATATCCCACCAATTTAGTAGGAATTTACCGTTTGATTATAAACTCTATATCAAATTTTGTCAAGTGCAACTCGTATTTTTTCTTTAAAATGATTGCTTTTATTCAAAGTTTTATTTATAATATATAATACGCGCGTATACTCGCACGCAAGTTATAAACGCTTACGGCATACGCATTTTAATCAATTTTCGGCTATGCCGAACTCGAAAGGATATTATGGCGATTAAGACAAAGGAAAATTTAAGAAATTTTTGTATCGTAGCCCACATTGACCACGGTAAATCTACCCTTGCGGATAGACTTATGGAATACACGGGGCAAGTTGCCGAAAGGGATATGGAAGACCAACTTTTAGACTCCATGGATTTGGAAAAGGAAAGGGGCATTACCATAAAACTCACCCCCGTAAGGATGGCTTACAAAGCAAAGGACGGCAACGAATATATATTTAACCTTATCGACACGCCCGGACACGTCGACTTTACTTACGAAGTTTCGCGTTCGCTCGCAGCGTGCGAAGGGGCTATTTTGATCGTAGACGCAACCCAAGGCATTGAAGCCCAAACGCTTGCAAACTGCTATCTTGCGCTAGATAACAACCTTGAAATAGTACCCGTTATCAACAAGATCGACCTAGCATCCGCTCGCCCCGACGAAACGGCTCAAGAAATTGAAGACGTAATCGGACTAGACGGCTCTGACGCGCCGAGAGTTTCGGCTAAAAACGGCATAAATATAGACCAAGTTTTAGAAAAAATCGTCGAACTCGTTCCGCCGCCGAAAGGCGACGACGACGCCCCCTTAAAAGCGCTTATCTTCGACTCTTATTACGACAATTTTAAGGGTGTTATTTGCTTTGTAAGGATAGTTGACGGCACAGTTTCCGCAGGTATGAAAATCAAGACCTTTATGGGCGAAAAACAGTTTGACGTAACCGAAGTTGGAACTTTTAACCCCGGGCTTATACCTAAAAAGACTCTTTCCGCAGGCGAAGTAGGCTATATCGCTGCGAGCATTAAAAGCATTGAAGACATTGCGGTTGGCGATACGATCACCACTACGACCAACCCTGCTCCCCAACCCTTGCCCGGCTATAAAAAGGTTCAACCCGTAGTTTTCTCGGGTATATATCCCCTTGACGGCTCTAAGTTTAACGACCTTAAAGAAGCCCTTTTAAAACTTAAATTAAACGACGCTTCCTTAACCTTCGAGCCAGACAACTCGGCGGCGCTCGGCTTTGGATTTAGGTGCGGTTTCCTTGGTCTTTTACACATGGAAATTATTCAAGAGAGAATTGAAAGGGAATTCGATATCGATATAATCACCACCGCCCCATCCGTTTCCTATCACGTTTTTAAGACGGACGGCGAAATGCTTATAGTAGATAACCCCAGCAAATTCCCCGACGTTTCGTATATAGATTACGCCGAAGAACCCGTTATTACGGCAAACATCTTTACCCCACCCGAATACGTCGGCGCAATTATGGAACTTTGCCAAGAAAAAAGGGGTACTTTTACGGATATGACCTATCTCGATTCAAAGAGAGTTAGGCTCAACTATACTCTGCCCTTAAACGAAATTATATTCGACTTTTTCGACGGACTTAAAAGTAGAACTCGCGGATACGCGTCTTTCGACTACGAACTTTCGGGCTACGTAAAAAGCAATCTCGTAAAACTCGATATGCTTTTAAACGGCGATCTTTGCGACGCCCTTTCCTTAATCGTTCATAAAGACAAGGCTTACCCAAGGGGTAGAGCGCTTGCCGAAAGACTTAAAGACGTTATTCCACGCCAACTCTTTGAAATACCCATTCAGGCGGCGGTTGGCGGTAAAGTTATCGCAAGAGAAACGGTTAAAGCGATGAGAAAAGACGTTTTAGCCAAGTGCTACGGCGGTGATATTACCAGAAAGAAGAAACTTTTAGAAAAACAAAAAGAAGGTAAAAAGAAGATGCGTCAACTCGGCTCAGTCGAGATACCGAGCGAAGCGTTTATGTCTATACTTAAAATCGACAGTTCGACTTAAAACGGACGGTTATACGACTAATTTTAGTTGCTTTTAGGAAAATTATGAGTGGAATTTACGTTCATATCCCCTTTTGTAAGAGCAAATGTACCTATTGCGACTTTGCGTCTTACCCAAAGGAAATAGGCAAGGCAGACCTTTATTTTGCCTGCCTTTACAAAGAGATAAAAAGCAGGGCCGAGAGTTTAAAAGGCTACGTTTTCGACACCGTTTATTTCGGTGGCGGAACGCCTTCCTTCGTACACGAAAAATACATTATCGGCGCTTTAAGGCAAATTAAAAACTTTTACACCCTTTCAGACGATTGCGAAATCACCTTGGAAGTAAACCCCGGCACGCTTTCAGCGGAAAAGGTTAAAGCCTACAAAAAAATAGGCGTCAATCGCTTTAGCGTTGGGCTTCAGTCCGCTGACGACGGCATGCTAAAAAGGCTTAACCGAATTCATAACAGACAAGATTTTTTACTCGCAACCGACCTTTTAAAAGGGGAAAATTTGAGCGTTGACGTTATGATTGGTCTTGAAAATCAAACCGAAAACGACGTTAAAGCGACTATCGACCTTGCCGAGCAAGGGGGCGCAAAGCATATTTCGTGCTACGCTTTAAAACCCGAAGAAGGCACGCCTATGTTCGGCAAATATTTAAACGGCGATTTGCCGTCCGAAGACGAAACTGCCGACCTTTACGACTTTGCGAGAAAATATCTTGAAGAAAAGGGTTATCACCGTTACGAAGTTTCAAATTTTGCCAAGGACGGATTTAAGTCAAGACACAATTTAAACTACTGGAATAGGGGTGAGTACGTCGGTTTTGGCGTTGCGGCGTCTTCCTTTATAGGCGAAAGGCGTTTTACCAACACCGAAAAAATCGACGAGTACACCGCTTGCATTTTACGCGGTAGGGTTGCCGAAATTTTTACTGAAAATATCGAAGGCGACGAGCGAGAATTTGAATTTATAATGCTCAATTTGCGAAAAGACGAAGGTTTTACTTTTAGCGAATTTACTAAACGTTTTAACGTAGACTTTACTGAAAAGTATAAAGAGAAAATTAAAAGGGTTCAAAAGTATATCGACGTTACTAGCGAAGGTATAAAAATTAAGCCCGAATATATTTACGTACAAAATACGATTATCATTTATTTTATGGACTAAAAGCCGAATAAACGGCTTATAAGCCAACTTTTAGGTTTAACTATGGGAAATTTCGTTCATTTACACGTTCATACTGAATACAGCCTTTTAGACGGAGCGGCGAGAATTGCAGTCGTTACGAAAAGAGCTAAACAACTCGGCATGCCCGCCATTGCAATTACCGATCACGGCAATATGTACGGCGCGGTAGCCTTTTTCGACGCATGCGAAAAAAACGATATAAAGGCTATTATCGGCACGGAATTTTACGTTTGCGACGACTTGACTGTAAAGAGCGGTAAGACTAAGTTAAACCACTTAGTTCTTCTTTGCAAGGACGAAACGGGCTATAAAAACATGTCCCTTTTAAACGCCATTGCGTTTAGAGACGGCTATTATTATAAGCCGAGAATAGACCTTAAAACGCTTGAAGAGCACCACGAAGGCTTGGTGTGTCTTTCGGCGTGTCTTGCAGGCGATATTCCGCAAGCAATTTTAAATAGAGATTTTGAAGAAGCCGAAAGGCTAGTCGTTTGGTTTAAAAGGGTTTTCGGCGAAGATTTTTACCTTGAACTCCAAAACCACGACTTGCCCGAACAAGTCGAAGTTAATAGATATCTTCGCCTTTACGCTAAAAAATACGATATTAAACTCGTTGCGACCAACGACGTGCATTACGTAAATAAATCCGACGCAATGAGCCAAGACGTTTTAATGTGCGTACAGATGGGCGCTGATTACGACGATCCGAAAAGACTTCGTTTTTCAAACGACGAATTCTACCTTAAAACCGAAGAAGAAATGTCCGCTCTTTTCCCCGAAAACCCCGAAGCCATCACCAACACTTTGGAAGTCGCTGAAAAGTGCAACTTTTCTTTCGTTTACGGACACTATATGTTCCCCCACTACTACCCCGACACGGGCGAAGACCCCATCACTTATCTTCGCGGGCTTATAAACAAGGGAATACTTAAAAAATACGGCGCTGAAACGCCTGAAATCAGAGAGAGAATAGAGAGCGAACTCGCCGTTATTGAAAAACAAGGCTTCGTAGAATACTTCCTTATCGTTTGGGACTACATCAACGCGGCGAGAAATATGGGTATATCGGTTGGTCCCGGCCGTGGCTCGGGCGCAGGCTCGATAGTCGCTTACCTTATAGGCATTACCAATATCGACCCCTTAAAATACGACCTTTACTTCGAGCGTTTCTTAAACCCCGAAAGAGTTTCCGCGCCCGACTTCGACGTAGACTTTGAAGATAGCCGTAGACAAGAAGTTATCGAATACGTAAAGAGAAAATACGGCGAAAACAGGGTTTGTAAAATAGTAACATTTGGCACGATGGCGGCTAAAAACGCCGTAAAAGACGTTGCGAGAGTACTTAAATTACCCTACTCTGAAGCCGATAGAGTTTCTAAAACTATTCCTAATAAACTCGTTAGAAAAAACTCAAAAGGCGAAGAATTCGACCTTAAAAGACCGAATATTTTAATGAAGGTGTTCGGCACTTACCAACAAAAAGAAACGGATAAAGATTACGGCGTGGACTATTCCGTACCCGAACTCGTACAAATGTACAACGAAGAAGGCGAAATAAGAAGAGTCGTCGATATCGCAATGAAACTCGAAGACTCGCCCCGTCAGGCAAGCACGCACGCGTGCGGCGTTATTATCGGCGCGGATATTTTAGATAGACACATGCCGTTAGGTAGGAACGGCGACGATATAACCAGTCAATACACGGGCGTAGAACTTGAACATCTCGGCTTTTTGAAGATGGACTTTTTAGGGCTTCGAAACTTGTCCGATATCAAGATGGCGATAGACTACATTAAGGAAAATCACGGCGTTGAAATCGACTTCGATAAGTCTTCTTACGACGACCCTAAGGTTTACGAACTTTTATCTACGGGCAACACTAAGGCTATATTCCAAGTCGAATCGGCGGGCTTCCAAAAGTTCCTTAGAGAACTTAGACCTACCTGTCTTGAAGATATAGTCGCAGCCGTTTCGCTCTACCGCCCCGGCCCTATGGATTCTATTCCCAAGTTCGTAAAGTGTAAACATAACCCCGATCTCGTTAAATACGACCACCCCCTGTTAGAGCCCATTTTAAAACAGACTTACGGCTGTATCGTTTACCAAGAACAGGTTATGAAAATCGTTCAGTCGCTCGCGGGCTACACTCTCGGTCAAGCCGACAACGTAAGGCGTATGATGGGTAAAAAGCAAGTCGAAGCAATGGTTAAGGAAGAAGTCGTGTTTATACACGGAAGAGATCAAATCGTGGACAAACACGGCAAGGTTTCGACGGCGATAGACGGTTGCTTAAAGCGTGGCGTACCCGAAGACGTCGCTAAAAAGGTGTGGGGCGAAATGAAGGACTTTGCAAAATACGCCTTCAATAAATCGCACGCCGCGGCGTACTCGCTCGTAACCTACCAAACGGCTTACCTTAAAACCTATTACGAACCCGAATTTTTAACTTCGGTACTCAACAACCGTATTGATAAAATAGACGAAATTCAAAACTACCTTTCCTACGCAAAAGAAGAAGGTATTGAAGTTTTACCCCCCGATATAAACCAAAGCGTAGGCTTTTTCAGCGTTAAAAACGATAAAATTCGCTACGGCTTGGCGGCGATTAAGGGCATTGGACTTTCGGCAATCGACTCAATCGTAAACGAGAGAACTGCCCACGGCCCGTATACTTCCTTTGAAAACTTTATTTCAAGATGTGAAAGTAAAGTTTTAAACAAGCGTTTAGTTGAAAATCTTATCTACGCGGGCGCTTTTGACCAATTCGGCAGGACGAGAACTCAGCTTATAGGTATTTCGGGCGAACTTATCGATAGGGTTGCCATTATCGCAAAGCAAAGAGAGAGCAACCAAATGAGTTTGTTTGGGGATATTTTAGAAGAAGATACGACCTTTACCGTCGTTTACCCCAACCTTAAAGAATACGACAGTAAGACCAAACTCTCGCTTGAAAAAAGCGTTACGGGAGTTTACCTTTCAGGTCACCCCTTGGACGGGTTTAAAGATAGGTTTAAAGACTGTACTTTTTCAACCCAAATGCTATTAAACTACGAAGAAGACGAAGACGGCTCTAAAATTTACGCCGACGTCAAAAACGATATGCCCGTCTACTTCGGCGGTATTATTACCCAAGCCGAGAAAAAGGCGACTAAGTCGGGCACGTTTATGAGTTTCGTTACCGTGGAAGACTTTTACGGGGCAATAGAGTGCGTGTTCTTCCCCAAATCTCACGAGAAATTTAAAGACCTTTTGGCAAACGAAAAAACGGTGAAGATTCGCGGTAGACTGCAACTTAAAGACGATAGGGTTTCAGTCATTTGCGATAATTGTGAAGAAGTTACTGAGCATCAAGAGGAAAACGAACCTAAAGTTAAGAGTTCTACCCTTTCAGAGTGCCTTGGAATTATACTAAACGACGAAACGAAAAACGCGAAAGACGAACTTATAGACATACTTTCGTCATATCCGGGCGATATTACGGTCTTCTTTAAAATTGACGGAAAGAACTACCGTATGACTCAAAAAGTACGCAATTGTAGGGGGCTCGTAAACGAACTTCTCTCTATCGTAGACGAAAACGACGTTAAGTTTTTTAAGTCGGAAATAAAAAAATAACGCTAAACCTTGCGTACGAGCGAAAAACTATTGGGCTTTTAATTTAAGCCAAAGGATATAAATTATGAAAAAAATTGCTATTTTAACTAGTGGGGGCGACGCTCCCGGCATGAACGCCTGCATCAGAGCGTGCGTAAGAAGCGCTTTGAGTAAGGGCATGGAAGTTTACGGTGTTGACAGGGGCTACAAAGGTCTAGTCAAAAATAAAATATTCCCTATGACTTCGCAATCGGTTTGCGAAATTATCCATAGGGGCGGTACTATCTTAAAGTCGGCAAGATGCCTTGAATTTAAGGAAACCGAAACGAGAAAAATCGCTGCGGAAAAACTTAAAACGCTTGGAATTGAAGGACTCGTAGTTATCGGTGGCGACGGCTCGATTACGGGCGCGAAAGCCCTTTCGGACGATTATGGCATTAACGTAGTCGGTATACCCGGCACTATTGACAACGACCTTGCTTACACCGATTTTACGCTCGGCTTTGACACGGCGGTGAACACCGTTTTATGGGCTATCAACGCGCTTAGAGACACCATGACTTCACACGATAGAGTTTCGATTATTAAAGTTATGGGACGCCATTGCGGTGATATCGCCCTTTACGCAGGCATTTGCGGTGGCGCGGAATATATTCTCGTACCCGAAGTTCCTTACGATATTCAAAAGATTGCAAACGAAATCAAAAAGAACAAAGAAAGGGGCAAGACTGCAAGTATTATCGTTTTAGCCGAAGGCGCGGGCAACGAGCAAGAAATAAAAACTATAGTTTCGGTTATTTCAGGCGCGGACGTAAAATTCTCTACTCTTGGACACATCCAAAGGGGCGGTACGCCTACTATGGCGGACAGAATGCTCGCCGCGAAATTCGGGTTTAAAGCAATTGAACTTTTAGAGAGTGGAAAAACTAACCGCGTAGTCGGTTGCCGTGGTAAAGAAATTTTCGACATGGATATAACCGAAGCCTTGTCTATGAAGAAAAACTTTGAAAAGAAAATATACGATATGGCAGCCGTTTTGAGTTAAAAACGCGCCTATAAGTCGATTATCAATCTTTTAAGGACTTAATTCAAAGGAGAAAAAATGAAAAATCTTAAAGGAAGGGCTGTCTTTGCGCAGTCGGGCGGACCTACCGCCGTAATAAACGCAAGCATTGCAGGTGGACTTATCGAAGCACTAAAGCAAGACGCTATCACCGACGTTTTATGCTCACTTCACGGCATTAAAGGCGTTTTAACCGAAGATTTCGTAGACATTGGAAAGGAAGACGAAGCCGAACTTTTAGCCCTTAAAAACACCCCTGCTTCGGCGTTTGGCTCGGTAAGATATAAACTTAAAGATTTTAACGTTGACGACACCGACTACAAGCGCGTTTTAGAAGTATTTAAAAAGTACGACGTAAAATACTTTTTCTATAACGGCGGAAACGACAGTATGGATACTTGCGACAAAATCTCTCGCTTTATGGAAAAGGAAGGCTATCCTATAAACGTTATCGGCATACCAAAGACGATTGACAACGATTTGGTTGGAACGGACCATTGTCCCGGCTATGGTAGCGCCGCAAAATACATTGCGACCACTCTTGCCGAAACTAGGCTCGACGCCGTAATTTACGAAAGTCCGCTCGTTATCGTTTTAGAAATAATGGGCAGGAACGCAGGTTGGCTTACGGCTTCTGCGGCGCTCTCTTCTCTCACGGGTTATGACGCTGACCTTATTTACTTGCCCGAAGTACCCTTTTCAATTGAAAAATTTAAAAAGGACGTAAAAGCCGTCGTCGATAAAAACAGAGTTTGTGTCGTAGCCGTTTCCGAAGGCGTTAAGACCGCAGAAGGCAAGTACGTTGGCGAAGACGCTAGCGCGACCGACGTGTTTGGTCACTCTGCGCTCGGCGGAGTTTGCGGAGTACTCAAATCGGCGGTAAAATCAATGGGCATTAAATGTAAAGCCATTGAACTCAACATCTTGCAAAGATGCGCTGCTCATTGCGGTTCTCTCACCGATATAGAAGAGTCCTTTGAAAGCGGTAGGCAAGCCGTTTTACACGCCGTAAACGGCGAAACCGACAAGATGATTGCCTTTAAGCGTGCAAGTGGAAAAGATTATAAAATAGAGTGCGTTGGTCTTGACTTAAACTCTATTGCCAACGCCGAAAAAATGATTCCTTTAAACTGGATAACCGCAGACGGAGTTGGTCTTACCCAAGAGTTTATAGACTACGCCCTTCCGCTTATTCAAGGCGAGCCTAACGCTCGTAAAGAAAACGGACTTCCTTCATACGCAAAACTTAAAATGATACCTTTTAAACTATAAAAGTGGCTGTATAAGTCGTTTATTAAAAAAATAGGCTTGGAAAACGAGAAAAGTTTTCCAAGCCTATTTTATTATATTTTCTATCAAGACTGATTGCTAGATTGATTTTTAATATCAGTCACAAGACGAGAAAAATCCTTCTTTTTTAAAACCCGAAAAGGTCGTCGTCGCCGTCTTTGGGTGGCAAATCTTTTACCTGCGCGTCTACGTTTTGAGCGTTTTTACGCTCTTCTTCACGCCTGCGTTTTTCGGCTTCTTCATACCCCTTTTGGATACTTCGCTCGTAACTTTTACGACGGAAATAATTACTTATCATATAATAGAGTTTCTTCCAGAAAAATAGTATTACGTTTAAAAGTGCGAAAATTATTGCAACGCGCATTGCCCAAGTACTGAAAATTAAGTCTATTACGATTATTACAAGGTCTAGCAAAGCCAACCATTTAACCTTTATCGGAAGGAAGAAAAACAGTAAGACTTTAACTTCGGAATTGAGTATTGCAAAGGCTAAAAACAGTGATAAATTGAGATAATAATTAGTAGTAAAGCCCATTATAAAGCCGGATGCAAGCGAGCCTAAATAGCCCGTTAAGTAGTAGACTGTAAATTTAAAAGTTCCCCACTCGGCTTCGAGCGTAGAGCCCATAAACCAAAAGAAATACAAGGTTAAAAAGACGAATAGCGTACCGTCGTCTTCGGGTACGAAAATAAAGGTTAAAACTCGCCACACTTCCCCTTTTAAAACTAAATCTCTATTGAAATAAAGATAGTAAGAAAGGGGCAACCGATCTAACCTGACCAAGGCGAAATCGGCCACCCAAACGAGCCCCATCGCTATCACTAGAATTAGGGCGAGATTTGGTATTGAGAGCCAACCTATTTTTCTCTCTAATTTGTCAAGAAAAGTATCTTCGTCGTTATACATTTTGACTTCCTTTATGTGTTTTTAACGTACTTTTGAAAAAGTCCGTTTACTAATTTGCGAAAATATTCTGCAATTTGATCGCGGGTTTTTATACCTGCGCTTTTTATTTTTTGAACGTATTGTGGCTCGCCTATTATAATTTTCTTCTTTTTCTTGTGGTAGTACGTAGGTATTATAGGCACGTCTTCGCCCGTTTTTTTGAAATAGATTTCAGCAAGCATTACGAATCCGCCGAAAAACGAAGTCGGCTCTTCCTTATATCCCTCGTTAGAGTCTTCGGGAAAGACCAAAACGCCTATATTTGCGTCTAATAACTGCATGCTGCAATCTAAAGTCCTTTTTAGTCTTGCGTCGGGGTAAGACGGTATGAAGTTCATTCCACCGTAAGGAAAGGGTGAAAAAAAGGCTTCAACAGCGGATTTTAGCGTTGCGCCGAATTTACCCATGCCCTGCTTTTTAATATAAAAGACGTCGCGTAAGTACTTAAACCGTTCCCCATAGCCTTCGAGCATTTCGTGAGCGCCCCACTTTGCGGTGGGTTTAGGGAAATACATATCGAGCGCCACCGGTCCGCTCTTTGCAGAGTGATTGGATACGGCGATAAACTTGTCGGGAATATCACCCGCCAAGTTTATTATCTCGTCGACTTTATAAAATGGTTTTACTAAAGTTTTAAACGCCGACCATAGTGGCTTTTTTCTTTTGGGCAATTTAAATTTATACATTATCCACCTTCAATTTTTACACCAAATCCCCACGTATAAGTTGATTATTTCAAATTACCGTTACCAAAATAATAAAGACCTAAAGTTCCCGGGCCACAGGTTGCGCCGATAATCGGGCCGAGCCTTCTGATTTGAATTTCCGTACCCTTTAAATAATCGGGTAAGGCTTTTTTAATTTCTTCAATAAAATCTTTAGCGTCGTTTTCGCAATCGCCGTGTACTACGAAGAGTTTTTGATGTTCAACGTTTTCAACTCTTTGAGCAAATCTCTCCGCTATTTTAGCGTACGAATTTTTTCTACCTTTTACCTTTTCAACGGCAAGGTTTGCGCCGATTTCGTCGCTAATAAATATAGGCTTAACGTTTAAGAGTCCGCCGAAAAACGCGCTTGCCGCCGAAATTCTACCCGCTTGTTTGAGCCAAGTAAGTTTTTCAACGGTTGCTTCTTGATGAACTTTGAGTTTGTTTTCTTCAACCCAACTTGCAACTTCGTCAATCGTCTTGCCTTGCGCGCGAAGGTTTGAAGCAGTTATACAAATTAACCCGAGCCCCATACACGATGTAAGGGAATCGATACAAATTATTTTGCTATTGGGGTAAGCCGATAAAAGTTCGTCACGGGTAACGCAACTTGCCCTTACCGAGCCCGAAAGCCCCGACGAACAACCAATATATAAAATATCTTTACCGTCGCTTAAGTATTTTTCAAAAGCAATTTTATATTCGGCGGAATTGACTTGCGCCGTTATAAAACGAGCGCCCTTACGCATTTCATTGTAAAAGTCTGCAAATGAAATATCCTTCCAGTCAAGGTCGGCTTCATACTGTTTGCCGTTGCTAGACACGTGCATTTTTACGTATTCTATGCCGTAGTTTTGTCTGTCTTCAAGGCTGAGATCGCATGACGAGTCAGTTAAAATAATAAATTCTCTCATAATATTTCCTTTGTTTTAATTATTGATATCGCTTGATTAACGGTGTTTATAACCGTGTCTGAATTTGCCGAGCCGTGAGCTTTGATTATCGGCTTTTTAACGCCGAGCAAAATTGCTCCGCCCATAGAATTAAAATCGAGTTGTTGCAATAACTCCTTCACGGCTTTATTGACGAAAGTAAAATCGTCCTTTTCGCCAGCGTTCTTTTTTAAGAGTTTTAACATTCTCATAAGTACGGATTTTGCCGTGCCTTCAATGCTTTTTAACAAGACGTTGCCATAAAAGCCGTCGGCAACGATAACGTCTACGTCGCCCGAAAGCGCTGTTTTTGCTTCCATATTCCCAACGAAATTAAGACCACTTTCCTTTAATAACTTAAAGGTTTCCTTGGTGAGCATATTGCCCTTTTTATCTTCCGTGCCGACTGAAAGCAAAGCGACCTTAGGCTCTTCGATTTTTAAAACGCCCTTTGCGTAGTCGTTAGCATATTCGGCAAATTTTAATAGATGATGGGGCTTGCAGTCAACGTTTGCGCCACAGTCCGCAAGACAAGTAATACCGCCTTTGTCGTTTGGCAGTAACGTAACTAGCGTAGGACGGTCGTTGTCCGTTTCTCTACCTAATATAAGTACAGAGCCCGCTATGACCGCGCCCGTATTGCCAGCCGTTATCATACAGCCTATATCATGCCTATCTTTAAGGGCCGTCATACCGACGTAAAGGGACGAATTCCTTTTCTTTCTTATAGACTCAACCGGGCCGTCGTCGTTGGTAACGACTTCTTCCGCGTCGATAATTTCAAGCCTATTTCTATCAAAATCTTGGTCTATAAGTCGATTTTCGATATATTCTCTTTTACCGACCGCCACGATTTCAACTTCGCTATAAGCGTTTATCGCCTTGGCGATTCCGTCGATTACTAAATCGGGCGCATCTGCGCCGAAAGCGTCGATTAATATCTTTTTATTTAACATATCACTCCAAAATTACTATAACGTCGTATACTTCTTGACCTCCGTCAATTTCGTAGTACTCTACGTCGGGGTAAAGGTTTGCCACTCTATCTGAAATTTGTGCTCTATCCTCTTCAGTCGCGCCTTCGCCGAAGACTGCAATTATAAACGCCTTTTCGTTTGCGTGTAACTTTTCGGTTAAAGAACAAAAAACCTCAATCTTATCCTTGCCGGCGGTAAGCATCGTCTTATCGCAAAAACCTATGTAGTCGCCGTTATGGATATCGACGCCGTCAATGTTGGCGTCCCTTATCGAAGTGGTTATCATACCCGTTTCAACGTCCGCCATATCAGAGCGCATTTGGCTCGCAATCTGCTCCACGTCGCCCGAAGAATAATCGAGCATTGAAAGAATTGAGTACGCTTGACCGATATTTTTAGTTTCGATAACGATTATATTAGATTTATCGTATAAGAAAGCCGCTTGTTTTGCCGCCATTACGATATTTCCATTGTTGGGAAGAACGAATATATTATCGGCGTTTACGTTGTTAAAAGCTTGCATGAATCGCTCTATAGACGGGTTTTTACCCTGTCCGCCGTCGATAACTTCGTCCGCGCCGAGTTCGCTAAAAAGATTGGTAAGACCTTCGCCCGTGGCGACGGTTACGAGCGCAAACGGCGTTCTTTCCTTAACCTTTTTTCTAGTCGCAAACGCTGGATTTTCGGAGCTTTGACCGTTGTGTTGTAAGGTCATATTTTCAACTTTTACGGTTAAAAATTCGCCGTATTGTAAGCAGTAGTTAAACACCTTATCAGGGGTGAGCGTATGTACGTGAAGTTTTACCACCGAACCCGTTAAAACGGCAACTACCGAATCGCCTATACTCTCTAAATAATCTTTTAAAGTATTTAAGTCAAACGCGTTGATGTCCGTCTTTGCCCAAGTGAGTTGAAGTAAAAGTTCGGTACAATAACCGTAAGTCATAACGCTGTTTTCGTCAAACGCAGACAAGTCGATATCAACTGGCGTCTTTGAAAAGGTTGCGTCGCCCGCGTCGATTTCAATACCGCGAATAGCGCAACTCATACCTTCGGCAATGCACAAAAGCCCTGCGCCGCCGCTATCTATTACGCCCGCTTCTCTCAACGCTTCTAAAAGGTCGGGGGTATGATCGAGCGAGCGCTTCATTTCTAAAACGTAATCGCTAAAGAGTTTGCCAAAGGTCGTTTCTTTGCTACAATGCGAGCAAACGAACTCTGTCGCTTCTCTCGCAACGGTCAAGATAGTTCCTTCAACCGGGCGAGAAACCGATTTGTACGCCTTGCAAACGCCACAGTTTAACGCCTTTGCAAAGTGGTCTACGTCGACGGTTTCAAAGCCGACTAGCCCGTCGGCAACGCCTGCAAAAAATTGTGATAGAATAACGCCCGAGTTGCCTCTTGCGTTCATGAGCATTCCGCGAGAAAGGGCGTTTGCCTTTTTCTCAACCGAATTTTCTGCAATATCTTTTAAGGCGCTTATACCGCCGTTTATAGTCATATACATATTGTCGCCCGTGTCGCCGTCGGGAATAGGGAAAACGTTTAAGTCGTTGATCGTTTTCATATTCTTTAAAAGATTACGCGCTCCACTTTCGACTATTTTTTCAAAAAGCAATCCGTCGATTACTTTTACGTTAGAATTGTCCACTCTATTTCTCCTTTGCAATCCAAATTAACAGCTACTAATGCCGTCCCTTAAAAAACGCCAAACTTTTCAGTTTAACGAGTCTATTATATCAAAGAAAACTAAACTCAAACAAAACAACCCGAAACTTTTTAAAAAATTTTCGGGTTGTTTTTTATTTTTTCGCTTTTTTTACGTTTAATCTCACTTTATAGCGTAACGGTAAAAGTGGTTAAGCCGTCTTTACTCTCGGCGGTAATCCTACCTTCGTGTAAGTCTACGATATGTTTTACTATCGAAAGACCTATACCGTTGCCGTCCTTTTTAGACGAACTACTGCCTTGATAGAATTTTTGAAAGATTTTTTCGTAGTCTTCCTTTGCGATCGGCTCGCCTTTATTCGTAACTTTTACAACCGTTTTACCTTCATTTTTACAAATTGAAATTTTTAATAAACTAGACCTTTCGGCAAATTTTATGGCGTTGTCGATAAGGTTAAACCACACTTGCTTTAACATATCTTCGTTTGCGACGACGGTATATTCGTCGAAGTCAACGTCAAGTTCGAGTTTTTTGCGCGACCACTTTTTTTCGAGAAGTAGTACGCACGTTCTGATTTGTTCAGATAAGTTAAACTCCGTCTTTTCGGTTATGATGCCTTGATTTTCAATCTTGCTCAAATTTAAAACGTTAGTCGTCATTTCGGATAGTCGGTTTATCTCTTCTTCAATAATGTTGAGATATTGCATTTGCTTGTCCTTTGAAATTTCGCCGTTTTTCATAAGGCTTATTAAACTGCTTATCGAAACGATAGGCGTCTTCATTTCGTGCGAGAAATTGTTGACGAAATCCGAGCGCAATATTTCGATTTTTTGAAGTTCTCTCGCCAAGGCGTTAAACTTGTCGGATATGCCCGTTATTCCTTCAACGCTACCAAGGTCTATACGGGTGTTAAACTCTCCGTTTGCGAGTTTATCCATGCCGTCGAGCAAGGTGTTTACGGGTTTTAAAATTACCCTTTGCAAAATAAAGGTTAGCGCTAAACCTATTATTATACTTATCGCGGAGAACATTAAAATCCAAAGCAAGGTTGAATTTTCCAAACTAAAATTAGTAAAGGCTTCGACTTCGACTAAAATATATTCCAAAACAGCGGCTAGCAGAATCGCTACTAGCAAAATACCCGCAACGCCGAAAACGAAAGCCATCCTTATTCTGTTTTTATCAGACAAAACTTTCTTCATTATTTTTTCACCGCCTTGTAGCCTAAGCCCCTTATGGCTTCGATTTCAAAATCGTCCCAATGCTCGAATCTTTTGCGAAGTCTACCAACGTGAACGGTTACCGTTTCGCTACCCGTTTCACAATCGACTCCCCAAATTTCGTCCATGAGTTGTATTCTCGTAAAAATCTTATTAGGAAAGGAAAGAAGTTTGTATAAAAGCATGAATTCCTTTTGGGGAAGTTCGTGTACTTCGCCCTGCCTTTCCACGGTAAAACTGTCGTAATCTAAAACCACTTTTCCGACGGTGAGTTTTCTTTCGCTTACGATTTTAAGTCTGCGAAGCAAGGCTTTTACGTGCAACAAAAGTTCTTCCGTGTCTATGGGTTTAGTCATAAAATCGTCAATGCCGACGACGAAACCTTTTTTACGGTCTTCGGGCAGTTGCTTTGCCGAAACCATCAAAATGGGCATTTCACTATTAAACGAGCGAAGTTCCTTGGTAAACTCATAACCGTCCATACACGGCATCATTATGTCAACTATCGCTAGATCAATATGCTCTTTAACTAAGACGTCGAAAGCGTCTTCGCCGTTGATTGCGGTAAAGACGTTGTATTTTGCCGTTTGCAAAATTTCCTTCATTACGTATCTTATGTTTTTATCGTCGTCTACGACTAAAATATTAAACATAATCTCTCCTAAAAAACGCCCTATAAGTCGATTATAGCGCGTTTTTGTAAAATATTATTCAAAAAATTCTTCTTCAAGCATTGCGCATATCGCGTGGTATACGGGCAAGTGATATTCTTGTATTTTATAGGTTTCAGTTTCGGGAACTTTAACGCAAACGTCCGAAAGAGAAGAAAGTCTACTCTCCTTTTTACCCGTAAAAGCAACGGTATTAAGACCTAGCGCCTTTGCAACTAAGCAGGCGTAAACGCAGTTTAACGAGTTGCCCGAAGTTGAAATAGCGATAAAGGTATCACCTTTTTTGCCAAGCCCAGAAAGTTGTTGAGCAAAGACTGCGGACGGCTCTTTGTCGTTTGAATACGCCGTCGTAAGCGAGATGTGCGAAGTTAAAGAAATTGCAGGCAAATTGCCTTCTAAAACTTCCTTTAACTTTTTACTCTCTTCACAATCTTCCAAATTTGCCAAAAGGTCGGCGCAGGGCTTTCTGCACTTTTTAAAATTTTTCATCAGTTCGCCCACGATATGCTCGCTATCCGCCGCGCTACCGCCGTTTCCGCAAACTAAAATTTTACCGCCGTTTTGATAGGTTTGACGGGCAAAATCAAAGGTTTTTAAGATATCGCTTTCGCAAACCGAAAGGGCGGGATATTTTGCGATAAGGTCTTCTAAAATCAATTTGGTAGTATTTTTCATAAATCTCCTTGCGCGACGGCGAGAGCCGATACGTCGCCTATATTTTCACTTAATTTTGCAGGCACGACTTCAACGACCTGCCTTGAATAAACTAAACTTTCCTTTTTGATAACCCTTTCGGCGTGGGGATAAAGCAAATCACCGCTACGCATAAACACACCGCCGATAACGATTTTTTCGGGGTTGAAAAGGTCGATTAAAATACTCAACGCTTCGCCAAGCATCTTTCCGCTTATTTTATAAATCCTTTTGCAAAAAGGATCGCCTTGGCGAGCAAACTGCGCAATCGTCTTTGCGCTTATATTATCTTCACCGCCGACTTTTTGTAAAAAGTCGGGCAATAAGCCGTTTTTCTTGAGTTTTTCAAGTTCTAAAAGAGCAAGTCGGCGTATTCCGCTACCGCTACAAAAACCTTCGCAAGAGCCTGCCTTATCGTAGCCGATAGGACCAGATTTACGAAGGCGAACGTGCCCGATTTCGCCCGCGTTATCGTTAGTACCCGAATAGAGTTTTCCGTTTAAAATAAGTCCCGAACCAAACCCCGTGCCAAAGGTAATAAATATCATATTTTGACAACCTTTGCCAGCGCCGTACTTCCACTCGGCAACCGCGCACGCGTCGGCGTCGTTTTTAAGATAGGTCTTTATGCCGAATTTGTCTTGAAAATATTTTACTATTTCGATATTATCCCATAGGGGAAGCGACGGCGGTTTTTTGATTATGCCAGCCCTACTGTCAAGCGGACCGCCACACGCAATACCTATGCCGTCAATTTGATATTTCTGTCTATTTTCATCAATAAAATCTGAAAAAAGCGAAAGTATTTCGTCGGGGGTTTTATCCGCCGTAGGAAAGTGTATCTTTTCTAAAATTTTTACTTCTTTACCTAAATCTCCGACGACTGCGGCGCATTTAGTTCCGCCAATATCTAATCCAATATACATTTTATTCTCCTTTTTCGGGGCGTAAATCTTGATAAATCGAGTACGGAATAGCCAAGTTTCCCCTACCCGTTGCAAGGGCTACGTTTTCCTTGCGACAACCGTGATAGTCGCTACCACCGCTACGCTTTAAGCCGAACTCGCTTGCTATTTGCCTTGCGAGAAACGTTTGCTCGGGCGAATAAGTCGTGTACTCGGTTTCCATACCTATTAAACCGTTTGCCGTAGCCTTTGCCAAAAACACTCTGAGTTCACTTTCGTTCAAATCTAAAAACGGATGAGCAAGCACGGGAACTGCGCCTATTGAGCGGATAAATTTAATCGTTTCAAAGGCGTCGAGCCGTTTTGCGCTTTCGTAAATACCGCCGCTTTTGGATAAAATAGTATCGAAAACTTCTTCAATCGTCTTAGTATAGCCTTTTTTGAATAAAACTGCGCCGATATGAGCCCTATTCATAGTGCCTTGACAATTTCGTTTAACTTCGTCGTAGTCGATATCGTAGCCTGCTTTTTTAAGGCGATCAATCATTACCCTATTGCTCTTTTCTTTGTTTAAAATTACTCTTTCGCAATAAGCCGTAACCTTTTTGAAATGCTCTTTCTGTATAAAAAGCCCTAAAATATGCAATTCTTTATCGCCGTAATCGGTCGAAAACTCCGTGCCGACGACCGCCTTAATATCTTTACCGCAACTCGCTTTTAAAAACTCTTCAGCTCCGCCGATATTGTTATGGTCGGTAAGGGCAATTGCCGAAAGCCCTACGGATAAACCTTCTTCAATAAGTTGGGCGGGCGTAGACGAGCCGTCCGAAAAACACGAGTGTACGTGCATATCGCAAATTTGCATTTGTGTAACTCCTTAAGGGCTCGCGCGCTTAATTTTACGATAGCGCTAAACCCCACCGATACTATTATACCACTATTTTTACGTTTCCGCAAGGATAAGTTAAATAAAAAAACATAGCCCGACTAAAAAGTCGGGCTATGCAGTTTTCATTTCTAACGTTGGTCGCCAAGGTTTTGAAGGCGACACAGTAACACACACTCGTTTAAAGGTTTAGATGCGAGCACCACTAGGCTCGCAAGGGGTTGACGGATGGGATAGACCTTGCTGGTCATCCCAGTCGGCAAACACTTGCAGAAACGACGCGGGGCGAAGCGTATAAGCATTTAAACGCCGAAACAAACCCCCATAGCCTTAGCCATCGTTACAAGTTCTCCGTTAGGATCAACGTTTTTAGTCTTTTGACCGATAACGTCTTCTAAGGACACGGAAACGATTTCGTCGCCTTGAAGGGCTACCATTTTACCAAAACCGCCTTTCATACAAAGTTCTACCGCTGCATAGCCGTAGCGAGAAGAAAGAACTCTGTCGTGAGCGGTGGGCGTTCCGCCACGTTGTATATGACCGAGAGTCGTTGCCCTTGCTTCCGAACCCGTAAGTTTTTCGAGTTGGTCGGCAACCAACGCGCCAACACCGCCTAAACGGATAGAATCAGCGCTATCTTCAATAACTTTTAATACTACTTGCTTACCGTCTAAAGACTTTGCGCCTTCGGAAACGGCAACGATTGAAAATTCTTTGCCCTTTGCCTTGTCGGCTTTAATCTTTTCAGCAACTTTATTTATATCGTAAGGAATTTCAGGAAGTAAAATTACGTCCGCTGCGCCTGCAATGCCGGCGTGAAGAGTCATCCAACCTGCGCCACGTCCCATAATTTCAACAACCATTATTCTGTGGTGGGACATACCCGTCGTGCGGACTCTATCAAGACCGTCGGTTGCAACCGAAATAGCGGTGTCAAAACCGAAAGTATAATCGGTGTTTGCCAAGTCGTTGTCAATCGTCTTGGGGATAGCGATTACGTTAACGCCCTTTCTTGAAAAATCTCTTGCCGAAGTGAGCGTGCCGTCGCCACCTAAAATAAACAAAGCGTCTATGTTGGCGTCCTTTAAATGCTCGACTGCAACGTCGGAAACGTCTTCGTAAGTGAGTTTACCGTTTTCGTCACGAACGAAATTTCCGTTTTCGTCTTTGATAGGATATTGGAACAAGTTATCCTTATTTGAACTGTATAAAATAGTACCGCCCTTGGTGATAATTTCTTCAACGTCTTCTAAACCAAGATTGATGAAATCACCATGGTAAAGTCCGTGATATCCGTGGCGAACGCCTAAAACTTCTAAACCGTATTTTGAAATAGCCGTTTTGACTACCGCTCGGATTACGGGATTTAAACCGGGACAATCCCCACCGCCCGTCATAATTGCAATCTTCTTAATTTCTTTCATAAATTTTCCTTCCTGTTGTATATTCTATAATCGGCTTGTAGTTGCCGTAAAATTTTAAATTAAACCACTTATAGGGGCACTTTTATTAAACTTTTACCTTAAATTCTCTCTAAGCAAACAAGGGTTTCGACGTGCTTCGCCTTACGCACGGAATTTCCTATCACGGCCGTTTACGACCTCGATTTTTCAAACGTCGCGATGTCGTTTGTTTAATCATTATAGCATACCCGATAGGTAAAGGTCAAACTCTGAAGGGTGGCATTTCGCTACTTTTTGGAGTTTTTGCTGACCTGTTTCTTTGCGTAGGCTTCGATTCGGTCGAATGCCGCTTGCACAATTCCCTTTACCACGTCCCTTTTGATTATGGGTTTCAGGATAGCGGGTATCAATGCGTATACTTGGTCGGTCGCTGCATCGAGTTTTTGCGCGCCTATCTTTTCGTCTTCTGGGTCTTCGTCGGGTTCCGCGTCATTGATGGCTCCCTCTGCCGCTTTGTATAACTTCCCTTTTATGTAGAAGTAATACGAAAGGAACGAAACCACCACGGCGAGAATGCCGAGTAAAATCGTTATAATGGTTGAAACGGTTTCTGCTTTCATTCGTTATGTCCTCCTGTATATTCCACGTGTCTTGCTACTTCGTCAATGCGCTTGTGCGCTTGCTTACAGCTTTCCTCTACGCGCGTGAGCCTTTCGCCCTGCGTATCCTGCTTTCGTGCCACTTCTTTAACGTCAAGGCGCAAGTCGTCGAAACTATTTCGCATGTACTTGATGTCGCCTCTGATTCCGCCGTCGTCTTTGCCGGCATTGTAGTCTTCTTTCTTGCGGTCTCTCGTTACGCCTATAATGGTGCAAGTGACCGCAATTGCGGAAATCACCACGCTGGCAATTGCTATAATGGTTCCTGCGTCCATATCAAGCCTCCTTTGCGTAAGGTTCGCCTGTGATGGTTTCGTATTCTTCAGCAGTTATCCACTTTTTTTCCACGGCATCAGCCACTCTGCTTTTGCTCCACAGGCCGTTGTCGTAGTACTCTCTGACCTTGTTAAACTTTGCGCTCATCAACGTGTCCCTCCTGTTCCGTGTTTTGCTCGAGTTCGACACCGGTCATCATTGCGATGTAGTCGGCGTCTGCCTTGGCTTTCGTCAATTCAGCCCCTTGGGCTTCGCGCATTTGACGTTCCGCCATGAGTTGTTCCCTGATTGTGAGATGTTTCATTTTGGTGTTCCTCCCATAAATTTTCGTAGAATTTGTCCATTTTTCGGACGACGCCCCTGTTATCGCCTTTCTTGGCATGCGCTCTGAAGGCTTCGTAGCATTTATCTACTTCAGCTCTTGTCTTTACGCCTGCTTTTGCGAGGCCCACAAGTCGGCGCAGTTTCCGTCTTTCGTGCGAAACCTTTTCCGGGAGTATCCGCATGGTTACGCGACCGTTCTCGTTCAGCCTGAAGCTGAAACCGAGAAAATGCACGGGCTGTGTGACGGGTTGTACCTGCGTTTTCTTTGGGCTTAATCGCAGCCCTTTTTTATCCAGCTCTGCACGGATGCGCTCTCTGCAATAGCGCAGGTATTCTATGTCTTGGTGTATCAGAATAAAATCGTCCATGTATCTGACGTAGTGCTTTATGCCGAGTTCTTCCTTTATCATGTGGTCGATTCCGTCCAGCACCGCCAGTTGGATTATCTGGGTGACCTGCGAGCCGAGTCCCATACCTTTTGCGGGGTCTTTGCCCTGCGTGAAACTGTCAATTATTCGCGCGGCTTCTTGCATCGCCCAGTCGTCTTTTATTCTTTTACGTAGCGCATCCTTTGCTACTTCGTGTGACGTGCTTCCGAAATAATCGGAGATGTCGCACTTCAGTATTCCGCCCACCAGACCATTTTCTTTGTAATGCTCTTTTAAGTGATGGGCGAGTCGTTCTCTCGAGAAGTCTGTTCCCTTGCCTATTTGGCACGCACCATTGTCGTGGATGAAACTCCGCGTCACGGTTTTGTATAGGTAGTTGTCGCAGAAACTTCTTTGAAAGACCCTGTCCTTTATTCTTGTACTGACGATGTCCCTTTCCTTTGGTTCGTGAACCTTAAAAACGGTATAATCGTCTATCTTGTATGTGCCTGTTTCGTGTTGCTTTTTCAGCTTATAGCAGTTCACGAGTCCGTTTTTGACGTAGCTCGCTACGCTATCTTTCCACACGACGTTCTTTTTGCTGATTCGCATCGCCTTGTAAAGGTTGCCGAACCCGCAGACCACTTGTTTTACGTCTTGCTTTTCATTCATAATCTTATACAGCCGTTTAGGTAAGCCCCTCCCCGGAGGGCGAGTCTTACCGCGGCGTTTCTTTTCGCCTTTCTCTGAAGGTCAGGGTAGCAGTTCCTTGTGATATTGCATTGATTTCTGCCTTTTGACGGGCCTACTTTAAGCGAGCGGTTGCCACAATCCGGGGCGACGCCGTTCGTGTTGTTCGCATTGTTGTTGTTGACATTCCCTGAAGGGTTGACATTGCGCACGTTGTTCGCGTTCGAAGTGTTAGGAGAACGGACGGCCGAGCTATCAACTACTAACCTATGTATTCTTTGAACCTTTCTGCGTCGGACTTCTTCCAGTTCTTCAGGTAGTTCTGAACTTCAATCACGAGACCTGTCCAGTTTTCCACCTTACTTTCTTCAAGGTTGAATGTCCTATACGCTACGTCCATTAAACTTAAAGCCGCGTAGCTCGCCGATAAGGCTTGCTTTTGCAGGGTTTCTCGCAGTTCGTAGTCAGCCTTGCTGGAAACATACACGGCGTTCGCTTGTGTGATGCATCGGTGTATTTCCAGAACCGAGTCCACTATTTTCCCGGTCACGCACCAGCGGTATCGTTTTGGGAAGTTCTTCTCGTTGCTACAGATTTTGACCGTGAACGCTGCGAGTTCGCTGGCTTTCGTAAATACTACGAGCTGTCCCTCTCCGCGCTTTGATTTAACTACTGACATGTTTTAGGCTCCTTTATGCGCCCCTTTCGGGGCGCGATTTTTGATTAAACGATTACACAAGCCGGGGCGACGCCGTCCGTGTCGTGCGCAATGACGCTGTAGACACTCCCCGAAGGGTAGACAATGCGCACGATGTTCGCGTTCGAAAGGTAAGGAGAACGGAGCCACCAGTAGGTCGCTGCGCCATTTCTGTACTTCGTTCTCGATGCATCCTCCGTGTAGTCCGCACCGTTCGTCTTATTGTTTACTTCCCAGAAAGGATACGGCGGTTCTTCAGCGCGCTTGCCCGAATACATCTCGTAGTTGGAAAGCAAGAACACGCGTTCGTCGCTCTCCACGTAGCCGCCGCCATCCGTGAGAGTGTTCAGGGCGGTTTGCTTTTTGACGTTGCCGAGAACTGCCACAAGTGAGGGGTCAAGCCCACGTAAGAACCCGATTTCCGAGGCTGCCCACGAAGGCGGTCTGTCATAATCGGTTTTAGGGGTCCAGACTGCGCCTTTTTCCGCAGAGCTGTTCAGCCATTGCCTGATAGCCGATTCTGCCCAGTTGTTCGAACCGTAGCGGATTCTGTGCGTGTGGTTGCACGCTCTGATGCTTTCGAGTGCCGTTCCGCCCGCTCCCTCGCTGACCGCTACTTCTTCGAGTGCTGTGGTGGTCGTTTTGTTTTCATAGGTTCTGATTTTTACGGTCGATGCCTGAACCTGATACCCCCATACGAAGGTGATTTGTCCGCCTGCGGGAACCGCTTTCGTAAGCGTGAACTGATAGGTCTTGCCGCCACCGTAGGTAGGGTCATATCCTGCTAAAAGCGTGAAGTTATACGTCCCCGCCGGGAGTTCTTCTTCCGCGTAGAATAAAGCCTCCGGCGCGTCGAATTGCAGAGCCGTGATGCAGTCGTGCATTTGAAGGGTGAGCGAATGCGTGAACTTCTTGTCGCTCGGCGTGTCGTGGTCGATACCTATAACGTCCCACACGATTTTCGTGGTAGTTTCCACTACGATGATGTGGTCGTTCGCTGCGGCCGTTCCAGTTATCGTCAAGCCATACTCGGAAAGGGTCACGGGTTCACCGTTGAAAAGCCACGCGCTACCGTCGTATGTGAATTCATAGGTTCCGCTGTGAGCTTCACCCATTTTCGCTACGAACGCTAATTCATCCACGTTGACGGCTGTGATACCCGTGCTGTCACCCTTGTTTACCGTGATTGTTTTCTCGCGTTCGCACTCGAACTGGTCGCCCACCGAGAACGCTTTGCTTGCGAGTCCCATTCTCACGATTGCCTGCACGTCTGCCCATGAGGTCACTTTGATTCCCTCTCCTTTACCGCTTGCAATTGCGGCAAGAAGGGCGTTCTGTGCATCCATTTTCTCTGCGAACGTTTCGTCCGAGAGAATTCGCCTTTTTGTTGCCATATTTTTATCCTCCTATAAGGTTTCTTATTCTTCCGTTGTATCTACGTAGCAAGGGTACCCCTCGTCGTCGTAGGTCAACGTGATTTGCATTTGGTCGTAGATTTCTTGAACCTTGTCGGCGTTCTCCGCCGCCGCGTTGATGTTTACGATTGCATCTTCAAGGTCTTTTATCAAGGCATCGTATTCCGCCACGCGATTTGCCTCTGCCGTGGCGCGGAGACTTTCCGCGCTGGCTCTTGCCTTTTCTGCCGCAATACGCGCCGTCTCTGCACTCGCTCTTGCATTCTCGGCCGTAATACGCGCCGTTTCTGCGCTTGCTCTGGCGGTTTCTGCAGATGCACGAGATGTTTCTGCACGCGTTCTGCCGAGTTCATTATTCTGCCTTACCGTTTCTTGTTCACCTCTCGTTGTTTCCGCGCTGGCTCTTGCCTTTTCTGCCGCAATACGCGCCGTCTCTGCTTGACTTATCTCACTTGCAATGCGAATGTATTCATCGAGAACGTCCACGCTTGCCATTGCTACTTTTGCGTAATTGATGCCTGTCGCTGTTATAGGGACGATTACGGGGTTCCATACCGTTTTTACGGCATTCTCTCCGCTCCCACTTGAGGCGTAAAAAACAAGTATAGTGTTACCTGCGTAAGTCATTGACGCAGGAAGTTTGAAGCTGGTCGTGCTGCCTGTGAACTCGTAGGTGTCGTATTCGCATTTTGCGTTCTTCATGTACACGTATCGTCTTTGCCCGGTATACGCATCAGGGTAATTCACTTGAATTTCTGTAGCGTTGTTTTCGCCCTCCACTACGTTATACCCGCCTGCTTGCGCTACCACATTCACGTCGAGTGCGTCAATGGTCTGTCTGGTTCTTTTATTCGTTAAAAGTGTTATAGTTATGTTCGGCATCTATCTATCTCCTTATGTGATTGCTGGTGCTTCGTATCCGAAGGAAATCAACCAGCTTTTATAGTCCCCGTAAAAAGCCACACCCGTGTCACCGAAGGCGTTCACGTATTCTACGGTACCGTCTGTGTTAATTTTCATTATAACCGTTCCGCTACCAAATGACGAGCCGCTTATTGACGAGAAGTTTGTTCCTAATGTTCCCGTTATGGTTATATATTCCGCCTTGGATGGACGAAAGTTTGCAGGTATCGTTCCGAGAACGCGGTCCCACGCATAATCAGGGAGCCATATCGCTTTGTTTGTAAGCACTAATTTCCCTGTAACATAGTTCCCTTGCCTGAACAGCCCTTGTGTCGCCGCGGCGGCTGTCGTCGCATTAGGGCTATAAGCTGTACCGCAGAAAGTTATAGCCCCTGACTTAAAACCCAAATTAGCGAGCCTCGTGTCGATGGTGTCGAATTTAGTTTTTATATTCCCTGAACTCGTATTATAGTTTTTTGCCGTCGTTGCAGTATCGGAGTCTGTTGCTTTGTCTGCGTGGTCTGCTTCTTCGGCTCGATTTGCGTACTCGCTTCGAAGCGGATATCCTATCGTCGCTACTCCCAGCGACGTCCAGTTCGCTGTTGCTGTCACGGTTCCTGCCGTGTTCACAGTCAACCTATAAAGTGGCATCTGGTATATCCCCGTCGGATTAGTGATTAGGTTGTCTTGACTGACGGGTGTCCAGCTTGAGCTGGAACCGTTATCGTATAAGTTAATCGAACCGTAGGCTTCATCCGGGTTGTGAAGGTCCCATTCAAGGTACACGAATATGTACTTCGTCCCCGTCGTTGCAGCCGTCCCCACAAGGTGGACGGTTTGTTCGGACTGCAAGTCGTATCCGTAAGCGGTCGCCATTCCACGTCCTACCGCGATGTCCGAAACGTTCGACGCGGAAAGTTTCCACATGAAGTTTGAGTTCGCTGTTCTTGCTACGCCTTTTGCCGACGTTGCCGTATAAAACGAATTGTCGAGAACGCCTGTGTCGCGCCCTCGTATTCGCCTTAACGCTTCCGCCTGAAAGCGCGGGTTTATGGCGTTGATGCCTTTCTCTGCATTTCCCGCGCCGGCGAGTAAAAGTCTTTCTGCCATGTTATCCTCCTTACGTTCTTACTTTCTTTGCTTGTTGCATTTGAATGATGTCGGTGTAGTTGATTCTTATTTTTCCGAAGATGAGCGTCACTTCGCTGGAACTGCTACTCTCTTTGCGCCCGGTGTAAATCGACTTGTAGATTTTGTCTTCGTACTCGTCGTTGATTTCGTCTTCCAGCCCCATTTCTTGTAGTTCAGGAACGATTGTCACCGCGTCCCCTATAGACAGGTTCTTTGGAAACATTGCGCTTGTTCTGTCCATTGAAATGTTGATATAATGGTTAAAGTCGCTATAAAGCATCGCTTCTTCAGCGGCTTCCTTTTGCGTTGCGCCACCATCGTTCTCGGTATCAAACTCCGCAACCGTCAGCATGTACGGTTGGATTCGGTTCTCTGCCGTAGCATCTTGCGTCACCGTGTTATCGTCTAAAAGGTACCACGTGGATAGCCATTCTTTTGTCTCTTGGTTTATAACCTGACAGACGGTCGCTCTCGCGCCACTTTCCTCTGTATGCTTAACGGTCAAGCCGTGGATGTTGTTTTTCAGAAGTCTTCCGGGCGCGGTGTTGCGCTGAATATAAATCTCTATGTAGGCGCGTTCTGTCGTCTCAAAAACAAGCGAAAACTGAACTACGACGTTATGTTTGTCGAATAAGTCCATCAGCCATTCTCGAACGTTCACGGTGTTGTCTTTGTAACTCCAAAGCGCAGACGCGTAGGGCTTGTTATCGCCGACCGTCACGTTTCGTATTAATCTGAAGATTACCGTGTATGTCGCTCCGACTGTGCAGTTGCTGATTGTCGCCGAACACCAGCCCATAGTTTTGTTGTATCCGATTGAGTTACTTCCCGTCACGTATATATCGTCGAAAGGTTCGAGGTCGTCTACTCTAATGGTCAGCGTGCTTGACGTGGCGACAGCCGACTTCGTGATGGTCTCTGTGACCCTTTCTGTTCGTATCTTGTCGATTCCGCCGCCTGATGTTCTAACGAAAATGGGGAGCCGTCTGTACTTATCCACACCGTTTGTGGCAAAGTAAGCCGCAAGTATTCGCGCTGTCCCGTCCACTCCGTCGTATAAATACGCGGAAATCTCGGGCGGTTCTTCGTCTTCGCTATCGGACGTTTCTCCCAGCCCGTCTCTTGTAGGGTTCAAGATGTCCGTGTCAAGAAGTGCCATCATGGACTTATAAAGGATTTTTAAGTTCTCGTTATCCACGCTGGTCACTACACCGAGGTCGTAGGCACCGCTATCGTCAATCAGTACGATTATCTGCCCGGCTACTGCTTTCGTTTCCTGCGCAATTTCCAGCGTACTATTGTTCGCCACCATGTAGTCTTGGTCTATGCTGTAGTTTGAAACTGCGCCCCCTGATGCGTACACGAGTGTGTCTTTGTTGATGTAGGTTCCCGTGGAACCGTCAGCGTTCGGAAACGTCCAGTACCACGGGGTATCAAGTTCTTTGAATTTATAGGTGCGGTATTGCATTATAAAACCCTCACTTCCTCCGTGTAGGAAACTTCTATCGTCACGCCCTCTATCGTTTCAAGGTTGAACATGATCAGGTTGTTCCCCGGGTACAATTCCACGAAGTTTATGTATTGCGGATTCGCTTCTTGGTAATCACTCACGTCGTCGCTGTCATTGCCGTACTGCACTACCGATTTCTGCGTCGCAGGGTTGCTGTCTACGACGAGGGTTCTTCCGGACGGAAGCCCTACCGCAGCGAGCCATTTCGCGTATTGACGGACGTTGTCCGACGTTGCCGTCCACTCTATTTGGTCGATTGCGTATCCGCTCCCATTCGTGATGGAAACCTTGCACCCTATGCGTTCTCCTGTGTTCAAAATGTTAAGGTATAGCCTTTTGTCGTTCTGGTAAAAATACGGGTAAACGAAGGGGTAAGTGTGCGCGTCGCTTTCCGCTACGGTCGTTGAACTTGCCACCGTTGTGTCTCGTCTCCACATTGCCGATAACGGTGTAAAAACCATTTTGCAAATCCAGAACCCCGTCTTTAAGTCTTGCTCACCGCTCGAGAGCTTCGTCACCCTGACGTGTTTGTACCACGGACTGTCAAGCTGGGAGCGCGGGTCTATCTTACCGCTGGGGTCGTAGAAAAGGCGGACCGTCTTCGTGTAATCTCCTACGAACTCGCCGAACCTTTGCATATTCACGGGGCTTCTGAAGTACATCGTTCCCGTGATGGTTATCTGCTGCGGGGTCTCCTCCGTTATAACGAAGTCATTTTTCACTCGCGCCACTTTCAGCTTGGTCTCGAACCCTGTTCCGTCGAGCGTTGCAAAAAAGGACGAGTATTCTTCCGTCATCAGTTGACGTGGACGAAGGTTCCAGATGTCGCCGTCGTCGTTTTTAAGCCATAGTGTAGGTCTCATTCCGTCTCCTTTAGCGGACTACTGCTCCCATCCCTTGGTTCAAAAGGTCAACGAGTATTTTTTCTTCCAGATTGTCCGCTATAATCTCTGCATTTTCTTCACTCACTTCGGTGCCGTCCCCTGTCGCGTTCACGTCGAGGTTTATATCCACCGTTTTGTGCGTATTCGTGTCGTAGGTCGCTTCTGCGCTGTATTCTGCGTCATAGCCCATCGACGTGGCCTTTGCGTCTATCTCATCCATTTTTGCGAGCATTTCGTTCGAGTAGTTAATAGCATCTTTTGAACCGCCCACAAACCAGCTTATAATCTGCATTAAAAGCAATAATGCCATTGAAATCGCCATGATAATCCCAAGCCACGGCGTGGACACCGCGTTCAGCCCTGCCATTGCTGCCGTCTGTGCGCCTGTCGCTGCGACGTGCGCTGCTTTGGCCGCATTTATCATTTGCATAACGGTCACTACGCCTTTTACAAGCGTTATGATTTTCGGCAGTACGATAATTATGCCGAGTAGTACCATTAGCATTTTCATCTCTCCCGTGGAAAGACCGCTGAGCCAGTTCGCGAGGGTTGTAAGCCACGGGATTACGGTCGTTTGTAAAAGCTGGACGAGTGTTTCAAACGCAGGCATCAAAGCCACCATCAGCTCCATACTGTTCGCTTGGAACTGTTGTTTTAAGGCAAGCATTTTATTCGCGGCCTCGTCTGCGTACTTTGCCTGTTCGGATGTTATGATGCCGTTCGCTATCAATGCTTCGTCTAATGCATTTATCGATTCCTGCTCCGTTCCTGCTATTACTGCGATTTCAAGACCAGTATCGCCGAGTAAGCCTTGCGCTATGGTGGCGCGGTCTGTCGCATCCGTAACATTACGAAGTCCGTTGTATATCATGTCGAAGACTTCCCCGTTCGATTTACCGTTCAAGTCTTCCTGCGCAATTCCTAACTTTTCAAGGTAGGTCAGGTATCTTGCGCCTCTGCCTGCTGTGATAGACGTTAAAACCGAACCTACCTTTTCCAGCGATTTGGTGTATGCTTCTTGGTCTTTCGCAAGCATTCCGAGTCTATTCTGCCATAGTTGCAATTCTTCCACGCTTGTTCCAAAGTGAGTAGCCGTGTCTGATAATTCGTCCCCCGCTTTTATGGCTGATGCCACGAGTGCGGTCAACGCTGCTACTACAGCGAGCGTTGCTACAGATGCCTTGTTTGCCACGTTCTCTACTTTGGTAAGCCCGTCGGTCAGCTTCGTGAACTTTGCATCTCTTATGGCCGCGTTTTGCTGTTGAAGTTGTGCATTTAATTCCTCAGTCTCACGCTCCGCTTTTTCGAGTTCCTGCGCCGTCTTGGCGAGCTGTCGGTTATAAGTGTCTTGCGTTATCGCCCCAGCTTCGTAGTCCGCCGTCAAGCGTTTTTGCTTTTCCTGAAGGGCGGCTATTTTCTGCGCGTTCGTTTGTAAATTTTGCGACAGAAGGGTGTATTTCTGTCTTACTGTGTCCACGCTTCCGGGGTTGAGTTTCAGGCTTTTATCGAGTTCTTTTACCTGTTTATCCGCGCCTTTCAAGCTCGTATTGAATTGTTTTATCTTCTGGTCTAACTCGTCAAAGCTACGCCCTATTTTTGCCATACTTCCCTCCTGTTTCTATTTGTGGTGCAAGCCCCGGGAGTTGAACCCGGTCACGTTTCCGCGCCCTTGGCTTGCAAGTAGAGGACTATTCCGTCCTCTTGGAAATCTCCGCTTCAATTCGCGCTTCGATTCGGTCGCTCATCCCTTTTAACTTCTTTACAGCATTCGTGATGAAGAACGAACCCGCGCGTCGAGGCGTTCCGTAGTTCTGGATGTTCGCTATCTTTTCGTAGGGTTCTCCGTTTGGCGCGTTGCCCTCGAACCCCACTTCATAGCCATACCAGTTCTTTCCGTTGTCGGTTATCTTTGTTTCTTTATAAGCCGCTTTAAGACCGCCCGTTTTAACGGGGATTTTAGGCACCACACGGTTCGAGAATTCGCGAACTTCTTCATCTATGACTTGTTCTCCCACTTTGCGTGCTTTCGTGCCTACGTCGCTTAACCCGTCCAAAAACTCCGACATTTCTTTGGTGATGCCGTCGTTCCAGCTCATACTACCCCTCCATTTCCACCGGTTCCGATAAGTCGATATAATCGGCGGTTTCGTTGTGTCCTCTTTCGTGAAGGTCAACCGAAAGGTTTATTACGTCCATTACGACGTTCATCCCGTATTTTAGAATGTCCACCTTAAACCCCATCTGCGCGAGCGCGTATAAAAGGTAGCTGGTCATCCCGTACTTCTTCACGGTCTCGCTTTTATTCAGCTTTTCCGGAACGTGGAGTTTTTTTTTGCGTGGTTGTCGTATTCCATCGCCATGTTGAGCAGTTCAAAAGCGAATTGCGGGTCTTCGTATATCTCTTGCGGGAGAAGTTCTATCCCCACGGCGAGTGCTTCCGCGTGGTCCGCTTCGGGAAGTGCGCAAACGCGCATAATCACGAGCAGAACCTCAATTAAAGAAAGCCCGCCCACTATGTTATCTGTATCCTGCGCTGCTTTGAATGCTGTCATTAGCACTTCGGAATTCGCCATCACTACGCCTATTTTTTCGTCCGACCCTTGCGCCGTCTCAAATTTAGCGATGGCCTCCATCGTGTCTTTGTTTACTACGCCCATTAAACCTTTTTTGTAGTCTTCGAGAGCCTTACCGAGTTCAACTCCCGTAAAAGACTTAAAAAGCGGGAACAGGTAGCCGTTTGCCATAAAAACAATGTTATCTACCTCCCCGCTTTCTTTGTCTTTGTACTCGTAAGTGCGGACGTATCGCGTGGGGTAACGCTTAAAAGCCATTACCTACCGCTCCTTAAGAACCGCTTGTCACTTCGGCGGGGAACACGATTTTCTCGGTATTCGCGTCATACTTCGCCTTGTTCTTCACGCTATTCACGATGGCGTAGGTTCTTCTGCCCGTGCTTCCATCTGCTTTCGCAAAGAAGACGGGGTACGCGTAACCTTTCAACTTCAATTCAGCGATGGCGTTATCGTCTTTCGATATCGTCTTGCTGTCAATTGCAGGAAGGTCAAAACGCACTTTATAAAGGATGAGTTTGTTTTTGCTTTCGCCCGCAGCGGACTTGATGAGCCTGTCGCTCGAAAGTCCAAGCCATACGGTTCCGTCGTCGCTGTCGCCTACGCATACACCGTCGGCTTCGCTGTATTTTACTGCGAGTAAGTCTTCCATATTTTCGACCGGGATGTCGTAAAGCGTAAGCTCTACGTCGCCAAGCACAGGGCCTTTGATGACATCCCACGCGGGGTCATTCCCGCTGGGCATCTCCGTAGTCGTCTGCGTAGGAGTGAAGACGAGTGCGGTGTCGCCCTGCCATTGTACGGGGTCGGTGTCGTAGCCGTTGAACTCTGCGTTCAATCTCTGGGTGAGAATGTTTTGCAAGCCGCGACTGATGATTTTCTGTACCACTTTTTTAGGCATGTTGTTTCTCCTTAAAAATTATTTTTTACGAACAGTATCTTTCTGTTCGTGTAGGTCTGCCCGTCTTCCGTTGCCGGGACCGGGCTTTCTCCCTCGCTGCTTATCGTCCAGAGACCGTCCGCCAGTTCATTCATCAGAACTTCGGCAAACTTCCCGAAGGGGCTTTCTTTCTCGTCGCTGAAAAACAGGAACGGGTCGTCATAATAAAACGTAAGCGCGACCGTCACGTCAAAGTTCGACGGGCGGTTTCCCGCGTGGTTCGGCTTCGTTTCTATGATGTTGTAGATGCAATATACCGAGTGAGTCTGCCCGTCTACGGTCGCCCTCGCTTCGGAAGCTACCGCCGGTGTTTCATTTCGGTAAAATAAAGGGCTGGGCGCGGCTCGAACTTCGTCGTCTGTCAGCCCCCAGCCGTCAGACCAGCCTGCGTTTATGAATGCTGTTTCTATCGCTTTTACGGCCGCATTTTCGGCTTTTATCACGTTATCCGTCATACGTATCCTCCGTATAATCTTTTTCGTCTCGGAAGGCGTAAGCCGTAATTTTTAAGTCTTCCTTTGCGTATTCGAATTCGTCGGGCTTTTCACGTATCGTGTAGGACACCCCTTTCTCGTCGATTATCGTTAAGCGTTCCCACATGTCCAGAATTTTGGGGTTGTAGCCTACTATAATCTGCACGACGGTTTGGTGTCCTACCGATTCGTTTGCGAGCCTTTCTCTTTGCGACAGGTCTCGAATATGCGCCCAGAACCCACCGCTATCCTTGCTGTGTATAAAGTGTCGCGTATGGGTTTTGGTCGGTTTCTCTCTCACGGTTTCGGCGTAGAAGCAACGGATTTTTTTGCCTTTTACGATTTTGCTCATCCGTTGCCCTCCGTCTCGCGCTTCTGAAGTAAAGCCTCGCATTGCGTTGCTATAATCGTCAGCATCCTTTCGTTATCCACTTGGTCGAGGTACGCCCGGACGTATTCGATTATGTAACTATCGGACAGTCTATCGAACTCTGCGCGGTTTTCCTCGGGGATATCGTAGTCGAGTTGCTTTTCACCGAGTGTCACTTTATAGCCTATGGCTACCAGTAACGCGGCTTTCGCCGTATCGATATATCTACCGATTTGAACGTTGATGTATTCGAAGTCGTCTTTGCGCAAGGCTTCCCTTACTTGGTCAGTTGTAATCGTCATCCGGGAGTCCCTCCTATCTCGCTATTAGGCGGTTGCGTTCGCGCCGCGGCAAATAACGAGAAGGCTTTCGTCGTCTGCGAGCTTACCGTCTGCGATGATGGTTGCTTTGTGGATTTTTTCGTCGGTTTCTTCGTCGATATAGTTGCGAACCGTCAACTGCATATTGCTGTTGAACTTGTAGTCGCCGTCATCTACGAAGTAAGCAAACGCTGTCGCTTTGGATGCGGTCGCATTGCCAGTGATGCTGTCGAACAAAGGCAAGCCTTGGTCTTCAAGAAGAACCACTTCACGACCCATGAACACGTGAATGGGCGCGCCGCCGAACCCGATAGTATCGAGTGCGATTACCTTGCCCGTTTCGTCTTTCATGCCGAGAATGTGAGACTGCCAGTCGGTCTTGTTGATGTGCAATACCGAGTTCGCTTGTCTTGCGAGCGGAATTTTCGCCCAGATTTTAATCCATTCTGCATAGTCGCTGATGGTTTTGTTGTTGAGCTGTGCCGCTTTCGTTTTGTAATCTGCGCCGGTGAGAATACCAGTAGGTTGGCCCGTACCAGTGCCGTTGACGATTACTTTATCAAAGCCACGCTTGCATGCGTCAAGCAATCTCTCGAGAAGTGCCGCTTCGAACTGGTCGAGGCTCATGTACTGGGATTCGAGACTGATTGCGAGTCTGATTTGACCCTTGTAGCCCGTGAAGGTAATCGAGCCGGTCGTTGCTTTGGTGCGCGAAGACTTGCCGTTCTCGGACACCCATTCAAGTTCAGGCTTGAAGTTCACAAGGGGGATTGCCATACCGGCAGGATAGTTCGTCTTGGTTACTCTTGCGAAAAGCGAACCAGCGTTGCTGTGCTTAAGGAAGAGCTGGTCGGTAATCGTCGTAGGGATGATTACGGACTGAATACCATCCGTGGTGGTGGACGCGTCTGCTCTTGCGAGAAGAGGGCTTTCTGCACGGTGTAATACCCAGTTCATGAATGCCTGTCTGTATTCCAAGGTGCGGTATTTGTCTGCCGCTCTTTCGTTCGTCTCCGTTACTGCGGGTGCCGCAGCAGGGGTAGAAACCACGGGCGCGAAATTTTGCGCTTGTGCGCGAAGTTGAACGGACTTTCTGGTGAGTTCTTCTCTCTCCTGAACGAGCGTATTCACTTCGCCGTCAAGGGCTGCCATTCTTTCGTGAGTGGTCTCGGGGTTCTGTGCTTCGGTTTGGATTGCCGCCATACGAGAATTGATTTCCGCAAGGCGTGCCATGATTTGCTGAAGAGTCATAGTTTTTTTTTCTCCTTATTTTGTTAAAATGTTAATTTTATGCAGTAACGCTTGACGGGAACGCTCGTCCAGCTCTGCGGCTCGTTCGTCCAAGTCACCGCGTCGTCTTGCGTAAATGCTCGTAGTAGGGTTGGCTCCAAAGTCTACGGCGGAAACGTCGAAAACTCGAAGAACCTTTCGAACGTAGAAGGTGATTCTGTCGCTTTCTTCTACGATGCGTTCGCTATTGCGTTCTTCCGTGAACGCCCAGCTCATTTGTGATACGGTCCCGTTTGAAACTTCAAGGTATAAATCCTTTCCGCCCGACGTAGGAAGTAAATTCATTTTAACGTCTACACGATCAGGATGGACCGTAATGGTAAGGCGACCACGCTCCGTCTTGCTTGTCGTTCGTGCAGGAGTTCCTCTACTGTCCCCGTGGTTGTATTTCACGGGTACATCGGCATAATCGGCTTCGTCAAAGGCACCGCGTTCGATTACCTCGTACACGTCTTTGTTGCCATACCTGAACAGCTTATACGGTTGGTCAAAAATGACGGGCGTTCCGCAGAGTATTAAATCCCCGCTTTCGCCTACGTCTTCCGCCCTTACTTCCATAAGCCTACGGTAGTCGTGGTGTAATGTGCGCAATTGCGCGAGATTGTTATTCATCTGATTTTTGATTTCCGGCATCTCCATCGCCCTCCTCTTTACTATTACCCGACGAGCCGTCACTCTCGTCTGTTTCTTTCGGTTTTTCCTTGTCTCCGTTGCTCTGGTCTTTCAAGCTATCGTTGTAGTTTTGCGACGTCACGACTACATTGCGTTTTCCGCTGGGAACTGGCAAGCCGAGAAGGTCGCCGAGCGTTCCAAGGGTGAACGCGCCGATTTCACGCGCTTTGGTGAAAAGTTCGAGCCTTGTCTTCATTGACAAGTAATTCATTTTTCGGTCGCTATAAACAATTCGGTTCCCCATATCGAATTCGCGGTCCGTGAAAAGTTTTCGCGTCATCTCTTGCGCTGCTCTTTCGAAGAACGTTTCAGGGGTTCTCTCATAGTAAGATGTCATTTCGTCTTCGTTCGCAGTTCCTGCGATTACCTTTTCCGGGCATCCGAAGAACTTATAAACCGCTTGATTCCATTGATTCTGCTCCGCATAGTTTGCCGTCTTCTGCTGTTGCGCTTGCACAGGCGTGAGCTTTACTGAACTGTCAGAGAAAACGATTCCCACTTGCGAGTCGCTTTTCACGTTCAGATAGTTATCTGTGAATTCTTTTGCCTTTTTCTTCAGTTCCGTTTTGTTTATCTTAGTCGCGTATTCGCCTATAAAACGTATAAACGTGCTTGTCAGAATAGCGTTTTCTATCCCTTTGTAATTCAGATTTATCAAGTCAATCACTCGCTTGATGGGGCTGTTCGCATCACCACCGAACATTACGTCTTTGGTCACTTCTCTTGCGATGTGGATTATCTCGCTGTACGGGATTACTACGTCGTGTCCGTTAAGCGTGAACTTCAAAAGAATTTCCCCCGTGCTGATTTTATCAAATTTCACACTTGACGGGTCAATGCTCCAGAACGCGATAATCTTTCCGAACGGGTCCATTTCTTTGTAAATAAAAGCATTGCTGTATTTGTAGTAAAAGCTCGCGGTTCTCTCCCAGAAAACCGCCGCCGTCATGAGCGGGTTCGGGCTATACTGCAGGAGCTTATCGAGATGAGCGTAGTCGTGCTTCCTCTCTCCGTCGGGGAGTATTCTCACGCTGGAGAACTCCACTTTACTGCAATACAGCGCGTTCGTTTGAATGCACGATGCCGCCGCCTCGTTGCTGAACATCCCGCCATCAGGCGCATAGTAGGCGGGGGTCAATCCGCCATACGAACCTATCTGCAGAACGATTTGGTTCGATTCCTCTGTCTGGGTCTTCGCTCTGCGATTAAATATTCCCATTTTTATCCTCCTACGAATTCGTTATAATGGTCGGTTACGCCTACGAAAGCGTTCAGCAACGTCGCGAAACCGTCTATTTTTCTCATATTGTTATGCCCTGCCTTGCAAGGGAGAAGGTTTTTATTTCTGGTGTCTTCTTCCACCGCCACGTTAGTCAAGCACCACTTCATTACGGGGTTGTTATTATAATTGACTTTTTTCTGTCGAAGTTCCGCATCCAATCGCTGAAACGGAACCGACAGCGTCTTGCTTCCTTGCTGGGCGCGGATTAGGCACTCGCCTTCTTTGAACCCTTCGTTATGAAGGTCTGTCACAAGGTATCGCGCCGCGTACGCGTCATAGTAAATCCAGCGGTATCTGATGTGGTATTTGTTTACCATGGAGCATACGTATTTCACGATTTCCTTATGGTCGATGCTGTTCACGCCTGCTACTCTTATGTAGCCTTGCTCCACCCATGCGCGCCAGACATTACCCATTCTCACGTCTTGCGACACTTTGCTGTAAAAACTCGACGAAATCCAGAACATTGTATCTACGCAATACTCGCCCTGCCTTTCGTCCCAGAATACGGTCGTGAAACTTGTCAAGTCGTTTGTGAGTGAAAGGTCGAACCCGCCGATAGCGTCGTACCCTCGGAAACGTTTCAAGTCGAAGGTTCGTTCATTGTTTATGGTATCGTATTCAAAGTACGCATCTCCACTCACGCCGCCCAGATTAAAGTGCTTTACTTTGACGGCATTCAAGCTCTGCGGTTTATCGAGTGCGGTTCGTACCGTATTCCGCAAGGCCTCGTATGTCATTATCGTCCCTATACTCGGATTCGCCTGTTGCCACGTATCTTCGTTCAGCCAGTCGTTTGAGTTGTCGAGTTCGTAAAGTAGCGAGAGCTTGCGCTCGTCTTGAATTATCCCGTCGATAATGTCACAGCTGTTTTTGTACTCTGTGTCGAATAGTCCCTCGCGCAAGTAGCCTTTTGTCGTTAACATTAAAAACAAAGGGTCTCTTACCGAGATTTGCCCGTTGTATAAAATGTCGTATAAGTCTTGATACAGCTCGTGTACTTCGTCCAGAATTACGACTTTCGGCAGTTTTCCGTCGAGAAGGTTCGGGGTGTTTGCTAACGGCATAAACACCGAGAACCCGTTTTTCCTGATGTTCTTGATGTCGTATTGCCTGCGTTTCAGCATCGTTTGAAGCTGGGGCGACTGGTCGAGCATGTTCGCCGCTTCTTGCCAGATGATTCTTGATTGCTGAAGTGCGTTTGCTGCGCTGTACACTTCGTTGCCTTTTCGCGCTGTTTCGTAAAGCGCAACGGGTGCGACCATTGTCGTTTTCCCGTTCTTCTTGCCTACCAAAGTAAACACGCGCTGGTGCTTTCGAACGTCGCTTTCTCTTTCTACTATTCCGTAAATCGCCGAAAGCGCAGCCTTTTGCCACAGTAGGTACTGTATAGGCTGACCACGCCATTCGTCTTTACTCTGTCGGCAGAACCTTTCGCCGAAGTCTATAGGTTTTGAGGCGAGCTTCGGGTTGTAGTACCAGCGCGGGTCTTTTCCCTCAAGTATAGGGATGAGTTGCAGGTATTGTTTCCGCACCCTTTTGGGTATATTTATCTTTCCGCGTTCTCCCGCGTTGAGATAGTCTTCAATCCAAAGCCCCACGGTTTAGTCCTCCATGAATTCTTCCGCCGGGCTACGATTTGCTTTCTCCTGTCTGACTGCGTATGCCGCGCGTCCTGCTGGCGTAAGTGCCAGCTGTTCTGCAAGCACACGAATGGTCGCATTGTGCCGTTCAATTTCTCGAAGTACGGGATTTATGACCTTTCGTTTGCTGGTGCCTGCGGTGCTTTCTATCGGTATCCCTGCGGCTGAAAATTTCCCGCGCGTTGTATTTGTTTCGTCGTCGCAGAAAATCTTTTGCTCTTTTAGCCACTCTTGGTAGAGTCTGTCTCGCAGGTCTACCTCTATGACGTAGCTCGTAAGTACCGCCTTATCGAGGTCGTTCAGCACCTCGATTTCAAGCGTTTTGTATAGTTTTACCACGCGTTGCCACTCTTTACGTGCGCCCTCGGGCAGCCACTTCGGGGGAGTCAATTTCGCGCTATCGACTTTTGGCACGAGTGCTTTTTGCCTCTCTATCGCGCCTGTATCCTTATAGGTGCCGTTGTCCTTTAACTCCGGCGGGATTGCTTTTCTTCCTTTACCCATATTTTTCGTACCATTCCTTTTTCGTCAAATTCCAAACCCGGCGCGAGAACTTCTTTTTGCGTAGTCACCACGTTGTGGCAATGCTGACATAAAAGCATGAGATTGCTCTCGTTTAACGCTATATCCGGGTTGTCGATGTTTTCGGCCGTCAACTCGATTTTATGATGCACGTGGAACTGCTTATAAAAGGGTTTTATGTCAGACTTTGCGTACTTGTTTCTGCATTGTTCGCAGATGTATCCCTTGCTGGATGCGTAGTGCTTGGCAAGCCTGCGCCACGCTTTGCTGTTATAAAACTTCGTTTTTCGAGGGTCTCTTTCAAATTGCATCTTCCACCTTTACCGCCGTCAGCCCAGTATACTTCTCCCACCTATCCACGATTGCGCTGGCGTAGCGTTCGTCAAGCTCTACCGTTCGGCATTGTCGGCCGAGTTGTTCGCACGCCATCAGCGTGCTACCGCTACCGCCGAACGGGTCAAGAACCACGTCGTCTCTTTTACTGCTGTTCGCTATCAAACGCGCCATCAGCCTGATAGGTTTCATCGTAGGATGAAGTTCCGATGCTGCGGGCTTGTCTTCGCGTATTACCGTGCTTTCTGCCTTTTCTTCTTTTTCGAGAAGTTCTTTGCAAAGGCGCACGAGGTCGTCCTTTTTCATTTTCTTCAAGTTCTCCGGCGGGTCGCTTTCCTGCACGGTCGTTTGAGTTCTATCGTCTCGGAAATAATGCGCGCCGTCTTTCCAGCCGTAAAGGCACGGCTCGTGTCGCCATTGATAATCTTGACGGCCAAGCACCAGCGCGTTCTTTACCCAGATGAGCTGCTGGCGGACTGTGAACCCCGCCGAATTCAGCGCGGTTTCAAAGTTCACGTGTTCCCTGCTTGCAAGCCATACGTAGAAGGCTCCGCCCGGACGTGTGAATTTGTTCATTAAAACAAACGCTTTTGTAAGGAACGCGCGAAATTCATCCGATGCCATATTGTCATTTTGTATCCGAAGCTCTTCCTGCGTTCCGCCTTTATAGTTGACGTTGTATGGCGGGTCAGTCACCGTCAGGTCGGCTGTACCCCCCCCATCAGTCGATTGAAGGTTTCTTCGTCTGTACTGTCTCCGCATATCAATCGATGCCTACCAAGTTGCCACACTTCGCCCGCTTTCACGCGTTTAGGCACGGTGTCGAGCATCTCGTAGTCGTCTTCTTCCGCGCTCGCAGCGTCGTCTACTTTTGCAAGCAAAACGCCGAACGCCTCCATATCGAACTTGCCTTGTAAGGCTTTGAGATTTTGTTGTAAAAGTTCGGGGTTGAACCCTGTCGTCATGTTCGTAGAATTGTGCGCGATTGCGTAAGCTCTGCGCTCGTCATCGTTCAAATGGTCGAGCCTTATGCACTCGATTTCCGTATAGCCGAGTCGCTTCAATGCCATGTATCGTCCATGCCCCTCGACGATCAGGTTCTGCGGTCCGCATACGCCGATGGGGTCGCAATAGCCGAAGCGTTTTATACTTTCTTCAATCTGTTTTACCTGAAAGTCTGGATGCTCTTTCGCATTTTCCGGGTCTAATGTCAGGCTATCTATTTTGATTTTTTCGATGTTCATACGTTCTTCTCCGTCGTTGTTTTTGAAAATCTCAATTTTCCGTTAAAAATGTGTGCGCAACTCCTGCTCCCGTTGTTCGTCTGAAAGAATAAAACGGGAACTCCCCCCCCCTCTTGCGAAGGCGGAGAGGTTCCCGCCACAACGGAGGCGCGAGCCATTCTCGGTGGCTCTACCTATTTATTACCCGATGAACCTTTTCTCTCGGCTATTCTTGCTTTGACTGCGGCTATCAATTCGTCTTGATTTACTTTCTTCTGGGTCAAGGATTCCATCACGTCCATGTCGTGCGTGTTCTCCATCAGTAAGTGGTTAATGACCACGGTCTGTTGCTGTCCTTGTCTATAAAGTCTTGCGTTCGCCTGCAGGTAGTACTCAAGGTTATTAGGCACTCCGAACCACACGATAATGTTTCCGCCTGCTTGAAGGTTTAGTCCGTGTCCCATGCTCGCTGGGTGCGCTATCAATAGTTTTACCTTTCCTGCATTCCACGCCGCTATGCTCTCTCTATCCTTGATGGTTCCGGGGTTGTATTTTGCGAACCTTTTCATCAATCGTTCAAAGTCGTGCTGATAGCTATAAAAAATCATTATAGGCTGTCCTGCGCTGTCTTCTACTATCTGCTCTAACGCATCCAGCTTTGCATCGTGTATCCACTCGACCTTTCGGACCGTTTCCAGCTCTCCGTCTTCTCCCGGGATTAGGTCTTCGTAATAAACGGCACCGTTTGCCATCTGCAGAAGTTTGTTCGTAACCGCCGCCTTATTTCCTGCTACCACATCGGCTTTTTCGAGTTCCAGAATGCTGTCTTCTTCCATTTGGTCGTATTTCGCTCGGGCGGCGGCTGGCATTTTGATTTTTATGACGTTGTCTATCCTTTCGGGCATTCGCAGATGGTCTTTCGCTGAAAGGCTCACCATTATGTCTTTCAGGGTGTCGAATATTGCTTCTTTGGCTCCTGCTTTTGGAAGGTATTCGTATATGACGTTCCCGTTCCGTCTTCCCGGTCGGAAGTATCGGTCTCGATAGGCGGTTATCGTTTTTCCCAGTCGTTCGCCCTCATCCAGTAAGTAGGCTTGCGACCATAAATCCAGAAGTCCGTTCGGGTCAGGGGTTCCTGTTAGAAGTACCACTCTTTTTGCGTATTTCGTTACCTTTCGAAGGGCTTTGAACCTTTGGCTGTCGTGGCTCTTAAAACTCGACGATTCGTCTATTACTATCATGTCGAACTTCCACGTCATTCGGTTTTTCAAGTGATAATCCACAAGCCATTTGACGTTCTCTCGATTTATGGTGTAAACGTCCGCTTCTGTCGAAAGGGCCTTGATTCTCTGTTTCTCGGTTCCCAGAATTTTTGAAAAGGTCAACCCTTGCAGGTGTTCCCATTTATCGCGTTCGGATTCCCATGTGTCGTCGGCTACTCTTAACGGTGCAATCACAAGGGCGCGGTCAATCTCGAAACGGTCCGCTATAAGTTCTTCTATCGCTGTAAGTGTGCAGGATGTCTTTCCTAACCCAAGCCCATATCCAAGACAGCAAACAGCCGCTTGCTGTCCACGATTCGGTTTATTGTGAATTCCTGATAATCGTGCGGTATGTACTTCATTCGTTCTCACCTCCTTTATGCTCCGCATGCCATTTTTGATGCTCTGACTGACTTGCAAAAACCATCAAATTCTCGGGGCGATTGTCTTGGCGGTTTCCGTTTATGTGATGTACCACCTCGCCTTTTTTCAAAGGTCGCCCTATTTTTTCTTCAGCTACTCGGCGATGTTCGTGTCTTCCCCGTAGCTTTGCATAGGATTTCCTGACAGATGCATCGCCTCGCATACTACGCGATATCTTTTCTTTCGTTGTCTCCGTCATCCTGCTCGGATTCAATTGCACGTTGAGCTGTCGCATTCTCTCTGAACTGACTTTTTTGAAACATTCTCTACTGCAATAAACCACGGATGTTCTTACAAGTTGTGCAGGGGTTCTGTAAACGCTCTTTCCGCATATAGGGCATTTATACCATCGTCCGTTTTTTGTGGGCATTGTTATCTACCTCCTCGCTGTTCTGCAATGAATTCTTCCACGGCTTCTGTGGTGAAAATCACACGAACGTCGAACCCCCGCGCTCGCAGTTCTTTGTGACGGTATTTTTGTATTTTCGTAAGGACACCACCTTTTGGTCTTTTCGTCTCTACGAAGATTGCTTTACCACCCGGTAAGCAGACGAGCCTGTCGGGCATTCCTTTGTCGATTTGACTGGATACCTTATAAGCCTTGCCGCCTATTTTCTTGACTTCTTCTCGGAGTCGTTCTTCTACGGTTTTTTCTCTCATGCTGTTATCTCCTTTTTTTGTGGTGTGACTATGTGACTGATTTTCTGTATAAACTCTTACGTATGGGCGTTTAGGCGGGTATTTTTTGCTTTTTCGCCTATTTCTATAAAGTTCATTGATTTTTCGGTCACTTTGGTCACATAGTCACAAGGCTCCCGCTTTATACCCCTTAAAGGGGTATAATTTTCTTTCGCTTTTTGTGACTGAACGTGTGACTGAACTTCACGGTTTCCGTTTTCTGGTCACAAACTGCCGCCCGCTCGGTCACAAAATCAAAGTCTCGTCCAGATTACGGTCACGGGTATATTGCAGATGCTCGCGTGCGCCAGTTCTCTCTGCATCCCCTCGGTGATTCCCTTGTATGCGAACACTACTAATTCGTCGCATGTCTCAAGGAAAGCAAGGCCCGCCTTGATGCCCATTTCCCTTTCGGCGGGGTCTTCGTCTCGGAGTGTTTGTGGCAGGTAAAGATGGGGCGCGTAGGGCGCGTCTCCTCTTTGTGCAATAAACCGCACGGCCTTTCGTGCGGCTTGAATGTTTTCTTGCGTTTCTTCGGGCGTTTTGCCCCTGTACGGCGAGCATACGAATACTCGCCGTGTATGTTTCTTATCCATGGTTTTCTCCTTATTTTTCGGGCTTTATAAACCCTTTTTGAGTGCCGTATTCGCCACCTATGCGCATCGTGGTTTCGCTCTTTACCCAGCCGAGTTTTTCAAGGCATGAGTAAATCCTTTTAACCTCGGCGCGTGTAAGGCTCGAACTGTCGCTTTTCTGCATGCACTCGGTCCATATTTCGATTGCGCTGACTTTCGTCCTTTCTGTGCCTGTTTGTGGCGCGTGGAAGGTTTCCGTTGTGTTGTAGTATTGCGCTCTCTCGTATTTGGTCTTTTTATCCCATCCGTCCGGGAGCGGTATTTCAAGGTATCGCTGAATGAGTCCCATGTAGGGGTCTTCGCTGGTGTGCATATCCTGTTCTTTCTTGGCGGCGGCTTGCTCGTCGTCCGTCAAAGCCATTATGTTTTCGCCTGCTCTATAAATCTCTAAAGCCTCGGCCCATATTTGATGGACTTCGTCAAGCGTTAAGTCGTCCCACACGGTTTTCTTCCTTTTGGTTTCGTCGGTGTCCACTACCCAGTATCGGCGGTTCCCCGTGTCGTCTTCGAGGAAGGTGGACTCGTTCGTAGTTCCTATAAAAATCGTATGTCGCTTACTCGTCGTGACGTTTCGCGCGTACGCTTTTCTGTAGGTGTCTTCTTGCTTGCTGATGTAGTTTTTTATGGCATCACGGTCGCCTTTCTTCAAGGCCGCAAGTTCGCCCATTTCCATTATCCACACGCCGTCCAGAGCTTCGTAGGACTCTTTCCCTCGGATGTCCGAAAGGGTGTTACTCCCCCATTTGTGTGCCAGTTGTTTGACGAGTAGGGTTTTCCCCACGCCTTGTCTTCCTACGATGGTGAGCATGTAGTCGAACTTGCATCCCGGGTTATAAACTCGGGCTATGGCTGCGACCAGCGTCTTCCTTGTAACAGCTCTCACGTAGGGCGTGTCTTTCGCCCCCAGATAGTCAATCAGCACGGTCTCCACTCTGGGCGTTCCGTCCCACGTTTGTTCTTCGATAAAATCTTTGACGGGGTGGAAGGCGCGCTCCTCAAAAATCAAAGCGAGCGCGTCTATTAGCTTGCCTTTCGCTTCGATGCCGTACACCGATTCTATGTAGTCACGTAGCCCTGCATCGTCTGTGTCTGTCCATGTATTTGCGGTACTTTCACGCTTCCAAGGGAGCGAACCCTCCACTATATATCTGTCGCTGAAACGGTCCCGACCGCGTATCCCTTTAAGGTTCGGGTCGTTCTGAAGTATCAGCTTAAGGTTTGATATTGTTGGTTCATAGCCCCCGGCCTTATTCGTCTTGAGCTTTTTCAGCCATTCGTTGTCGTCGCCTGTTTGGAAGTCGTCGCCGAATTCTGCTTTTGCTTGGGCGATTTTTTCTTCGCCTATTGTTGCCCTGACGTTCTCGTCTTGCCCTACCAGCTCCATCATTTTCCCCCAGCTCGGGAGTTTATTGACAGGGGTATCCGCTTTTGCATCTATGTCGTCTTCCCCGAATAGATGGATTCTGACAAGGTCAAAAGCATTGCAAAGCTGACCGCTTGCTGGGTCGGTAGCGTGGTTGCTGTATGCGAATTTATCGTCATAAACCACAAGCCCCGCCGCCGTGCTACCGCCGTTGTAGGTGTATCGTCCCGGGGTGTTGCATTCCGTATAAATCTCTGGAAGGAACGTCGCGATTGCATCTTGGATGGTGTAAGAACGGCAGAACGCCCCTATTAAACCGCTTTTTGCGAGCGGGTCTCCTTGCTTTTCCGCCGCCTTTTTTCGAAGTCCTTTACTGCGACTTGATTCTGGCCAGTTCGATGTGTCTTTCCAATCGGTGTATTTAGCGAGAACTTTGTCAGGGTCAAGGACGGGTGCATCGGCGTACTCGAAGAAGTATTCCGCGTCTTTTGACGTGCTGGGCCAGTACATAAGTCGTGCCGGCTCATAGGTGGTATCGTCGAAGTAGTCGATGCCGATTTCGTTCGCTATCCATCGTGCGGTCGCTTCGTATTCGTCGGGAGTCACGTCTCTTGATAATGGTATCAAGAAGCGAAGTCTCGGGTGTTCGGGGTTGTGCTTATGCGTGGAATATGCCGCGATGGCATATGTTGTCAGCATAGCGGTGTCTTCCCATAAGTCGGGGGTTGCGAAGTCCGCGTCCAGCGTTATGATGCTACGCGCTTTTACGAACCCATTTTTACGTCGTCCCTCGGTTAATATTCCGCCCACAAAACCGCCCACGTCCTTTATTCGGTCTTGGTCGTTTTTGCCCATATTTCGGTATTCTGCGGCCGTCTCATATGTTCTCGTGGTTTCGGATATCCTTTCGAGAAGTTCCGTCCACGTTACTGTCTTGTTTTTCCATTTGGTTTCTTGGCGATTTCGCCCTATTGCTATATGCAGTTCGAGCTTTGCGCCGTGTTTTAATCTGATTTCGCCCATTGCTTAAATCTCCGCGCCTTTCGTTTTCGTGGGGTACTTCCACCCCGGTGGGTTGCGCCCCTTTCGGGGCGCGATTTTTGATTATTTGATGCTGAAAATACAAGCCGGGGCGACGCCGTTCGCGTAGTCCGCATGGTAGTTGGTGACATGCCCTGAAGGGGTGACAATGCGCACGCTGTACGCGCTCGAAGTGTCACACGACCACGGGGTGCAAGTCCACGCCCAGTCGTCGTATCTCGGTACGTATTTTCTGTACTTTCTGAAAAGGTCGCAAGACAGAAGGCCCACTTTATCGGTGCATTTGCCGTAGGCGGTATCGCCGTTGTCTGCGATTAAGTCGGACTCAAAGAGCAGAAGGTCGTCGCTGTTCAAAAGTGCGAGGAATTTGCTATTCAATGTCTTTCTGATACTCGATTTTGCCCAGTTGTTGCAGTTGTCTTTATCGAAGGCTATTTCCTTTTTCCACAGCTTTGCGGTTACGCATAAAACGCCGCCCTGTTCTTCGCCAAGCCTTACGAACTCTATCCCTTTGTAGGTGAAATGCTCGCCGTCTTTGATTGTCGTAAAATCCGGCTTTTCGTTTTGGTTCTCTTTTTCGTAGGCATCTGCCACTTGGTTGAGCGCGATTGCAACGGCGCGCATCGCGCTGATGCATTCTTTGGGTTTAATGTTTTGTTCCTTGCAGATTGCTTGGAACTGCTCCGTTATGGTTTTTTGCATATTGGTTCTCCTTAATCTTTTTTATAGTATTCGGTTAGATAGCCGTCTGCCGTAAGCGGTAGCCCGTCTATCCAGTCAAGGTCTTTTAGTGCCATAATCCCACGGATTTTCGTCAGGTCTTCTTCCGCAGTTTCACAGGAAACCTCTATTATTACTTCGTCGTGAACGTGGAACTTCGGGCGGTATCCACACTTACTCAATCGCACCATCGCCGCGCCGAGACAGTCTCGTGCGACCGCTTGCGTGATGTTTTCGGTAAGTTTCCCACCATAGGTGTCCACTTCTTCCCATTTCTGGGTGGTTTGGTTTTGCCCTTTGTATTTGATGTTTGTGCGCATCCCGAACTTTACCAGTCGAGCGTCTTGGTACGTCAATGACCGCCCGCTCGGAAGTTTAACGAATAAATGCGGCCCGACCATTTGAAAGGTTATTCCCTTTTGGATGATGACTGCTATGCCGGGGTGCGCTATTGCTTTTTTCGCTGCCGTTTCGCATGTTCTCCACAATGCGGTTATGCTCTCGTTTGCGGCACGCCACCTGTCGACTATGCTTTGCATTTCGTCGTCGGTCAGTCCCATAGCTTCTCCGCCCATTTTCTTCATCGCCCCTACCGAGCCTTGGTACCCCAGCGCGAGTTCTGCGATTTTTCCTTTTTTGCGCAGGTCGCTCCCTTTGGTTATCTGTTCGATCGGGACGTTGAACATCTGACTCGCGCTGGCCTCGTAGATTTTTCCGTGTGTTTTGAACACGTCGATTCTCCATTCTTCTCCTGCAAGCCACGCGATTACTCTCGCCTCAATTGCTGAATAATCGGCTACGGCGAAGGTGTTTCCCTCGTCTGCTATGAATGCGGTTCTTACCAGTTGACTGAATACGTCCATGGGCGAGTCATATAAAAGTTCGAGCATTTCGAAGTCGTTTTCTTTGACGAGCCGATGCGCAAGGTCAAGGTCTTTTAGCTTGTTTTGCGGTAGGTTCTGAAGTTGTACGATTCTTCCTGCCCACCGTCCTGTTCGATTCGCACCGTAGAACTGTAGCATTCCGCGTACTCGGTTGTCGCTACACAACGCCCTTTCCATCGCTGAATATTTGGTTACGCTGGTTTTCCCCAGTTCTTGCCTTATTTTTAGGAATTCGACCACTTCTGGCTTTTTTCCGTTCAACTCTTTTATTAAGGCTTTTACCGCGTCTTTGTCTATGCTCTCGGGGTCAAGCCCTTTACTTTTCAACCATCGCCGTATTTGTGGAAAGCTCGAAGGGTTTTCTACTCCGCTGATTTCTCGTGCGCGGTCTTCCAACTCTTGCGAGTGATTTTCCGAATAGGCGATAATGTTGCGGACGAGTTCCGTGTCAATCAGCACCCCGTCTTCGTTCATGCACTGGTCGAGACACCAGAGTTCGTGTTCGTCGGCGGTTATGCGTGGGAACTGTTCCATTTTTTTGAATATTACGCGCTCGGTCACTACGTCTTGTCGGTTGTATTCCTTATAAAGCGACCATTTTTCGGGTTCGTGGTGTGGAAGGTTGCGCCGTCTCCCACCGTTTGTTTTAGTGGGTGCGCATGGCTTTGCGAAATACTGAACCAGCCGTTTGCCGATTGCCATTTTCTTGTCGTCTTCTTCCAGCCCGAGAACTTCGCCGACCGCAGCAAGGCTGCGGGGCAATCCGAGCGTTGCGGCTCGGACTGCTGTGCAGTACCATTGCGCCGGGTGCATGTAAAAGCCCAGCCATTTGGTCAGACACGTTCTCTCGAAGTTCGCGTTATGCGCTATTTTAATTACAGCGTTGTTCTGCATGTCGAATAGCACGTCTTCCGGGAGTTTTTCTCCCTGCGCGAAATCTACGACCGTGACCGGGTCGTCGTCATAGGCGTACCCGAAGAGCTGAACTTCAAAGGTGGGGTCTTCTACGTATCTGTAAACTCCGCACTCTTTTAAGTCCGCCTCCGAGTACGTTTCTATGTCGACGAACAGAAGGCGTTTTTTAATCGAGGTAGTCGTCATCGTCATCGAAGTTTTCGCCGAACCCGTCGCCGAAGTCTTCTTCTGCCGTGCTACCGCCTGCGAGCGATTCGCCATCTTTGAGTTTTTGGACGTTGTTCAAGCCTGCAGCCACGCCCTTGTTTCCTTTCGCATCGAAGGGGAAGAAATTGACCGAAACTCTACCGTAGCATCCGCTGTATACTGCGGTTTCGTCGAGAATTTCTTGACAGTGGCTATCCACGATTTGGGGCTTTTGCTTACTCGAACAGTTGAAGAAGTAGTGTCCTGCGTATGCCTCGTCGTCGGGCCTCTCGTCGTCGCCATCGCGGAGCGGGGTCTTCAAGTTTGCGGGCATTTTGCCGTTCCATTTCTCGGTTTTACCCTTTTCTTTTGCCGCATCGACCGCCGCCTTAATCGCGGAAAGGGTCGCTTTGTCGCTTTTGGGAATAAGTACCGCCATGCTGTACTTTTTCTCGCTGTCTTCGTCTACCGCTTCGGGCTTGAAGATGTGAACGTAAGAAAATCTTACGAGTCCGGTTACTACCTTGGTGCTGTTAGTTTTGTTTTCGTTTGCCATAATTTTTGGCCTCCTTAAAATTAAAAATTTTGTATTTTCTCGCACAGTTTTCTCGGTGCGAAACGAGTTCAAGATTTGACTGGCGGTTGTTCCGCTTGTCTCTATTCAAGTGGTCTATTGACAGATGCAATTCTCGAAGTGTTCCGTTATTTTCGGGTATCCTCGTTCCGTTGCAATCGCCGAATAGTTCCACCACTTTGATGTGGGTAAATGCTCGGACTTGTTTTCCGTCTACCCACAGGCTTACGCGGTAGTATCCTGACGAGTTAGGTTCTTGCTTGAGAACCTTTTCGGTCCGTTCTGAATACCACCGCCCCATGTTGCTGACGTAGTAGCCTTGGTAGGCTTCCACCCATTGTTCGTGCGGTAGGTTTCTGACTTTGACGGGGGCTTTCATGATTCCCCCCCCCTTTAGTCGAAGTTCTCGCCGAACCCGTCCCCGAAGTCTTCCGCCGCATCCGTTTTATACGGTTCTCTGGGGTCGTCTTCGGGTACAAGCGCGGGCGCGCCTTTCGGTTTCTCTACGTAGTCTCCTACTATTTGGGCGAACTTCTTCTTCGTCACTAACGATTCGAGTTTTGTTAAAGCGAGAAGTTTTCGTTCGTAGAGCAGGGCTTCGTTGTATCCTGCGGCTACGAGTGCTTTAACGGCTGCATCCTCGTCGGTGATTCTTCGCTTGGTCTTTCCCTCTACGAGTTTGTATCCGGGGATTTCGGTGCCGTTCAGGGCTTGCTTAAGCGCGTATTCCTGCACTTTGGTCGCCCAGTCTATGAATTCGTCCAACACCGGCAAAAGCGCGGCGATTTCGGTAGGGTCGAGAAGGTCAGGGTCTCGGAGCATATCTTTGTTTATCATCTGCGGTTCCCTCCCTTTCTCTTGTACATCCAGCTCTCTCCGTACTTGGCGAGTTTCTTCTCTGCTTTGCACAGAAGAACCATCAGGATGATAATGCTTGCGACTGCCACGGGCAGTATCGCGATGTTTGCTATCAATAAGTAATCCATTTTTTTTATACCTCCGTTAAAATGGTATCAAAATGTCGGCGATTCTACCGAGTATGCTGTTGGCTCTTGCCTTGCATACGGCTTTGGCTTTGCAGAACTTGCAATGCTTACCCGCCGCATATTCTCTTGTGTTGTTGTAGGCGACTTTCGCCTTGGGTTTCAGCTCTTTTTCCGCCCATTCGAGTAATTCTTCAACCGTCAACGTTTCGCTGCTGACGTTGTTAATTCTCGGCTGGACGATGTGCATGGTTACGGTTTTCAGATTGTCGTAAATTAAGGCGAATTCTTGAAGAAAGCCCAGCGCGTAGTCTCTCATTTGCGAGTTGTTCTTTGCGCTAACTTTGACCCCTTTCCCGTATTTGAAGTCGACGATGTGAAGGTCGTCCCCTCCTACTGCGCAGAAGTCAACCGTCCCGAACCCGTCAGGCACCCAGTCGTTAAACTGTACGCGCTGTTCTACGTAGGCTCTGACGATGCGTCCTTGCAGTTGCATCCCGTCGATTATTTGTGAGCAGTAGTCCTCGTACTGCCCCGTGAACGCCCACATCTCTGCATCGGTTGTTTCTTCTGCGTATTCTGCGTTTCTTACGTTTTGCGGTGTGGGGTCAAGCCTTGCCCTCATTCGCGTTTCCGCTATCGCGTGGGCCTGTGTTCCCTCGCTGGCATATTCGCTACCCTCATCTTCGAAGTATTCTTCCAGAACTACGCTACCCGGGCAGTGCATCCACCGGTCGGAACCGCTCGCGCTTAACTTTGCGTGAATATCAGGCATCGAGTATCTCCTTTAATCCGTTAGCGAATGCGGCCGTTTTTTCTTCGGGGATGTCTGACAGCTTTTTCGCGCCGAACTTCTCGAGAAGTTTCTTGACGGGGTCCGATGTTCCTTTCTTTGTTTTCACGTCCGCGGCAAGTCCGCGCAATTCCTCGATGGAAACGATCGGGATTCTCTGGTCGGTATTATCGGTCCAGTCTCCGCTTTCTTCAGCAGCTTTTAAGGCTTCCGCCTTTTCCGCATCCGTCCATTCTTCGTCTTTGCCCGCTACGCCGTCAGAAACAGGCTTATTTTCGCCGTCGGGCTTTTTCTTGAGTTCTTCTTCGGCTTTCTTCTTGCCGTTGCTTACGCTCGCGTTTTTAGGTGTTTTTTCGTGCGTAGCCTGCGAGTCTGCCACCTTGATGGTCATTTCCTTGGTCAGCGCATCCGCGAGCCTGTTCAGGGTTTCGTGCGTTCTTTCGTCGAGCGCAATTACTACTTTGATTTCCATGATGTTTTTTTTACCTCCGATTTGTTATTTTTTTGGTTCATGGTTCTTTTTGGGTTCGGGTTATCTCTGCTCGGTATATCCGCATTCAGAGCATTCCCATTCGCCGGTTTCTTGGTTGAAGTCCATTTCTTCGTCGCAACAGGGACACGTCATAAATCTGCACCTCCTTTCAGTAGTTCGTCGAGTAGCCATTCGAAGAAAGCGTCCGTCTTCTCGGCCTCTACCGTATTTTTCGTGGTTTCGTCCATTGTATCACCTCCTTGTGTTTGGTTGGTATTTGAAACCATAACTTGCAAAAAAATTTATGCTTCGGTTTTCTTCAAAAGGTCAAGCGGGCTTACTTCGTAATGCACCGCGATTTTGCCTACGTCGTCCACTCTCATTACCGATTTGCTGGTCATGTAGTTTCCGACCGTCGTCACGCTGCACCCCAGCACCCTTGCAAGGTCTTGCTGTGTTTCGCCGTGTTCAGCCATCAAGCCTTTGATTTTTGCGATGTTTACTTGCATCTGTTCGTCCTCCATTTTTCGTATTTGTCCTTTACTCTCTCCCAGAACCGTGACATTGCTTGACCTATGGTCTTCTTGTATGGTTTCGGGCGGTATAATTTGTTGTAGATTTCGACGTTGCTCTCTCCGTTTAGTTTAAGGTCGAGTGCGGTTCGTTCGATTCGTGTTAAAACCTTTTTGAACTCGGCGACCATTTGCTCGAAGTCTTCCGTCTCTCCCGGTTCTACTGCCGGGGCTTCGAGAACCGCTATCATTTCGTCGGTTAGTGGCGTTATTCTCTTTTCCCTACGCTGCGCTGTGCGTATCTGGTTATGTATCACGTTCTCTGCTATTCCGTGAAGGAACGCTTCCAGCCTACCTTTTTTCGGGTCGTATCTGGGCATCGATTTCCAGACGTGCATTGCGACTTCCTGACCTATGTCGTCTTGTAGGTTCAAGTAGTGCCTGTATTTCGTTCGTAGTATCCCTTTGGTTATAGGGTAGCTTATCTCGATTATTTCGCTCTCCGTGAGTGTCCTTGCGCCTTTGTCAGTCAGGCACTCATACTTCTTTTCCATTCATCCGTTCTCCTCCTTACCATGCTAATTCCAGCCCTTTTATTTTGCTGAATATCGCCTCAAGGACGGGGACGGCTATCGTGTTCCCTGCTTGCTTATAAAGCTGTGAGCTTGCCTTGTCTTTTCCGTTGTAGTGCTTTTCTTCGAGTGCTTTCTTCGCTGCGTAGAAGTCTTTGTCTCTGAAGTCGAAAAGTCGCCAGCATTCGAGTGGTGTCAGCTTTCTCACGCAGAGAGCTTCGTCGACGGCAAGTATCGCCGTTTTGAACCCCTCGGGGCGAGTGGTCACCGTGGGGCTGGTTCCACTACCGTTCACGCTTTGATTGTAAGCGTTTACGGTATCCCCCGGCTTTACGTCATGCGCTTTGACTGTTTCTATCGCTTGTCTGAAGAACCTTTCTTTTACCACAACTCCCGCGTCAGCGCATCCTGCGCGTATCGACCTGCTTTTATCTTGCAACGGTCCGCGTTGGAACGCTTTCGATGCTCTCGTGTAAATCCCCGCTGCGCTTACTACGACGTTGTCTTTCTGCACCGTAGTTATGGTGTTCGTCACTTCGTCGTCCCGAAGTTCGAGCATTTGAACTGTAGGCGCGCCTGCTGTTCTGTCGTTTGGGTTCTCGGGGTTCCGTCCTCTTAATGCGCCCATCACGAACACGTTTTGCTCAAAAGCATTTGCTGTTACGGTCGGGGCTACCTCTGCTTCTTTTATTCCTCCTGCGTTCTTTCCACGCGGTCTTTGGACTATTTTCACTTCAGTGTTCCCTCCCCCAGCGGTGTGGACTGTAGGGGCGATTCCGTCGGTGTCGTAGACCCGTCGGCTGATATCGTGCATCTTATCCCATTTTCCGCCGGAAAGTCTTCCGGCGAGTTTGCATTGTTTGTCTTCCATGATTTCTCCTTTTCTTGAACTATAATGTCCCATCGGTGCTTGGCATCTCTGCTTCCGCGTCCTCCGACTCTGATAGTGCGACACACGTCGGTTCTTTGAATTCCCGCGCCGTCAGGGTTCTGCAAATCCCCCCCCCCGCGTATGATTGAACGGTTTCGGTGTGTGAAGTTGCTTTCCAACCTTGAGTGTATCGCATCTACGCTTATGTAGTATTTCGGGTCGACTTCGGGTTCCAGCACGTCTTTGAGTTTCTTGCGGAGGGGTACGGGGTCTGGGAATTCGTATCCCTCGTCGTCGTGCAGTATCGAAATCGCAAACACGCGTTCTCTGTTCTGCGGTACGCCGTAATCCGTCGCGTTGAGAACTTTCCAGTAGGTCGTGTAGCCCAGCTCTTTGAGCTTGTCGAGCCATTTGTCGAAGTCTGGCTTGAACCGTTTTCCGACCAGAGCTTTGACGTTTTCCATGAGAAGGTATTTCGGCAGGTTCCCCCCCCATCGGTGTATGCGGTGAGTAGCCTATAAACTTCCCACAATAGGGAGCTTCTCGTTCCGCTACCCTCTCCCAGCCCTTTCTGCTTTCCTGCCGTGCTTATGTCCGTGCAGGGGAAGCTGTAAGTTAAAAGGTCGCATTCCGGGAGTTTCTCTATTTTGGTGATGTCGCTCGGCTCCCAGTTCGTTCCGTGGATTGCGTTGTATGCTGTCACGCAGTAGGGGTCGATTTCCACGATGCCTACGGATTCCCATTCCGCGCCGATTCTATCAAGCGCGGCCGCTTGTGCGCCTATCCCGGCGAATAACTCAATTACTCGTATCATCGTCGAGTGCCTCGCGCAGGTTGTATTGTAATCTTACTATGGTGTCGGTGTCCACGTCCTCCCACGGGAATTGCGTTCCATCTTCGTGGTAGTTAAAATGTCCGTGTGCTGCCGCCGATGCATAGCGCGTTTCTTTTAATTTTAACGTTTTAATGATGCCTGCAGGTGTAATGTCGAAGGTCTTTCTGACTGCGCTTGCTATAAAACGATCGGGCGCGTAGTTCCATGTTTTGAAAGTGTCCACGTTGACCATCGTAGGTTCTGCTCTGCCGATGGCGTAGGCGAGTGAAACTTCGCACTTTTCTGCAAGGTTCGCCGCGACGATTGCGTTCGCTATGTACCTCGCCATGTATGCGCCTGAACGGTCCACTTTTGAAGGGTCTTTTCCGCTTAAGGCTCCGCCGCCGTGTTTGGCAAGTCCGCCGTAGGTGTCAACCATCAGTTTGCGCCCGGTGAGTCCTGTGTCGGCTTTGAAACCGCCAAGCACGAACCTACCGCTCGGGTTGATGATTACTTCGGTTTGTTCGGTGATGAAATCTTCCAGAACGGGGTCAATTACCAGCTTCTTGACTTCTTTCTGAACGGTCGCGTCGTCTACGTCTTCGCCGTGTTGGATGGAAACCAGAACCGATGCGACGTGGCTGTATTTTCCGTCTGCGGTGTAGGCGACTGTTACTTGAGATTTGCCGTCGGGACCGAGCTTGATGGGTGCGGTCTTCATCGCTTTCATCATCTGTTCGGTCAAACGATGCGCGAGGCTCGTTGCGAGTGGTAAGCAGTCGAAGGTCTCGCTGGTTGAGTAGCCGTACATAATTCCTTGGTCGCCTGCGCCTTGTGCTTTGCTTTGGTCTTCGTTGACCGCCTGATTGATGTCAGGGCTTTGTTCCACGATATCGTCCACGAAACTTTCCGGGGGTTCGTACCCTGCCTCCTTGATTGCGTTCTCCGCTATCTGCTGGTAGTCCACTTTTGCCTTGGTGGTGATTTCACCTGCCACCATCATCACTTCGTGCGACAGCATTACTTCGCAGGCGACCCTACTTTCGGGGTCTTGTTTCAAGCATTCGTCAAGAATGCGGTCAGCGATGTAATCGCTTAACTTGTCGGGGTGTCCGAGCGTTACGCTCTCTGCGGTTTGGTACTTCATTTTTTTGTCTCCTTTTATATCAATTTTTATTTTTGAGTTCGCTTTGGTACTGTTCCTGCGCGCGTTCCATTATCTGTAAATGCCCGCGCAGGTCATTAAGTCGTCGGTCGATAAATTCGAGAACGTCTGCGGTTAATCTTCCCGTAGGGTCGTTCTGTCTTTCATCGTGGAGTTTTTTAAGGTTTCGGAACCGTTTCTCGCTTATATAATCGTACCCGTAGGCGTTGTGAATTTCGCCGAAGGTTCCGTACTCCTTGAGTGCTTTATCGAGCGGTGCGTATTTTCTCCCGGTGAGTTCAGCGATTGCCTTTTCTACCGTTTCGCGGAAACGTTCGACGTTCCCTATCTCCGTTTTCGTTGTCAAGATTTCGCGCTGAATGCGCTTGATGCTTTCTTCTGGTGATGCGTTCATTTCTTATCTCCTATGGGTTCGGCCGTCACGTTTGTGGCGGTGTAGTGAAGGTATTTCTTCACGAATTGCTTTGTTTTGACGATTGCGGCTCTTGCGTTCTTCGCGAGTAGGATGTGATGCGCTGTCCATTTTTGGCCTCGGTGGTTTGCCGTGTATGTAGTCTTGTAGACTTGTTCCGCCATCAGTCGTCCTCCCACTCGTCTTCTTCGCATTCAGCGCGAGTGTCTATCAGAATAGTTCCGTCTTTCGGCGTTCCTATTTCAAAGCATCCGTTGTCTGCTGTGAAGTTAGCAATCCCCGCGCCCATACAGACTCTCCCGTTTTCACACCCAGAGAAGTCGGCTACTAATTCAAGCGGGACGATTCCTATAACGCCCGCGTCGACTCCGTAGGCGTTTCCGTCTTGGTCGCAGTATTCGCCGTCGCCGTAGGCGGTGCCTGCTACTGCAAATTCGAACCCCGTTTCAGGGTCTTTGTATTTCCCGTCGTGGTAGTGCGCCTCGCCCCACACGCCGTGATATAATTTGTCTGCTAATACGTAGTAAATGTCACCCACGTAGAACCCCTTTTCCGACTTTACCGATTCCGTGATTTTATTCATTCTGTTTTACCTCCGTAGCCTGTCATCTTCAGGCGGGGTAGGCCGTCCCCCCGCGATGCCGTTGCCGGCATTTCGACTTTGTTAAAACCCGAGCCTTTCGGCTATCTGTTCGTATATTTCGTCGAGTTCGTTTTCGGGCAAATCCCGCAGAGCCTTGTATCTGTAAAGTACCGCGTAAATGTCCAGCGATTCTCCGCCGAGCAAGTTGCAAGTATCGAAGGCTCTTTCGATTGCTTGGTCTTTCGTCAAAGCCATTACCTTATCTCCTTGATTTGTTGAATGGTTCCGTTCTCGAAAAGTTCAGCGACGTAGTCGAGGCTGGCTTGCATCCCCCATCCGAGTGTGTCGGTGTAGTATCGAAGAAGGCGAAGGATTCCGTCTTTGCTCGTCTGGGTGTCTTCGCAGTATTGCATTACCTGTTCGTATGTGCGTGGTTGATAGCGTCCCATTAGTAATCCCTCCCTGCGCGGTATTGTTTGAAGTTTACGGTCATTTCGATTTCTTGCATGGGGTAGATGCGTTCGTCGTCAAACGGGAATACTCGCTCGCAGATTTCGATGGGGTTCCATTCGCTCGTAATTAAGGCGATGCACTTGTATCCCTCCACCGTTATTACGATGAATTCGTCGTCTTCCTTTGCGTAGCCATCGGTCACGTTCCCTTTTGCGTAATCGAGAGCCTTTTTGATTTGCTCTTTTTGCTGTTCGGTTGCATAGCTCATTGCGCTGGGTACGGTTTCGTAGTCTTTGTTCCAAATCATTTTTAACGTCCTCCGTTGCGGTTGCTTGGTTTCTCTTTGCAACCATTTTTCTTAATTATAATCGTTTGGTTTCTATTTGTCAACACTTTTTTGGGGATTTTCTCAAAATATTTTAAGATTTTTTCAAATTTTTTGGTTTCTCTTTGCAAAACTGATTGAACAGGATTTGTTTTTGTGCTATAATTTGGTTACTAAATGAAAACGGAGGTACTTATGTCTAAACTCAAAGAATTGCGCGTTTCGCGCGGTCTCACTATTCGCGCTCTGGCTGAAAAGGTAGGAATAAGCCACACGCAAATCACCCATATCGAAAACGGGAAACGGAACTTAACCACAAAAAATGCCCGCATCTTTGCGGACTTCTTCGGTGTTTCCGTTGATTATCTACTTGGTAAATCTGCCGAAGAAATCTACACAGATTTCGTTTCGTCATTGCGCCACGATTTTTATCAGGAAACCCAGCACGCTGACGGTGCTGTTACTCAATCCTTGGCGGATTCGGTCGCCGAACCTGTACGCACGAAAATCGAAATACTTTTCGCTCTGGAAGGTATCAGCTCGCTGGAAAGCCTCGAGATGATTCTCAATTTGGCAAAGCTCCGTTCTGCGCACGACGACTTTGGGGGTGGTTCTAATGAAAAACCCGTATAAAGTAGGCATCACGCTTTTGGTCATTGCTGGCGTTGCTTTAGTCGCCGGCATCGTATTGTTTTTCGTCAATTTGATTTCGTCTCTGCTCTGCATCGGTATCGCGGCTTGTCTTGGCTGGTCAGGGTATTCCACCCTTGCGGCTTATGTTCGTGACGTAAATATTCGCCTGCAGGCAGAACGGTCGGCGCGTGAGGCGATGGAAACCGAAGAAGACAATTCTGACGAAATCGAGGAGGACTGACTTATGGATGTTGTAGGCTACTGTCGCTTTTCTTCCGAAGCGCAAAGGGACGGCTATTCTATCGAGGCGCAAGTCCGCGCCATTACGGAATGGGCCGCCCGGGAAGGTCACACCATTAAAAAATTCTATATCGACGAGGCCCGTTCTGGAACGAACGACAACCGTGAGGACTTCCAGAATATGGTTGCCGATGCCGCGTCGGGAACGTTCCGCGCGGTCGTTGTCCACAAGCTGGACCGTTTCGCCCGTGACCGCTATGATTCAGCGGTCTATCGTCATAAACTGAAAACCCACGGCGTTCGTGTTATCTCGGTGCTGGAACCGTTAGACGACTCCCCCGAGTCGGTTATGATGGAAGCCGTGCTTGAGGGTATGGCAGAGTATTATTCTCGGAACCTTTCGCGTGAAGTCCGCAAAGGCAAGAAGGAAGTTGCGCTGAAAGCGCAGCATAATGGCGGCCCTGTGCCTTACGGCTATCGTGTGGACGAGCAGATGCGCTACGTCCCTATCCCCGAAGAAGCGGCCGTTATCCGTGAAATTTTCAGCCGTCTTGATGGCGGTTCTTCTTACGCCGATGTCACACGGTGGGCTATCAGTCAAGGCTTACGTACTCGGCGCGGTTCGTATTTTAACGAGGCATTTATCGCGCACATGACGACGAACACCATGCTGGTGGGGCGTTTCTCTTACGGTCTCCGTTCCAAGGTGGGGCAGGAGCCTATCATTATCGAGGACGCTATCGAGCCTATCGTGGATGCTGATGTGTTTTGGCGCGTGCATAATGCCACGCTGGCACGGAAACGCGGGCCGCGTCCTCGCGTTAAGGAAGACGACTATATCCTGACTGGTTATTTGTTTTGCGCCCATTGCGGTTCGCATCTGTTCGGGTTCAAAAGCAAAAAGGAATATAAGTCCCGAAACGGCGCGGACCGTCTTTACGAGGCGCGGTTCTATCGTTGCGCTCGCAAAGACCCCATGAAGCATAATCGCCGGCACGAACCTGACGTGGTTCTTCAGCGTTGCCACTTGCGCTCGATCAGGAAGGATGTTCTCGAGACCTTTGTTTTTTCTGCTATCGAGAACGTGCTTTTCTCGCAGGCTACTATGGATTGGGTTGTCGCTGAACTCTCCGTTCGGTTAAAGCAACGCAAGCAAAACGCGCAGAATAATGCGGCCGATGCGAACGCCTACAGAAAGGAACTTGAAAAGGTTCGGAACCAGAAGGCTCGTCTTCTTGACCTTTATCTTTCCGAAGCTCTCGACAAAGCGACATTTGCCTTGAAATCGCGCGAGCTTGATTCCCGTGAAGGTTTTCTCGACGGCGAGATTAAACGGCTTTCTACCCCTGTTTCTATTGTCGTGGAGCCTGATAAAATAAAAACCGCACTCGAAGGCTTTATCAAAAGCCCGAATGCGGATTCTTCCGAATATAAAAAACGGCTACTTGCCACTTTTGTGGACAGCATAGCCGTTTCAAATGAAAAAATTGTTATTTACTTCAAATTCCCTATTCCGGGTGCTGGTGATAAAGCCGAACGGTCGTTCGACGATTTCGTGCGTAAAACTACGAGTGTCTCGACGTGCTTTGTTTGAGGGAACATATCGTAGGGTTTAACCGAAACGAGTTTGTAAGTTGGACTAGGACTTTCGTTTTTAACGAGTTCTCCGTTTTGCCAAGTTAAGGTGTCTGTAAGAAGCCCAACGTCGCGCGCAAGCGTTTGCGGTGAGCAAGATATGTAAACTATTTTTTGCGGTTTGCACTTTATTATCGATTGAATAAGCGTTTCGTCCACGCCTTGTCTAGGCGGATCTAAAACGAGCACCGTATTTTCGCCGTTTTCAGTTTCACGTTGCATAATTTCCGGCAACGCTTCTTCACACGGGGCGCACACGTTTTGCATTTTTCCGTCGAGCGAATTGAGTTTTTTAAGCGCGTCGGCGCAGTCAACCGCTTCTTTTACGATTTCAATACCAACCGCTTTTTTAGCCTTTTGAGCGAAGATTGCAGTAAGCATACCCGCACCGCTATAAGCGTCGATTACGACGGTGTTTTCGTCAACGCCAGAAATTTTGACTGCTTCGGAATAAATGCGCCTTCTTACGTTATCGTTGACTTGCATGAAAGACTCGGGGCCCATTTCGTATTTAATACCGCAATCGGTAGTCATAACTTTATCTTTACCGAAAAGGCAAATAAACCTTTCGCCAAGGATTACGTTGTTGCCGAGTTTGTTTACGTTGACAAAAAGGCTAAAATCGTTAAAATACTCTTTAAGTATGGCTATAAGTTGATTAACGCAAGGTAACGTGTCGCCGTTTATTACGAAAGTTATAAGTAGTTTTCCGTCTACCGCCCTTACTACGACGTGTTTTAAAAGCCCTGCGCCCTGCTTATCGCTATAAACTGAAATATCGTTTGTTTTAACGTATTTTTTAACCGCTTTAATAATTCTCGTGCACCATTCGGGTTGAATTGGGCAACTGTTTATAGGAACAATCCTATGGCTTCCCGACGCAAAAAAACCGATTTCACAACCGAAATTTTCTGCTCTGACCGGAAGTTGAAGTTTGTTACGGTAGCCGTATTCGAGTTCGCTCCGCTCGGTGAGCGGTACGCTAGCGTCGATAAAGGCGATTTTTGAAAAACAGTCTTTTACGATTTTGCTTTTGAGTTTTAACTGAAGTTTATATTTAAGATGTTGGAGTTGACATCCACCGCATTTTTCGTAGACCGAGCAAGCAGGTCTTACCCTTTCTTCCGCAGGGGTGTAAACTTCCAACGCCTTTGCAAAAACGACGTTCTTTTTAACCTTTAAAACTTTATATTTAATTTTTTCGTTAGGAAGCGCGTACGGTAAAAATACGGTATAGTCACCGTCTTTTATAATGCCTTCTCCGTTAGACCCGAGTCGGCTTACTATCCCCACGCGTTCTTCGTTTTTTAACATGATTCACCCTTAAAGTTTGAGTTTTTCGACAATTTTATCTATTGCGGTTTGAAATCTTATCATAATAAAGTCGTACGCCACAAACAAAAGCGCACTACCCGCCGCAAGTATTAAATATGCGTATTTTTGGAAAGTTTGGTTTGTTAAAACGCTTTCTTCAAACAAAAATGCGCTAAATAAGGTATAAATTAGTAGGACTGAGCCTATAAACCACACTAATTTTATAATAAACGCTAAAACTTGATTAAAGTTTTTCTCTTTGAAAATATAGTTTACGGTAGGATGGATTCCGAAAAATATACCATAGGTAAGCACCAATTCGGGGCGATAGCCCACGAAAAAGATTGCTGAAAGGCAAAGGGTTGCAAGGTAGGTCATAAGTCCGCCTTTCCAACTCTTTTTTGCAAGCAAAACCATAGTTGTCATACTCGCCATAAAAATCGCCGAGTAATCAAGCACGCTTATAAATGCGCCCGCAAGCATAAAAATTAGCGAAAACCCCGCGCATATTGCGCAAAGCGCTATTTCTTTAGATTTTTTCATCTGCCATTAACCGCAACCGTTACAAAAACAGTTGAGCATTGCGTTACAAACCGCCATTTCGCAACACCATTGACAACAATAATCGCCACCCATTTGAGCGGGTTGCTCTTCGTATTGGTAGTTGGGTTCGCCGTTTGTATAACTCGTAAACGTCTTGTTTGACTCTGCCTTAATTTTTTCTTCAAGTTTATTGTAAGAATTTTTATACTTGGCGTTAGTCGGATCCATTTCGATTGCTATTTCAAGTTGCTTTTTACTCTCGTTATTCCAATTTTTCTTGTAAAAAACTACCGCTTGAAGATAGTGCCACTCGGCGTTTCTCTCGTTGAAATCGTCGAGTTTTTGTTGCGCGTCGTGAAGTTTGCCTTCTTTGATAAGTTGTTCAACTTCGGCAAACGCGCCCGTATTTTCTTGATTAGAAGACGTCCTTTCTCTTCTCTCCGCTATAATTTCTTTATAAGCAAGGTCGAGTTCGGTGAGTTTTTTGGCGGCGAGATTGCCCGCTTCGCCTTCTAAAAACCTATCTTCCGCGTAAATTTCCCTACGGGTTTTATAAGCTTTTTCAAGTTCTTCGTCCGTACAAGACTCAGTCAGTCCGAACAGTTGATATTTATCGTTCATATTATCTTCCTTTTATCTAAATTTTCGACTTTTACTACTTGTCGCTTTTAATCGGCTCTTTTTCAGTTGCCTTTTTTAATATGCGCAAGGTAACGTCAGGTATACCGCGAAGTAAAACGTTATCGATTAAATCGTGATTAAAATAAAATTTACACTCGGCTATGCTCATCTTTAAGTTTGCAAAGACGTCCGAAAAGGTAAAAGATAAATCCTTTCCGCTCTTTTCCATCATTTCCTTAACCGTTTTTTGCTCGCCGTAAGCGTAATAAAGACAGTTGAAATTACCCTTTTCAACGTCCTTTTCATAGTCGTCCAAGGCGTCGATTAAATATATCCACTTGCCTAGAAAGTAGAAAAGTTTGCCCGCGCTAGGGGTAAATTTTTCGCCTATGGCGTACTTTGCAAGGCTTTGCATCATCATGGAAAATGGCTCGCATATCATATCGATACTAGAACATTTTTGTTGTTCGAGTTTAAATAAATCGTCGTAATTACTTTCAATAATACGCGAGATTTCAGGATGATTTTTTAAAACCTTTTTATGCGAACTTTCAAAAAACCAAAGTTTGGCTTTGCCACCGCCACCGTCTATAATATCGTCTTTTATCTTATAGTAAGCGAGTTCTACGTTTATTTGAGCGGATAAGTCGGTAAGCCTATCGCCCTTTGCAACCATAGGTCTTTTTTTAAACCAATGGGAAACGCAACGCTCGTCTACGATTTTGACGTCTTCGCCTGCAAGGTTATGAACGAGCGCCGAAAAAAAGGCTATGTCGTAAGTAAGTGAAAGCCTTGCCCTTTGAGAGCATTGCCTACCTATACTTTTACATACTCCGCAGTATAAAGCGTTATATAAGGTTTCATCCTTTTTGTAAAGATAAGGCATATCGGGCTTTACGTAACCGAACATAATCCACCACATTACATATAATAGCACTATACACTATACCCTAAAAAAAGTTTTTTGTCAATGAACTAAACCCCCACTTGCTGTTTTTCCATAAATTTTTCACACTTTTTTTAATTTTTTAATGCTTTTTTGGTGAGAACTATTATATAATGATAGATTATTTAAATTTTCGTTAAAAAGGCTTATCCTTATAACGACCTTAAACTTAAAAAACCACGCAAAAAAAACCGACGGATTTCCGTCGGTTTAATATGCTTTTTAGGTTTAAAATTAAGCGATATAAGCGTGCATAAATTTAGGAAGTTCTTCCTTGGTTGCGCTTACGGTAAGTTCAACTTTAACGTCATTTTCCTTTGCAATCTTTTCAAGGTCTGCAAAGAACTCTTCGTATGCGTCAAGATTTCTTTCACCGGTAATTCTCTTAATACCGTCGATAAATATATGTTCGATATCGCTATTGCCTGCGATAAGACCTTGTACGAAACCTGCAAATGCGGTTACGCTAGCAACGTCGTATTCTTCAGTAAATACGCATTTTACATTGAGATCGATATCAACCGAATAAAGTTTTTCGTCGGTGATAAATACTACGTTACCTTTCGCGTCTTTTGCAGCAGCGTTTACGTTGTCTTTAATGATTTTGGTTTTGCCAAAGCCCTTAGGGCCGTAAATGAGTTTTATCATATAAAACGTGTCCTCCGTTTCTCTTTTCTATATTGTAAACTAAAATAATAAATTTTTCAAGGGTTTTTTAAAATATTTTAATAAAATTTTAAATATTTTATTCTAGTTCGCTTATAAAAGCCTTAATAGCATCGATTCCCTTTAAAATATCGGCGGTAGATACCGTGTACGCAAGCCTTACGCTATTGTCGTCGCCAAAGGCAAGCCCGGGAATAACCGCAACGCCTTTACCGAGTAAAAGGTCTGCAAAACTTACGCTACCCGTAATTTTTTTACCTTGATAACTCTTGCCAAAAAACGCCGAGACGTCGGCAAAAACGTAAAACGCGCCCTTGGGATAAACCACTTTAACGCCGTCGATTTGAGTTAAGCCTTTATACAAAAGTTTTCTGCGATCGTCGAACTCTTTAACCATATCGATTATAAATTCTTCTCCGCCGTTTATCGCCGTTGCCGACGCGTATTGAGCAAATGAACAAGCGTTGCTAGTGGTATGGCCTTGCATTGCCGAAACCGCCTTCGCAACTTCGATAGGGCAAGCCATATAACCTATTCTCCAACCCGTCATTGCGTAGGTCTTTGAAACGCCGTTGATAACTATCGTGTTGTCTTTTGCGTACGGGGTGAGCGTAGCGATTGAAATATGCTCTTCGCCGTCGAAAACTAGTTTTTCATACACTTCGTCGGAAATTATTGCGACGCCGTGTTTTTCGGCTACTTTTGCGATAGATAAGAGTTCGGCTTTGGTGTAAACTACGCCCGTAGGATTACACGGCGAATTGATGAGTACGCAACGGGTTTTGGGGGTTATTGCCCTTTCAAATTGCTCGCTAGTCAACTTATAGCCCGACTTTTCGTCCGTATTGACAATTTTACAAACTCCGCCTGCAAGCCTTACTTGCTCGACGTAAGTTATCCAATACGGGGCGGGGATAATCACTTCGTCCCCTTCGTCTAAAATAGCGCAAAAAGCGTGATAGAGCGAACTTTTAGCCCCCGACGAAACTACGATATTTTCGGGCGCGTAGTCTAAACCGTTTTCCTTTTTAAGTTTTCCAACTATCGCCTTTTTGAGTTCGGGAATACCTGCGGTAGGGGTATATTTAGTCTTACCGCTACGCAATGCGTCTTCCGCCGACTTAATAATATATTCCGGAGTGTTGAAATCGGGTTCGCCCGCGGTAAAGGCTACTACGTCTTTACCCGCGCTTTTTAGCGCCTTGGCTTTTGCCGAAATTTCAAGCGTTACGGAAGGTTCTATCCTTCCTACTTTTGTAGAAACTTTCATTAATCGTTCTCCTGTGATGAGAGTTTTGCTTCTCTATCGGCTATTGCGAGCGCTTCAATCATATCGTTTATGTTGCCCATAAGAAAATCTTCAAGCGAATAAATCGTATAGCCTATTCTGTGATCGGTAATTCTTCCTTGGGGGAAATTATACGTCCTAATTCTTTCCGAACGGTCGCCCGTGCCGACTTGGTTTTTACGGTTTGCGGCGTACTCGTTTTGATATTTGGTGTTGTAATAATCAAAAAGACGGCTCTTCATAACCTTCATAGCCTTTTCGCGGTTTTTGATTTGCGAACGCTCGTCTTGACAAGTAACGACTATGCCCGTGGGGATATGAGTCATACGAATACAAGACTCAGTCTTATTGACGTGCTGACCGCCCGCTCCGCTAGAACGGTAAGTGTCGACTTTTAAATCTTTTTCGTCGATATGAACTTCGACGTCTTCGGCTTCGGGTAGAACGGCAACCGTTACGGTCGACGTGTGAATTCTGCCCTGCGATTCGGTATCGGGAACTCTCTGTACCCTATGAACGCCACTTTCGTATTTGAGTTTACTGTATACGCCCTTTCCGCTAATTGAAAAGACGACTTCTTTTATACCGCCGAGTTCGGTGCTGTTAGAATCGATTTCTTCGGTCTTCCAACGGTTGCTCTCGGCGTATTTTACGTACATTCTGTAAAGTTCGTATGCAAATAACGCGGCTTCTTCACCGCCTGCGCCACCCCTTATTTCGACGATAACGTTTTTGTTGTCGTTAGGGTCTTTAGGAAGAAGTAAAATTTTGAGTTCGTCGGTAATTTCGGCAAGTCTTTTTTTACAAGAATAATACTCGTCTTCAAGCATCATTTTCATTTCGGGGTCGGTTTCACTCTTTAAAAGTTCTTCCGCTCCCCTGCCGTCTTCTTCGACTTTTTTATATTCGAGATATTTGTTTACCGTCTCTTCGATTTCCGCTCTTTCCTTGACGTATTTTTGCCAAAGTTCAATGTCTTTTATAACGTCGGGATCGGATACGAGTTCGGATAATTTTTCAAACCTTTCGTATATTGCGCTGAGTTTGTTTATCATAAAAGCACCGCCTTAATTATACGGTCAATTCCGTTGATATCTTTAATGATTTCTACGCGATAATCGACTTCGAGCAAGGCTTTTACGTCTTCGGCTTGATTTATACCAACTTCTAAAAGCAACGCTCCGCCACTTGAAAGACGCTCTTTTGCGCCCTTTGCAATAACCCTATAAAAGTCGAGTCCGTCAACACCGCCGTCTAAAGCGGAAATAGGCTCGAAGCCTTTTACTTCGGGTTGTAAACCGTCGATATCCTGAGTTTTTATATAGGGGGGATTGGACACGATAAGGTCGAACTTGCCGTCGATTTTTTCAAACATATCGCTGTGAATAAGTTCGATTTCGAGCCCGTGTTTTTTGAAATTTTCGCTTGCGAGCGACAAGGCGTTTTCAGAAAAATCGCTTGCCGTAACGCTTGCGCCCGTCTTTGCTTTTATAACCAAAGCGATTGCCCCACTACCCGTGCAAAGGTCTAAAACCCTGCTATTTTCAGAGCAAATTTCAACCGCTTTTAAAACGAGTTCTTCAGTTTCCGGACGGGGAATAAGAGCCCTTTCGTCCACCTTTAAAAGATAGCCGTAAAAGTCGCATTCGCCAAGAACGTACCAAAGTGGTCTGCCCGTAAGTCTTTGAGTTTTTAAGTCGTTAATTTTATCAATTTGGGTTGCCGAAACGAGTTTTTCAGACGAAAGTTCGCTCCTTTTTAAACCCGTTACAAAGCATATAAGCCACTCGGCGTCGGATTCGTCAATATTAGATTTTTTAAATTCTTCTTTAAGGCTTTTAGTGAGTTCGCTTACCTTTTGGGGCACGACGAACTTGCAAGTGGGCTCGTTTTCGTCTTCGTCCATCTTTAAAACCTTTTTAAACGCCGTGATTGCCACTTCTATCATTTGGTCGTCGGGCTCGCGCGTCGTAATTTTTTGAATTAAAAGTCCCGGAAGTTTTAAGGGATAAAATACCCAACAGTCGGTCAATGCGAGAAGTTTTAAAAGTTCGTACGAAAGACCTGCAACTAAGGGAAGGAGCGCAAGTTTTGCAATGAGTTTTAAAAAGCCGTTGGTGAGCATGGGAAAAATTGCGCCGAAGATAGAAAAGACTAAAATGCTTATAAACATTACGAAGAACATAAAAGTCGTTCCGCATCTGTCGTGCACTCTTTTACAAGTTTTTACGTTTTCAACGGTGAGTTCAAGTCCCTTTTCGTAGGCGGTTATCGTTTTATGCTCCGCGCCATGGTACATATACGTCCTGCGGATATCCTTCATTAAAGACGTCAACAGTACGTATGCTACGAAAATTAAAATTCGTATTAAACCTTCAAACAAGTTTACCCAAATGAGTTGGTCGGTAACTAAATCAGAGAAAAGTTTACCGAGAAAATGGGGAATGATAAAAAACAAGCCTATTGAAAAGGCTAAACCGAGCGCTACGCCTAAAAATATTACGACGCTCATTATATCAACTTTAAAGGTATCCGCTAGCCATTTTTCAAATTTGCTAGGCTCGGACTGCTCTTCTTCGCCGTAGACTTCCGCCGACCGCATGAGAATTTTTACGCCCGTAACCATTGACGAAATAAAATTAACCATACCCCTTATCACGGGGATTTTGGCAATTTTATTCGTTTGGGGTTGTAACCTATCGGCTTCAAGACGAATTACGCCGTCCTTATCACGAACGGCGGTCGCTATGCCTGATTTACCGCGCATCATAACCCCTTCTAATACGGCTTGACCGCCGATTGAAGTTTTGCACGGCTGTTTTTTACAATTTTCTTTTTCTTTCATAGTTCAATTATACACGATAAGGCTCTCTTGTAACTAACGCCCAAAAATTAAAAAATAAGCCCCAAGTCATTCAATACTTAGGGCTGAAAAACCGACTTTGTGGCTTAAGCAGCCGACAAAAGTTTATTACAATCAGAGATTGTATCTTTTTTTGAATTTATCAACGCGTCCGCCAGTATCGACAAGTTTCTGCTTGCCGGTAAAGAACGGATGACATTTACTGCAAATATCTACCTTAATAACGTCGGCATTTTTAGTAGTACCTGTCTGGAAAGTTTCTCCGCAAGCGCACTGAACGGTGACAATTTTATAATTAGGATGTAATTCCGCTTTCATTTTTTCACCTCACAAGAATTTTATGCTCATACATTATATATTATTTTGTCGGGTATGTCAAACGTTTAACGGCGTGAAAACAAAAAAATATTTATCAAATTATCTAGTTTTTTCCGCTTGCGCCTTTTTAACGCAAATTAGTGAGAAAAGGGTAAGCAAAAAGGGTAAACTAATAAGGTTTTTACATTTTTCACGGTTGAATAATTTGTTTTTAGTTGCAAAAAAACTTTTTATATAATATAATTAACTTATAAAATTGCGGGCGAAATTACTTAATCGCCTTTAAAAGGATATCAAATGATAGGTTGGCACGTTCCCGAATTTGGGAAAATTGAAAAAACTCCACACCACGAACCACTCGAAGGTCTTGACAGCGTTAAGATTAAACTCACCCACGCGTTGATTACTGAAGACGACGTTTCTTTAATTTGCGGTGAAGACAAGTCGGTAAAAACTCCCTTTATCCCCGGTAGATTTGGCGTTGGTCAAATTTCGGAAGTGGCGCAAGAATCGGCGTTTTTGAAAAAGGGGGATAGGGTTTTTATCTCTGCGGTTGAGCCTTGCGGTAGATGTTCTTCTTGCGAAGGGGGCAAACCCGACAACTGTTATAACTTCAACGTTGCGGGCAAAACCGTAAACGGCTTTTTGAAAGATTTTGCGACGACTAACCTTTCTAACGTTTTCGCCTTACCTAAAAACGTAAAAGACGAAGACGCCGTTTATATTGAATACGTCGCGCTCGCCCTTTCGGTTATTGACAAGTTAAACGTAAAAAAGAGCACTCACGTAGCAATTATCGGCGGTAACGTTTTCGGCTCGATTTTGGCGCAAGTTCTAATTTATTACCAAGCCGTTCCCATTATTATCGACGACGATTCTGAAAGCCTTAAACACGCTAAAAAATCGGGTATTTACTACACGGCGGCGTCAAATTCAAGACCTGAAAAGGAAGTTTCTTCAATTACGGGCGGTAGAATGGCTAGCAACGTGGTTTACGTTGCCCGTTCGGGACTTAACACCGACCTTGCGTATAAACTCGCAGCGCATAACGCGCCCATCGTTTTTGCAGGGTTCTCTTATCCCAACCTTAGAATACCTATGAATATCGCCATGGCAAAACAACTCGACACCTTTTGCATAAACAACGGTTACGGTAATTATCTTTCGGCGATAAACCTACTTGCAAATAAAGCGGTGGACTTATCTAGTTACTCACTTAAAAAGACTTCAATGCCCGACCTTGTGGAAGCAATTGAAAAACAAATCGTTAAATTTAACAAAAAAGAACACGTAGACAACCTTTTAATAGACTTACTCGGCTAATCGCAAAAAGTTAGCGGGCAAACCTTTGAGTTTGCCCGCTTTTTATTTATTTAACCGCCTATAAGTTGATTATTTACGAATTTTGTCTTTTACTAAGTAATATAAGTCGCCTGCGCCAAGCACTAATAGCAAGTCTTTTTTGCCAAGAATTTTTGAATAATATTCTACTAGCGCATCCACGTTTTCAAAGTAAAGACTGCCCGGCAGAAGTCTATGCAAATCGTACGCGCTACCGCCCGACGCGAATACTTCTCTTGCCGAAAAGGTTTTAAAAAGGGCTAAGTTTTCCACGCTAGATAAAACGCTTAAAAAGTCTTTTTTCAAAAAGAGCGTTCTCGAATAGGTATGCGGTTGAAAGAGTACGAATATTTTACCTTTAGCAATTTCCTTAGCGCAGTTTATGCAAGCGGATATTTCGGTGGGGTGATGGGCGTAGTCGGCAATTACCCTACCTTTACCTAACAAACCTAGTTCTTCAAATCTTCGTTTTACGCCGACGAAGTTTTTTAACCCGTCTTTAATCTCCTTAAAACCAATCCCCATACGGTTTGCGCAACTTGCCGCCGCTAAGGCGTTTTCCACGTTATGCCTACCGTAAACCGAAAGGTGTATTTTGCCTTGTCTTTTGCCCTTTACGATAAAATCAAACGAATACTTACCGCCCTTTGACTTTATGTTTTTTGCGCAAGCGTCGGCGTTTTCAAAGGCCGAAAAAAAGAAGGCGTTATTTTCATTATAATCGCCCAATACGCCGTCGCTTTTGTTGATAATCGACTTATAGCCACGCTTTGCGAAAGATTGATAGGCGTTAAAGAGTTCGGTTTCGCTATCATAGCAGTCCATATGGTCTACTCCCGTATTTAGACAAACCGCAAAGTCCGCCGTAAACTTATTTATATTCTTTTTAAACTCGCAAACTTCACTTAAAAACACGTCGTTGCCGTAATTTAAAAAACTGCCGAGTTTTACGTCTTCACCGCCGATATGAGCGGTAAAACGCACGTTTGCGCTCTTGAATATATGCGCAAGCATACACGTAACAGTCGTCTTGCCGTGGCAACCGCACACCCCTACTACGTCGCTAAAATTTTCGGACACCATTTTTAAGGCGTCGGCGCGAGAGAGTAGGTAAAGTCCTTTTTCTTTGGCATAAGCAAGTTCCACGTTTTCAGGGGGGATAGCGTCGCTATAAATTACCGCTTGAGCGTCTTTTACGTTGTCTATATCGTGCCCGATAGAAACTGCAACCCCCACTTTTTCAAGGTGTTTTTTTGACGGAAATTCCGCTCTGTCGCTACCGCTAACTATAAAACCAACGCTTGCAAAATACTCTGCAAGCCCACTCATACTTACTCCGCCTACGCCTATAAAATGCACGTTAAATTGATATTTTGGCTTTTTCATACAACATTTTATGCTTAAAAACCTAATAATTTGCTAAAATATGCAAAAATTTTACTATTTTTTTAAAAATTTTTTAAAAAACCCTTGTAAAACGACTATTTTTAGTGTATGATTTATTTAGGAATAAAAATTGATTAGGAGAACAATCATGAAAATTTCCGACGTAAGAGTACGTTTAGTACAAAAGGAAGATAGCAAACTTAAAGCCGTCGCTTCTATCACTATCGAAGACTGCTTTGTAATTCATGACGTAAAAGTTATTGAGGGAAATGAGGGATATTTCGTTGCTATGCCTTCCAGAAAAAACAGCGACGGTGAGTATAAAGACATTGCTCACCCCATCAATACCGAAACAAGACAAAACGTGATTGACACAGTTTTGGAAGCCTTTAAAGACGAACTTGCTAAGGTATAACACATTGAGTAGAGCAAACCGCTCTACTCTTTTTTTTGTAAATTTTTTATAACGTGAAAAGCGCCCCGACCAATCGGTCGGGGCGCAACTTGTTACCAAATAAACGTTATCTTTTTGAAATTGTCGCAACGTAATTGGGATTTTGCGAAAAGATTAAGTTTGCGTAATCTTCGCCGTACTTTGATTTTACCCTTGCGTACGCTTGCGCCATAAAATTTTCACGATTGAAGTGATAGTCGCTCGCAACGACGTCGACTAATTTGCGCTTTAAAAGTTCTTTGACGAACTTATTTTCTTCGTTATACGATTTTTGAGCGACGGACGTGGCGTTTACTTGAATTACCACCCCGCTTGCTCTAAGCCTTTCAACCGATTCAACCGAGCGGAAATACGAGTATCTTTCAATATGCGCAACTATCGGCAAATAACCGCTGAGCCTTACCCTATAACACACTTCTTCAATATCCGTATCCTTTTCGTAAGGAAATTCGAGCAAAACGAATTTACCGTTTGACATAGGTATAAACTCGCCCTTGTCAAACGTCTCCGAAATGCCTTTATAAACAGTGATTTCTCTACCCAAATAAAGGTCGATATCAAGCCCTTCGGCTTTTACTCTATCGCAAAGTTCTTCAAAGACGGCGCGCACCTTTTCGTCACTTTGGGTGAAAAAATGTTTGCGATAGTGCGGAGTCAACACGACGCCTTTTACGCCCTGCTTAATCTCTTCTTTAAGCATTGCGAGAGTTTGCTCAAAACTTTCGCTTCCGTCGTCGACAAAAGGCAACGCGTGGCAATGGATATCTATCATTTTTTAACTCCTTTTTCTTTTCTTATTTCTTTTACTTCCCGTTCAAAACCATTGTCTTTGGGGACGTAAAAAACGCTATCTTTTAAAGAATCGGGTAGATACTGTTGCTCACAGTAACCGCCGTAATCGTGGGGGTATTTATACTGCCTACTCATAGCCTTTGCCTGCTCGTCGGCGTAGGGCGAATTGCGAAGATGGGCGGGAACGGTATCGTCCTTGGCGCTTTTTGCCGCCGCTTGAGCGCCGTTCATAGCGATTATTACAGAGTTTGATTTGGGGGCTTCGCAAACGTAAATAATCGCTTGCGATAAAGGTATTAAACCTTCGGGATAGCCGATATTCAAAAACGCCGTGAGCGCCGACGTTGCAACGACTAGCGCGTTTGGATCTGCCATGCCGACGTCTTCCGCCGAATGCACGATAAGTCTTCTTGCCAAAAGCAACGGATCGCAACCGCCTTCAATCAATCTGTGCGCGTAGTAAAGGGCGGCGTCGCTATCGCTACCGCGAAGGGATTTACAAAAGGCGCTTAGCATATCGTAATAAGAATTTTCGTCGTAAGAAAGAGCCTTTCTTTGAATTGACTGCTCGGCGTCTTTTAGGGTAACGACTACTTTGCCGTCGTCGTTTGGCGAAGTAGTTAAAACGGCTAACTCCAAAGCGTTATACGCCGTGCGCATATCGCCACCACTCATTGTTGCTATATGGTCTAAAGCGTCTTCTTGCACTTCGACTTGCAGTTGTCCATAACCGCGTTTTTTGTCGATAATCGCCTTATTGAGGGCTTTTTTAACAGTTTCGTTGTCTAAACGCTTAAACTCGAACACCCTACATCTAGACACTATTGCAGGCGTCATTGAAGCGTATGGGTTTTCCGTAGTAGAGCCTATAAAAATGATAGTACCCTTTTCGATTGCGGGCAATAAACTATCCGATTGAGTCTTGCTAAAACGGTGGCATTCGTCGAGCAAAAGGTAGGTCTTTTTGCCGAACATCTTTAAATCGTCGCTAGCCTTTTCAACCGCTTTTTTAACGTCCGCAACACCGCTAGATACGGCGTTTAACTTGACGAAATTACCGCTCGTTGAATTTGCAATTATATTTGCAAGGGTGGTTTTACCCGTGCCCGGCGGTCCCCAAAAGATACAACTGCCGACCTTGTCGAGAGAAATTGCGCGCCTTAACAGGCTATTTTCTTCACAAATGTGGCTTTGCCCTAAAAACTCACGCAACGACTGTGGGCGCATGCGCTCTGCCAAAGGCTCCATTGATTTTTTTTGAGTATTCTCTTGTAAGGTGTCAAATAAATCGTACATAAATTTCGTCCTAATTTCTAAAAACTAGAAAATTTGAATAGGTTTTAATATGAAAAAAATTTTTAAAATATTTTTAGGCGTTGCCGTTTTTTTAGTGATTGCGCTAATAATAGCAAAGCCAGAAGTGTACGTCGAAAGCGCGTTTTTCGGCATTAAACTGTGGGCGATAAAGGTCTTACCCGCACTACTGCCCTTTTTCTTTTTAACTGCCGTTGCAATAAAACTCGGAGTTACCGATTTTATTGCCAAAATTTTTGAAAAACCCTGCAACTTTTTATTTAAAGTGAGTGGGGTTGGGGCTTTCGTGTTCGTAATGAGCCTTTTGTCGGGCTACCCGATAGGGGCTAAAATGATTGCCGACCTATCTCGTCAAGGGGTTTTGAGCAAAGACGAAAGCACTAAAATTTCAACTTTTTGCTCTACTTCAGGTCCGCTTTTTATCGTGGGTAGCGTTGGAATAGGTATGTTTAATGATAAAACCGCAGGGTTTATCATTTTAATTTCACATTTACTATCCGCCGTTTTATGCGGAATAATATTTTCATTTTACGGTAAAAAAGAGTGTGAAAAACGACTAATTAGACAAAGCGAAAAAAGCCGAAACGCCCTTTACGACTGCGTTTATTCGTCGGTTATTTCGGTTGCGCTAGTAGGCGGTTTCGTATGTATATTTTGCCTATTTTCAGACCTTTGTAAAAATCTTAATTTGCTTTTACCGTTAGAAAATTTACTATCGCCACTCGTAGGGCAAAACCTTTCTTCGGCGTTTTGCTACGGACTAATCGAGTGTACTAAGGGTTGTAATTTGCTAGCAACTTGCGGTTTATCGACTTATAGCCTTGCTTTTGCCACCGCTCTCATATCTTTTGGCGGAGTTTCGGTGTGGGCGCAATCGATAATATTTTTAAGCCAAGCAAGAGTAAATTTAAAAGTTTTTTGCCTTTCAAAAACCTTGCAAGCCATCGCTTCGTTTTTTATTTGCCTTGGGCTTTGCGCTTTTATCGGCGTATAATTTGAGCAATTTCCTTAGGAAGATATTTACTCACGTCTTTGCCAAATGATAAAAGTTCTCTAACCGCGGTTGAACTAACGCTTACGTTTTTTGCGCTACAAGGCAGATAAACTGCAACCAAATTAGGCATTAAGTCGGCGTTTATAAAATTCATTTCGTTTTCATAGTCGTAGTCTTTACCGTTGCGAAGCCCCCTGACGTTATACACGGCGTTTTCGGCTTTCATAAGGTCGACGAGCAACCCGTCGTGATATACGACTTTTACGTTTGCGTATTTTTGGCAAACGAGTTTTAAAAACTCAAGCCTTTGAGATTCGGTAAACATAGCCTTTTTATTTACGTTTACGCAAAGGGCTACGACAACTTCGTCGAACATATCCGACGCCTTTTTTATAATTTCTTCGTGTCCGCTAGTAACGGGATCAAACGTGCCTGCAAAAACTGCTTTTTTCATAATTTTTCTCCATAAAACTCAAAGTGAGCAACGCCGTATTTGCGCGTACTCCTATGCTCCAAACCGTCAATTTCGCCAACTTTAAAATCTTCGGAATGCTCGTAAATTACAATTCCACCGCTAGTTAAAAGTGAGTTTTGGGCGATTGCTTGAAGTACGGGCGTTGCGTCGACGTCGTAAGGGGGATCAAGGAAAATTATATCAAATTTTTGGCGTGTGGACAAAACGTAAGTGAGCGCGTCTAAGCAGACGATTTCGGCGCTTTCCTTAATCATTTCAAGGTTAAATTTTTGAATTGCGACGCTCTCTTTAGACGAGTCCACCATAACGACCTTTTCAGCGCCACGAGAAAGGGCTTCTACCCCCATATTGCCCGTACCTGCGTAAAGATCCAAAAAACTACTGCCTAAAATTTCAGTTTGTAAAATATTGAATATTGCTTCCTTTGCCCTGTCCGCCGTGGGGCGAATTTCTCTACCTTTAAACTCTTTTAAAACCCTGCCCCTATGCTTACCTGCGATAATTCTCAATTTATTCTTCCACCTTTAAATTTACGTATTTTGAAAAAAGACAACCGCAGTAATTTTGGCGGTATAACTCGTGCTCTTTTGAAAGTTCGATAGAACACTTATAGCCTTCGCCCTTTTTGAAATCAGAATAAAGCCAATTCACGCCGTATTTTTGACCGACTTCACTACCGATAGAGTTTATTAAATCAGAGTTTTTGTGGGGGCTTACGGTTAGCGTAGTGCAAAAATAATCAAAGCCGTTTTCCTTAGCGACCTTTGCCGTTTCGTTTAGTCTGTCTTTAAAGCAAAGGGTACATCTTTCACCGCCTTCGGGGGCTTTTTCAAGCCCTTCGACCATGATGAAAAACTCGCGTGAAAAATACCTGCCTTCGATTAGTTTTACTTGCTCGCCGTAGGCGTTTTTTAGGAACTTTTTTTGTTCGTTTAGCCTTACGTAATACTCTTCGCTTTCGGTAATATTGGGGTTATAATAAAAAACGGTTACGTCAAAGTGGGGGACAACCCTTTCAAGCACCGCCGTTGAACACGGCGCGCAACAACTATGAAGTAGCAACGTCTTTTTTTGGGTAAGCCCTTTTACCGTATCTTTAAAGAGTAAATCGTAATTAGTTTTATTCATAAAACCTACCTATAAGTCGATTATTTGCGTGTTAGTTTTAATTTTTTAAGTAAATCTTTATCCCCTGCAACGATACCGCCGCCTACGATAGTAGCCGTTTCGGCGTCGGCAAAGCAAGACGCTTTGATATAAAGCCTTTCTTGCGCGTATTGGCTAAGACCGGGGATATTACTACTACCGCCTGCAAAGCAAATGCCCGACGAGCGAATTTCGGCAGAGACTTCCTTGGGAAGTTTAGCCATAAGTTTTACGGTTATTTCAAAAATCTTATCAAAGAAGGCTTTTATGGGGAAACGAATATCTTCAGAGCCGATTGAAATAGCCCTAGGTTGACCCGTTCTCTTATCCCTTCCGCTGACGTCGATACGCATGGTATCGTTTTCATAAAGACTGCCGATTTCAGTCTTGATATGCTCGGCGGTAAGGTGACCGATTTGCAAGTCGAAAACGTTTTCGATATGGTCCATAATCATTACGTCGATATTTCTACCGCCCATGTTTACGTTTACGCCTGCGATAACGCCGTCGAGCGAAACTGCGGCGATATTAGTCGTTCCGCCACCGATATCAATGATAAAATAGGGTGTTGAGTCGCTGATGGGAATACCCAATCCTAGCGCCGTTAAAACGGGGGATTCGACGAAGGAAATATTATATACACCCGCGCCGTTTAAAACCTTTTCAAAACGGCGAATTTCTTCTCCTTCGACACCGCAAGGAACTGCCAAAACGACTTGCGGACGGAAACCGAATTTGTTTAAAGTTATTCTATTTAAAAAACTTTCCACCATTTGAGTGGCGAGTTTATCGTCAGCGATAACCCCTTCTTTTACGGGGAATTTTACGTCGCTAAAATTAGCCGTTTTGCCGAGCCTTTTTTTAGCGTCCATACCGACGGCTTTGACTTTATCTCTCTTTGCGCTATCGCAAACGACTACGCTAGGCTCGACTAAAACCAAACCTTCGCCTAGTTTATATATGCAAGTATTGTTGCTACCTAAATCCATTGCAATAACGTTGTTGCTCATTTTAAAAACTCCTTAATAGTACTGTCTAATCTCTTGATGGGAAGCCCGACTACGTTGTCGTAATCGCCGTCGTAACTACAAACGAGCGGAAACCCGTCCTGTATGCCGTATGCGCCCGCTTTACCTTGCCATAAATTACTGTCTAAATAATCTTGCAAAAGTTGGGGTGAAAGGTCGCTGAAAGTAACGCTCGTAGTTACGCTACCCGTCTCTCGCATACCTTTTGCAAAGATAGCGTAACCCGTTATTACTTGGTGAGTTTTGCCCGAAAGTTCTAAAAGCATACGCTTGGCGTCGGCTTTATCAATAGGCTTGCCGTAAATCTTGCCGTCTAGCGCGACGACCGTGTCCGCGCCTAATACGACCGCCGTTTCGTCGCAACGGCTAAAAACGTCTTCCGCCTTGTTGATTGCGCACCTTACGGCGAACTTTTCGGGTGGGGTTATCCCGTCGAAAGCCCCTTCCTTTTGGCTTGGCTCAACCGCGAATTCATAGCCGAAATCTTGTAAAAGACTTTTGCGCCTTGGCGACGCGCTTGCTAAGATTAGTTTTTTGTTCAAGGCACACTACCCCTTTTAAGCGTATTATTTATTATTATATAATAAAAGTCAACTTTTGTAAAGGCTTATTTTAATTTTTAAGCCAAAAAAGGAAAATATAACCAAAAAAACGCCCACGCTTTTTGCGTGGGCGTAGTTTTTTAAAAAATCGAGACGGCCTGTAAGCCGAGTTCTGTCATTTAATACGGTTATCTATCTAGACTTGCCGTTGCCGACAAGTTCAAGCGACGTTTTGCAGGTAGTCCCGACCGGCTATCTTATGGACTACCCCTATCTTGCTCCGGATGGGGTTTACACAGCCTTCCACGTCTCCGCGGAAGCGGTGAGCTCTTACCTCGCCTTTTCATCCTTACCAACTAAAGTTGGCGGTAATTTTCTGTTGCACTTTCCTTAAAGTCACCTTCACCGTCCGTTAGGCGGCATCCTGCCGTGTGGAGCTCGGACTTTCCTCGTGGGATTGCTCCCCCGCAACCGTACAGCCGACTCGACCTAATTATTTTAGCATAAAATTTTTAATTTGTCGAGCGGTTAATAAACGCGGGGCGAAAAATTTTTCGCTCCGCGCTTTTGATTGAGTTTTTACCAATGGGCTACGTTGCCGTCTTCGTCGTAATGCCAGTAGTTTCCACTGTCAGTAGGCACGTCATCTTCGTTTTCAACGTAATAGTATACCGTTAGGTATTTTGCGTCTCTTTCTGATTTTGAAACGTTATTCCAATCTCTTTCGCTACCTTCGTAGTAAACCGTCATAGATTTATGAATAACAATAGCGCCTTCTTCAATCTCTTTTAGTGATATAGGCAAGATTGCGCTCGTCGCATTTGTATAACGGAATGCGTAATAGTCAATCTTTGTAACGTTATTAGGAAGGACTACGTTTTCTTCTTCCCCTTTGTATTTTATTAAAATTACTTCTAAGCCTTCGATATACGTAGTACAGTTATTCACGTATTGTAGTTTACTATCTTGGAGACGACTTGTTATTAAATGTTTTGCGTAGTATGCAACGTAACCGTTTGTCGTTTTTCCCTTTTCTATTTTTAATGAAGAATAATTACTAATTTCTACCAAAGACGTACACCCTTCAAAGGCGGACGTTCCAATAGTCGTTATATTACTTCCAATCACCACAGACGTAAGCATTTCACAATCTTTAAATACTCCCGCTCCTATATAAGTGTGAGCAGTAACGTAATTTTCTAATTTTCTACACTCAGCAAATGCGTAATCGTAAATCTTGTCGGCAACCGAACCACCGCCGCTTATTGAAACGGTTTTTAAACTATCGCAATCGTAAAAAGCGTATTTGCCGATTGAAGTTAAATAGGAATTTACAATTACCGTTTTTAAACTATCGCAATTGTAAAAAGCATAATCGTTTATGGATTTTAAGTTACTAGGCAAACTAATTTCCGTCAAGAGTTTTCCGTCTATGTACAAAGCGCGCGAATAATACAATGGACTAGCATACCTATCTACAAATTTATTTGACAACCAGTCAGAACGATATTTCACGGTACACGTACGCAAATTACTACACCCAAAAAACGCATTACGTCCAAACGTAATTCCGCCACTTTTGAAATTTACCGTTTGCAAATTAACGCAATTTTCAAAAGCGCCTTCCCCTATGCTACTTACGTTAGTTCCAAAATTTACTTCAATAAGATTGTCGCAATTTTCAAACGCTCCGCTATTAACGGCAGTAACCCCCGAACCAAGCGTAACGGTTTTAATTACTTCATTATTATAAAAAGCGTAGGCTTTAACTTTTGCGTCAACTATAGTCACGTCTGGGCTACTACCAACGTATGCGCACACGTAAGTGTCGCCTTGGTCGTCAACGTATAAAACCAAGCCGTCTTGCGTTACGGACAATTTTGATTCTTCTTGGTCGGAATTATATATATGCTTAGCATAGTAACCAACGTAGCCGTGCGTACCAGTTCCTTTTTTGATATCTAAAGAAGACTTATTATTAATTTCTAACAAATTAATGCAGTCATTAAAAGCATAAGAGCCTATTTTAGTCAAAGATTCGGGGATGTCTACGCCTATAAGCCCGTAACAACTATAAAACGCGTAACTTGAAATTTCGGTAACTGTCTCTGGGATTTGCAAAATTGCTACGCACTCTCCGTTGACGCTAAATCGTTTGGCATAATAAATAGGGTTGCACGCTTCGCTTAAAAAGTTTATAGAACACCAAGTAGCAAGGTTGCCTACTTCAACGTTTTTTAAACCTTCCGGAAAGGATGTCGATATTTTACTTAGGGTATCGGGGACAACGTAATTATCCGTTTGCGCAAAGGCGTATTGTAAAAGTTCTGAGCCGTCTTGCGTATATAAATGCCCGTCTATTGAAGAGTAAAAGGGGTTTTCCGAACTTACCGTAAAACGTTGCAAATTAGAACAATTTCTAAAATTTTTAGCAACGGCAAAAATTTCTACCGAAGACGGTATTACAACTTCTTTTAAACTTGCCCCTGTTATGGAATACGGCTTTATTTCGGTTATTCCTTGGGGTATTTGTAAAACTTCGAGTTTGCCTTGCCCCGGAATAGATATACACGCGCCGTAAAAAAGCGGATTTGCATCATAATTCGCAAAATCTATCTTTAACCATTTAGCCAAATCCTTAATAAAAACTTCTTCTATTTGATCACAAGCGTCAAACGCAGAATTGCCAACGCTCGTTAAAGTGCTAGGAAAACTTACGCTCTTTAATTTTTTACACTGGTCAAATGCGGACTCTCCTATTGAAACTAACCCTTCCGGCAAGACCAAGGTTTTAATGGCGCAGCCTCTAAATGCGTATGTTCCTATTTCCGTCAAATTTTCGTCAAAGGATACGTAGGACAATTTTGTACAACCGTAAAAAGTTGAGTCTTCTATCTTTTGAAGATTTTTTATGCTAACCCACTCAAGCCCCTTGCAACCATAAAAAGCCCTCTCGCCGATTTCCGTACAGTTTAAAGTAATCTCTCCAAGAATATTACTGCAATTGTAAAAAGCTCTCTCGCCGATTTTAGTTAAAGACGGAGTAAATCCATTTACGTTTCCGCTAGTACCCACGGGTTTAATATTGACAAGATTGTTGCAACCAGAAAAAGCGCTATCGCCAATCGTATGCAAATTTCTTTGGGGTAAGAATACCGTAATTAAATTATCACAACCGTAAAAGGCCTTTTCACCTATTTCAGTAATTGCGTCGTGCATCGTTACGCTATATATTGAATTACATCCAAGAAAAACGCCTTTTTTTAGCTGTCTGATATTTTTCGGAATTTCGATATCCGTTACGAGTTCGTAATTGACGTATAAATCACAATCGTTTGACAACGGGTTTGATTCTATATCCGCCTGACACCAGGAAACTAACGAATCGATATAAACGGCTTCAAGCCCGGTACACCCCAAAAACGCGTCTTTTCCTATCGTCTTTACACTTGACGGAATTACGACGCTTTTTATATTTACGCAATTATTAAACGCTTTAGGCGCAATTGCTTTTACCGTCCCGTTTTTTGACGGAATAACGAGATTTTCTTCGGTAGTAGCCGAACCGAATACGATGCCTGTAACGGTGTAAACTCCGTCTATGTAATCAAAATTTAATCCTGGAGTTGAATAATTAGCAAAACAGTCTTTACAAGTATTATTGACGTATGCGTGATTTGCAAGTTCGCCGTAATCACTTTCGCAAATAGTACAAACGGCTCTTTTTACGCAGGTTGCTATTCCGCCGTGATGATTTTCTTTTTCTGTCCTTTCTCCACACTCGCATTCAAACCAATGCGACGAGCCGTCGTAATCTAATTTTGAATAATCGTGAGAGTTTGGATCTGTTTCGCCATACTCAGTTTGGCAAACTGTGCACTTGGCTTTATTCGTACAAGACGCAATTCCACCGTAATGCTCTACTCGCTCGTTAGATTTACCGCATGCACATTCCGACCAGTGGTACTCTTGATCAAATTTTACTATATCATAAAGGTGCGCTTCGCTATTTAGCGAGCCGTATTCTTCACCGCACAAAGAGCACTTTGCCAAGAACGAGCAGGTTGCGGTTCCCCCTTTATGTGCATAAAACTCACCTTGTAAACCACATTCACACTCGTACCAATGACTGCGAGAATCACTCTTTAATATATTAAGTTCGTGGTTATGAGAATTTTCGCTAGATAAAGTTTCACTCGTAAAACTTTCACCCGACGAAATTCCCGACTCATCCGTTATCTCTTGACCGCATCCCATACAACCTTGCTCACCGCAAGAAACGGCAATACTTAAAGATAATGTTAACAACAAAAATAGTAGTTTGAAAACGTTATTTTTCATTTTTGCTCCCTTTTTTATTTCTACTGCGTAAATATCGCATAACAAAATTTTACACCACTCAGTGATGTATGTCAACCGTTTCACATTACTTTGTGGTAACATTAAACTATGGAAATCGTAAAATCAGTAGGTAACGAATTAAAACAGGTTCGCAAAGCAAAAGGACTAACGTAAACGGATGTTGCTGAAAAGTTTATATAACTCAGCAGAAATACAGTAGATTTAAAAACGGCGTATTTGAACTTAATTACAGTCAAATAGTTTTGATATGTAAATTTTTAGATATTACACCGAACAATTTATTTGATTTTTAAAAGCTACGCTTTGATATGTAATTAGCGTCGTTTTTTTATAAAACCACCTATAAGTCGATAAACGATATAAAAAGGGCTGAAACGCAAAAGCGTTTCAGCCCGATTGTTTTACTTGTTTTTAGTATTTTTTATACATAGGTCCATAAGCCTTACAAGCACGGTAATCTTGACCTTCTTTATCCATACCGAAAGCATTCCAGCAAGCGGGACGATAAATGTCTTCTTCGGGAACGTTGTGCATACATACGGGAATACGAAGCATTGAACACATAGTGATAAGGTCTGCGCCGATATGTCCGTAAGAGATTGCGCCGTGGTTTGCGCCCCAGTTTTGCATTACTTCGTAAGCGGTTTTGAAAGGACTACCTTCCTTGCCGTCGCAACGTGGAGCAAACCAAGTACAAGGCCAAGTGGGGTTAGTTCTCTTCATCAACTTATCGTTTACGTCTTTAGGAAGATTTACAGTCCAACCTTCGGCAATTTGAAGTACAGGACCTAAACCTTTTACTAAATTAAGTCTTATCATAGTAACGGGCATTTCGGCATAAGTATCGAAATGGCTTGAGAAACCGCCGCCACGGAAGTTATCAAAACCTGCTTCGCACCAAACGGTAGCGTCGGTCATCTTTTTAATATCTTCGTCGGTTACTTCCCACCATTTTTTCATAACGGCGTTGCCGTTTTCATCCGTACATACACCACTTGCGTCTAAGCACGCCGCGCCAGAGTTTAAAAGGTGAATAATACCGTCGGACTTTTTTGCCTTGCCTTCAAGTTTATAGCCGGTAACCCTTTCAGTAGCTTCGCCCGACCAATAAGTACGAACGTCCGCAAAGATTTGCGCTCTGTGGGTTAACAGACGCATCATAAGCATACCCATTCCGTTTAAAACGTCGTTTTCAGTAGCCAAGGTATACGGCTCTCTTGCGCCTTGATAGTCAAAGGTAGAACTAAGAAGGGCTTCGGGATAGTCGCAGTTGGGCCAATGGTCGGTCCATTGACGTTGACCTTGGAAACCGCCTGCAATGGCGTTGTGGCCTGCTCTTTCTTCAATGAAAGCGTCGGGAAGGCTGTCGTTACCTGCCATTAAGTCTTTAATTATACAGTACATTTTAACCGTGAATTCCCATTGTTTATCCTTTTCTTCACGGGTGAATTTAATCTTATGGTCCTTGCCAAGGAAAGGTACGGTATCGGGGTTATCGTCCCAACCTTCTTTACAATGCTCTTTAGTCCAAGCGAGCGCTTTTTGGAATTCTTCTTCGTTATAGATACCTTCTTCCATACGGCGAAGAACTTCGACTTCGTCAACGGATTCGATACGCATACCGAAATAACTTTCCATCATATCTTGGTCTACGATTGAGCCTGCAATACCCATACATTGCGAGCCGATTTGAAGGTACGATTTACCGCGCATCGTAGCAACTGCGACTGCGGCGCGACCAAAACGAAGAAGTTTTTCTTTAACGTCTTCAGGAATTTCGTTTACTTGGTCTAAATCTTGAACTTCGTGACCGTAAATACCAAACGCAGGAAGTCCCTTTTGAGCGTGACCTGCAAGTACGGCAGCGAGATAAACCGCGCCCGGTCTTTCAGTACCGTTAAAGCCCCAAACGCCCTTGATAGTTTCGGGGTTCATATCCATAGTTTCGCTACCGTAACACCAACAAGACGTTACCGACAAGGTAATTGAAACGCCTGCTTTTCTGAACTTGTCTTCACAAGCGGCTGCTTCGGGTACGCGACCGATACAAGTATCAGCCATAACTACTTTTACAGGCTCGCCGTTAGAATAGAAAAGATTTTCTTCAAAGAGTTTTTTTGCAGCGTGAGCCATTGCCCATACGGTGGGCTCGAGTGATTCACGGAGCATCATAGGTCCGCGACGACCGTCAATACAAGGACGAATACCAATTACGGGATAATCGCCGATATATCTTGATTTTGCCATTTTATTTTCCTCCCATTTTATATGGTTTTTATTACAAATAATATTATAATACGGGGAGTTTTGATTTGTCAAGGCAAGTTTAAAAATTTTCTTTATAAAACTTGTTTTATAAGTAAAGCCCGAAAGTTTTGCGACTTTCGGACCTTTATATAAAGTTTAAAATCGATTGTATCCTATAAAAGTAAAACGCACCTTATCGAATTTTACAGTAGAAGATTAAAAGTAACACGCTCTTTTAAGCGCCCTTTATTTTTTTAAAGATTTAACGTCGAGCATATTGCAATCAAAAGTAAAAGTCGACTGCAAATAAGAGTTGAAATCGGCAACGGCGGTAGCAATAAGTCGGTTTAACATTTCTCTAAAAGCGCCTGTGTCCTTGCAAAGCAAATAATATGAAAGCGAACCGGGCACGGAATTGATTTCGTTTACGAAAACCTTATCCCTCGAGAGCAAAAAGTCTATGCGGACAACGCCTGAAAACCCTAATTTCCGATAGATTTCCGCCGTTATTTTTCTTATTTTTTCAGTCGTTTGCACGTCTAGTTGGGCGGGGAACGCCTTTTCAGTAGGGCGGTTGTATTTGTCGTCGAACGAAAGCATTTCTCCGTTTACCGAAGGCTCTTCAAGGGGCGAAACGATAATTTTTCCGTCCGCTCGATACACCGCGCAGTTTATCTCTCTAAACCCGATTAAAGCGGGCTCGACGATTATTTTATAATCATATTTAAAGGCGTAGTCAATGTCTTTTTGAAGTTCTTCACCGTCCTTTGCCACTTTAATTCCTATGCTACTGCCCAAATTTGCAGGCTTTACGATTAGCGGATAGGCAAAGGTCTTTTCTATAAGTTTTAACGAATAATTTTTGCGCACGTAATAACCGTCACGCTTTAAGCGCACGCAAGGTAGACAATCCACGCCGATACCCTTTAAGGCTATTTTAGTAAACTCTTTATCCATAGCGAGCGACGAAGGGAATATATCGGACGAAACGCAAGGTATTTTTGCCATTTTTAAAAGAGCGAACAAACTGCCGTTTTCCCCCGTGCCACCGTGCATACAATTTATTGCGCAATACACGGGAATAGGGTTTGTAAGTTTTGATTTTTTTACTTGATATAAAAGATTTTCATAAGGCAAAATTGCCACTTTTTTTAACTTTTTAAAGTTTGCGTTTTTAAAGTAGCAAACGTCTTTCATCTCGTCGCCCGTGTACCACTCGCCGTTTTTTGCAACGTATACGGGCACAGCGGTATACTCGCTACTATCCAAACAGTTGAGCGCCATTACGCCCGTAATTATCGACACGTCGTGCTCGCAACTTTCTCCACCAAAAAACACTAAAATATTCTTCATTTTATCTCCTTTTTAATATTTATAACCCTATTAATCGACTTATACGGGAGTTTTTGTCCAATTTTTATCAAATTACACTTCGTACTTGTCGGGTAAATCGTTAAAAAACGCAACTACGTCACCGCTAGTTAATTGACCCTTTAACCTTTCGCTAGCCGACTTAGTCGAACTTTCGACCTTGGCGGTAACGCCACCCGTTTTTGCCCCGTCGAAAATTGCGTTTGCGTTTACCCCGACCGCAAAAATCTCGTCAAAATTTTCAGCGAGAATTTTTCCAACTTCAAAGTTGACTGCGTACGCTCTTTCGCCTAGTTCAACTATGCCTGAAGTTATTGCCACCTTGCGCCCGTCAAAGGCCTTTACTGCTTGCGCCGTTGCAGAAATGCCCAACAAATTAGCGTTGTAAGCGTCGTCGATTACCGTTACGCCCTGTGGCGTAGTAATTATTTCCGCCCTGTGCGGTGGGGGCGTTAGATTTGGTATTACCGACAGTATTTTGCTCACGCTAACGCCTAGATTTACAGCGGTAGCCGTGGCAATGCACACGTTTATTACGTTGTGAACGCCAAGCGCAGGCATAAACGTTTGATAGGGGTTACCACCTACGACTATATCAAAATGCAAACCGTCCTTTTTTTGAATTATATTCTTTGCGTATACGAAGTTGCCGTCATTGAGCCCTGCGCCGTATTTTTTAACCTTAGCCCTTTCGCACATTGTAAGCGAGCCTTGTGTTTGCGTGGAAAAAACGGCAAATCCGTTTGGCAAAAGTCCTTCTATAAGTTGATTTTTAGCGTTTATAACCCCTTGTAAGCCCTTTAAGGTTTGAGTGTGTTGCTCGGCGATCCCCGTGATTACGCCAATACTCGGATTGACTAATTTGCAAAGTTTTTTAATATCGTTTTTTCGTCGCGCGCCCATTTCAACTATAAAAAAATCGTACCCTTCTACTCCGCCGTTTACCGTTTTACAAACGCCGAGCGGTGTATTGTAAGACATGGGCGTTGCAAGCGTTTTGTAGGTGGTTGCAAGCATTTTAAAAAGATAGTTTTTAACCGAAGTCTTGCCCATGCTACCCGTAACGCCTATAACTTTTAGTTTAGGATTTCTTTTTAATCGGCTTTTACATATCGAAAGGCTAATCTTATATTTTAAAAAATCGTAGGGCAAATTTACAAGACAGCCTAGCGCTATAAAAACAGGACTCAGTATAGGAGTTAACCCTATTAAGAAAATTAAAAATCTAACCCTTACTATAAAGACAGATGCGAGATAAGTTAAACCTGCTAGACCTAGCCCAAAAGCGACAGTCGCAACGCCCCACACCCTTGCTAGCCTACTAGTAAACACCGCCTTTTTGATTTGTTTGGTAGTAAAATAATACGCTCCGCTAAATATAACGGTTACTACGCTAGGCAAAAAATAGCCGTTTAATATCCAATCGTTAAAAGGGCAAATTAAGGCTAAAACAACGGCAAAAACTAGGCTATAAGTCGATAAACGCTTGATTTCTATTTTTTTACCACAAAATAACGCGGTGAAAAATTCATCTAAACGATAACCGCATTGTTGAAGTACGGCAATTAATTTAAACGAAAAAAATATAAACGCAAAACCGCTCAGCAAAGTAACGCAAATAAAATCAGTTAAATTCATTACACCTTTCCACCCATTAAAAATCTAAACGTCAAAGAGTTAAACTCGTCGGACTTTTCGCTAAAACAAAAATGCCCCGCGTCTACAAAAACGAGTTGACTCTTTTTGACGAGTTTTTTCATTCGTTTTGCCATATACGGGGGCGTTTGCTTATCCCTTTTCCCAAAAATAAGCATGCTGTTATTTTCAAGTTTTTTATATTCTTCATCTAAATTTTCGCCTACTATCTTTTGAAAACTCTTTTTCATAATAGGACTTAACTTGCGATAATCTTCGGCGTACAAAAAACCCAACTTTTGCTTGTCGACGAAAAATTTTAGTATAAAAAAAGACGCCTTGCGAAAAAGGTACTTGATACCCCTTCTGGGCTTTAAACCCGCAGCGCCTGTGAAAATTATTCTGTCTATCCTTTTATCGATATTTGCAAGTTTTACCCCTACTCTACCCCCAAAGGAATGAGCGAGCAGGTCGACTTTTTCTTCGCCAAGTTCGTCTAAAACGCTTTGAACTTCAACGACGTAATCGTCAACCGAAAAGGGGGTTTTCATTTCGTTTGCCTTGCCAAACCCCGTCATATCCATAGTGACGACTCTCATAAACCTTGAAAAAAAGTTTATTTGATAGGCAAAACTCTCTTTTTGCGATAGGTAGCCGTGTAGCAAGAGCAAAATTTTGCCTTGCCCCACGTCGATAAATCTTTCGCCTTGCAGTCTTTTTATATTTCTTTCTCCATTATTATAGCGTCTTCGCCGTCCGAGTAATAACCCTTTCTCTCGGCGATTTCCTTAAACCCACGCCCCGCGTAACAAGACCTTGCGACTAAATTGCTCTTTCTCACTTCTAAAAAAACGTTTTGAACTTGATTGATTTTTAAAACGCCCAAAGCCTTTTCGAGCAGAGTTTTACCCCAACCTTTGCCACGGTGGTTTTTACTTACGGCTATAAGAAGTATATCTGCTTGATCAAAGGCAAACAAACAACCTACGTAGCCTACGACTTCGCCTTGAAACTCTAAAACGAGCCCTATAAAATCCTGTCTTTTAGCCGTTTCTTCAATAGCTTGACTTGACCAAGGATCGGAAAAACATTCCCGTTCAAGGTCGGCAACCGCCGACAAGTCACGCTCTTCCCAAAACCTTATTTTCATAACTCTTCTTCCGCCTGACTTCTCTTTACGTATAAGGGAACTAACGACTCTCTATCGTCGCTAGCTAATGAAAGTTTTGCTTCAACGGCTTTAATAAAACCTTCGGCAATATCGCCTTTTACGGCGTTTACACCGTCGATTTCGGTATCCGATATAATCAAAAAATCTTTATATAGGTCGATTATCTCGTCTTTTGACTTAAAACAAGGCTCTATAATTACCCTATTGTCCCCATCGAAACCGCAGGCGTAAAAATTGTCGTGCCGAGCGTTTATTAGAGTGAGTTTATTAACTTTTTCTATGGTATTGTATGCCAAAGACTCAAAAGACGTGACGGCTAAAACCCGTTTTGAATTTGCGTAAGCAAAAGCCTTTGCCGTCGCTACGCCTATTCTTATCCCCGTAAACGAGCCGGGGCCCACCGAGCAAGCGAACACGTCGATTTCGGAAAGAGAAAGGTTAGCCCCTTGCAAGCATTTTTCAATTTCGGGCATGAGCAAAACGGAATGCGAATGACTGCACTCGCCTTTTTTTAACACCTGATTTTGCTTTCCGCCAACGGCGACGGTAAGGTGGTTACCGCTCGTATCAAAGGCTAAATAGTTCATAAAATAATCTTCCTTACGGTTTCGTCAAGTTTTAAAATTTGCACTTTTTTGCAGTTTTTTGGCAAAACGTCTTTTATATTTTGCGCCCACTCGATAAGGCAAATTCCTTTAAGGTAAAAGTAATCGGTAAGCCCTAAACTTTCGGCGTCTTCCCCCGACGAAAGGCGGTAGCAGTCGTAATGGTAAAGTTTGCCGTAATAGTCGTTCATATAGGCGTAAGTGGGGCTAGTTATTTCGTCGGTTATGCCGAGCGCAAGCGCAACGCCTTTTGCGAAAACGGTTTTGCCCGCCCCCATATCCCCGTCCAAAAGAACGACGTCGCCGGGCGTTAAACCCTTAGCGTAGTCGAAAGCGACTTTTATTGTTTCTTCAAAAGAATTAGTAATTATTTCCATAGCATTATTATACGCCTTTTACAAGAATTTGCCAAGTAAATTTTTAAGTCGTTTATATAAAAGTATAGTTATTATACTATTAGCAACGCCTTTAATTAAGTTAAACACCAAAATATACACCCAAGTTTGGGTAAACAACTCGGCGGGATTGTCGATTTGAAATATGTAAAACGTAACGAATCTATTCATTGGCAACGCGATTAAGGCTTGCGCTAAAACGCATATTGTTAGGACGATTATAACCCACTTAAGCCCTTTTTGTTTTTTGTAAACAAGGGAAGGAATTACTACGAAAACTATCGCGGTGACCGTGTTTGCAATCGCGCCCGTAAAACCGCCGGAAGAACCTATCATGCCGAGTAAATTAGTTATAACGACGATAATAAGCGCCGAAATAGGCCCTAAAATATAGCCTGTTAGTAGCATTACCGCAAAAGAAAAGTCAAGTTCTAAAAAGAACGCGGGCGTACCCGGGAATAAGGGAAAACTAAGTAGCGTAGTTAAAAAGGATAGCGCGACGGCTACGCCGAGCATTGCTATTCGCTTTGCGGTAAAAAATTGAGTTTTTTGTTCCATATCTTCTCCAAAATGGGGATAAAAAAACCCGTGGTAAACCACGGGCGTAATAAAAGCAATAAAAAATTTGCCTTTAATCTTTTCTCATCCGGACTATACCGTCGGTCGAAGAATTACACTTCGTCAAAACGCAAAAATAAGCGCTCTCGCAGACTTTACTGCCGGTGGAGAATTGCACTCCGCCCCAAAGATTTATTTCGGCTTTTATTTTACCACTTTTTGCTCTATTTGTAAAGCATATTGCTTAAAATTCAAGATTAGACTTAAGTTCAAAGGCGACTTTGGGCGCGTTTTTCAAAAACACCCTATCCGCAAAGGAAAATAGACTTACTACGTCCCTGCTTTTTTCGCTAGTCGCAAGGGCGATAACCGAGCCTTTTCCACCCGAAAGCGAATGCAAGTCGGACGCGGTGGAAAGCCCCTTTGCAAAAAGGGAATACCCCGAGCCTGAAACTATTCCGCTTACGCCGATTTTAAGCAGAGTTTTTACGATTTTTTCGGCAAGCGAAAAGTCGAGTTCGCAAAGTTCGAGCAAGGCGTACACCTTTTTATTTTTATATTTTTTTACGATTTTTGAAAACTCTCGCTTGACTTGCTCAATTTTACCCTGCTTTAAATCGCTTACGCCGACGGGCAAATACACACCGTCCGCCCCTTCGGCAAACGCCTTTTTGACAGCGTATTTTTTAACGCCGTAAATCTCTTCGCCAAAGGGATAACAAACGGCGCATAATACGCCCACTTTTTTATCCTTTAAAAACCGCTTGGCGCTTTTGACTTGCAAGGGGTTTACGACGATATTGCCAAAGCCGTACTTAAAACCTTCTTCTATTTTGACTTTAAGTTCTTCGTTATCTCGAATTTGGGTTAAGTCGCAGTCGAATTTTTTAAATAATTTTAAGGCTTTGTACTCTCTAAACTCCTTAGTAATATCTTCTTCGGTTTGACCAAAAACGGTTGCCGTTTTTTCAAGATTTTTTTCGGCTTGATTTTTTTCGAGTTGAATATCGCTATCAGTTCGTTGTAACTTTTCGCCTTTTTCGGGGGCGTTTGGCGACGATTTATCACGCTGACTTTTTAAAATTTCGGGGCTTAGCGGTAATAAGGTTTTGGGGGTTATATTGTTCATAAACTTTCTCCTTTGCCCTTATTATGCCTATCTCGTTACCTTTTTAAACACTAAATTTTAAAGGCGACAACCTTGGTTATTTTTCGGCAATACTTTCCATTATTTTCCGCCTTGCAAGTTATATAATAAACTCGCTAACAGGGGGAAATTATGCCGTATTTTATTGAAGGAATTTTAATAATTTTAATGATATTTTGCTTTTGCGTAGGCATTGCAATCATTTGTCAATTTGCTAGATTTTGGTATGAAAACAAAAACAAAACCGTAAAAGCGGAAGTTGAAAAAACTAAAATTTACTACGTGCAAGAAACTAAACCTGCGCCAAAACCCAAAAAGAAAAAACGGCGCAAAAAAGTAGACGTCGCTTTAAAAGGCGTAGTTTTAACACCCGAGCAATTTGAAATAATAACTGCCGAAAACAAGCAAAAATAGGCTAAGAAAACAGCGGACTTTTGCAATTTTTACACAAAAGTCCGCTTATAAGTCGATTATTTATTATTTTATGAAAGATTAAAAAGTTTTAATCTTCAATAGTTTCGGCGTTAGTTCCGTTTACCCACAATCTTTCAAGGTTATAAAATAGCCTTGTTTCGTCGTGGAAAACGTGTAATATTACATCGCCAAAATCAACTACTATCCATCTACAATCGGTAAACCCTTCCTTACGGCGAACTTCACCGCCAGCCTTTTCGACTGCTTCTTCGGCGTATTCTGCAAGAGCCTTTACTTGGGGGTTAGACTTACCGCTTGCTATAATAAAATAGTCGGCTAAAATAGTCTGCTCGCTAACGTCAATTTTAATAACGTTGTGCGCTTTTTTTGCTAGTAAAGTATCACATATAATTTTTACTTTTTCTTTTGCTTCCATAATTACTCCTTTATTAAATGCTTGTAATAGTCGTATGCTTCTTGCGTTAGGGGATAAACTTCACCGCCTCGCAAATTTATATAAGTTAAAGAGCGCTTGAGCGCTAGCGCAAAGCCTTTGTCAAAATCTTCAAAGGAAATTTTACGCATCTCGTCAACCCCTTCGTAAGTCCTGCCTTCTTCAAGCATATCCGCCGTAAAAACGATTTTTGCAAGTAGACTCATATCTGGTTTTGCGCTTGTGTGATAACGGATAGCGTTTAGCACTTGGTTGCACTTTACACCTAGTACCGTTTTAGCCACGTGCGCGCCTAAAAACTGATGGACGACGGGAGCAGGAACACCCTTTGGCAGGTCGAAATCGGGAAAGTCCGACGGGGATAAATACTTTGCTACGTCATGCAGTAGCGAAGCGGTTAGCGTGCGATTTAAACACACCCCAAGTTTTTTGGCGTATTTTAAGGCAAGCGAAATTACGCCTTTGGTATGCTCTATTCTTTTTTGGGTTAAATTTTTAACTAAATAGTCCGCCATAAAACCGCCGTTATATAACGAAAACTCGTCTATAAGTCGATTAACGCCGTCAGTTAGGCAGTCGCTAACGTCCATTTTTAAAAGTTTTTTTATCTTTATATCGGTTGAAGAAAGGCGCTTGCCTACGTATTTTAAAGTTGGAATTTCAACGCCGAATTTATCAAAAAAATCCCGTTTGCTATTTTGGGCGGTTACACCTTCGCCCTGCCTTTCGCAAAGAAGGGGTGTAGCGAGTTTTAAAATTTCCGTCGGGTTTTTCCACGTATGGAAAGACGAAACCATGTCCGTACCCATTAAAAAATAAATTTGATAGCCCTTATAGTCGCTTGCGAGTTTTTGCATGGTAAGGTAAGAATAACTCTTGCCTTTTTGCTTAATTTCCCAATCGCTAACTTCCACGCCGTCAACACCTGAAAAAGCCGTTTTGCAAAGTTTAAGCCTTTGCGTTGGCGTAGCGGACAAAAAAGTTTTTTTGTGCGGGGGGGAATAGGTCGGCATAACTAAAACTTTATCGGGCGAAATCTCTTTTACCGCGTTTTTTAAGAGATTCACGTGCTCTATATGCGGTGGATCGAAAGTTCCACCAAAAAATAACAGTTTTTTGCTCATATTAAAATTTTAGCATAAATTTAATATATTTTCAAGTTTATTTATATAATTTAAGGCAATAATTTAACTATGTTTAAATTTAAAATATCCGAAATATCCGACGGAATATTCGTGTTTTTGGCGTCGTTCATTACAGCCTTCGTTATAAGTTATTATTTTTTAAAAAACAACGTTTTGTCAATAGTATTGTCAATTCCCGTAGGTTTAATCGTTTTTTGCGCCTACACGCTTATTAAAAGAAAGAAAAAAGGCAAACTACAAATCAAGCGTGAAGACGAAGAGCGATTTTTGAAATGCTTAAACGCCCTTTGCTTTATGAGTAAGGCGGAATGGGGAAATTTGGTTTTTACTACCCTTGATAGACTCGGTAAAAGCCCTGCAAAGGTCGATTTTGGCATAGCCTATGAAGAAAATTTCGTCTACGTAAAATTCACCTACGAGCAAGTTAGCGTGGGGGAAATTGTTAAGGCGTATAAAAAAACGCCTAAAAGTAAAAATTTAATATTTATCGGCACGGCGTTTACGGCTGAAAGCCAAGATTTTGTAGCAGGTTTTGAAAAGCGAATAAAACTAGTGCCTTTAAGCGAATTTTTTCCGCTTATGAAAAAAGTCAACTCTTTGCCCGACGGCGGATTTATACCAAAAAAGAAAAAAGCGGGCTTTTTAACCTTACTCAAAGGAACTTTTAAAAAAGGAAAAGCCAAAACTTACGCCTTTTACGGGGGATTTTTACTAATTATGAGCAACTTCGTTTTTTATCCCCTATGGTATATTATTAGCGGAAGTATTTTTTTGATTTACGCTATTGCTATAAAATTCTTCGCCCCAAGCCCGACTGAAAAAGATTTTTTGTAAGGTTTTAAGGTTTAAAAGGGGGATTCTATCGTTTTCTTACGAAAACTCCAGAATGATAAAACTACGGCGATTGCCAAAATGACAGTAGAAAAATCGCCCCAAAGCCGTCGGCTTTGGGGCGATTAAATTTTATTTCTAGTTATTGCTTTTTCTATCCTGTTTTTCTAACTTCTTTTTTACCAAGTTGTCAACATTTACTAATCGACTTATACAGGCGTTTTTAGTCTAATTCTTCAATAAATTTAATCAAGTCGTCAAAACCGCCGTGCGGAAAGTCCGACGGGGAAAATTCGGTTTTGTTTATAATGCAATCGGTAAGCAAAAACACTTTTGCTCCAAGATTTTTTGCAACCATATCTTCTCCGACGTCGTTGCCGACCATTAAACACTCTTTGGGTGAAACGCCTAAACGTGAAATTACGTCTTTATAATAATTCAAATTAGGTTTGCAAAACCTAGAGTTTTCATAAGTAGTTACAAGTTCAAAATCGCTAACTGAAAGCCCCGCCCATGCAATTCGTTTTTGGGTTGCTATCGCAGGGAAAATTGGATTGGTTGCAAGCGCGATTTTAAGACCTTTTGCTTTTACTGCGTCAATGACCTTTTTGGCATTTTCATTAAAACCGCAACTATCCTTTACCTTGTCGAAGTTTTCACGGTAAAAGGCGTCGAAATACGGCTCGTCTTTACGGGCGTTTTCGCCAAAAACACCTTCAAAAGTTTTCCAAAATACGGTTTCGTTTGAAGCGTTACCGTCGTTTTTTATCATTGCCATAGTGCCTTTCCATATAGCGCCGATAAGTTTTTCACTCTCATAGCCGTATTCGGCAAGCCTTTTTGTTATTCCACCAAAATACGCCTGCACGAAAACGTCTTCATCCATAGGAAGCAAAGTCCCGTCTAAATCAAATAAAACAACTTTAGTCTGCATAAATTTAGCCTAAAATTCAATATGTTTTACGCCCTTTTTATCCGACTTGCGGTATAAAACGACCTTGTGACCGATAGTGCAAACGACTTCGGCATTTAAAGCGGCAGCCAAATCGTCGGCTACGAAACGGGCTTCTTCATCAGAATTGTTTAAAACGGTGATTTTTATGAGTTCGCGAGAGTCAAGCGCTTGCGAAAAACTTGTAATCATATTATCGGAAATACCGCCCTTGCCTACTTGTCCGATAGGCTCGATAGTTTGAGCGAGCGAGCGAAGATTGCTCCTTTGTTTTGAAGTGAACATTTTTATTTTTCTCCTTTTTAGTATAATTTAACCCCAATTCTTCGTTGGTCATCCTTTTGAGGTGGTTTAAAGGTGTAGAAACAAGCAAGACAAGGCTCGTTTTGTTGACAAGGGTTTGGTAGACCTTGTTGGTCATCCCAGTCGGTAAACACTTGCAGTATCGCACTTTTGCGAAGTATATAAGCCTTTGTTAAAGGCTTAGATGCGAGTTAGCCAAGGCTCGTGAGCCTGAAAAGACTTGGTAGACCTTTTTGGTCACCAAGGTTTTGAAGGCGACACAGTAACGCAGGCTAACGAAGTAGATAAGACTTTAAACCCGTTTAAAGGTTTAGATACGAGCAAAAGAAGGCTCGCTTTTAGTTGACGGACACAATAGACCTTGTTGGTCATTGGGGTCAAAAACTAAAAGCAGTAACGCACTTTTGCGAAGTATATAAGCCTTTGCTAAAGGCTTAGATGCGAGTTAGCCAAGGCTCGTGAGCCTGAAAAGACTTGGTAGACCTTTTTGGTCACCAAGGTTTTGAAGGCGACACAGTAACGCAGGCTAACGAAGTAGATAAGCCTTTAAAATTATCAATCGACAAAATCAAACTCTATCTCCCCGATAACTACGGTATCACCGTCTTTACAACCAGCATTTCTAAGAGCGGTTATTACGCCGTAAGTTTTAAGGGTTTTTTGCATGTAGGCTAAACTGTCGGGGTCGTTTAATACGACGTTTCTTTCTAAAAGTTTAACGATAGGACCGTCAACGATAAACACGTTGTCTTCTTCGTTTTTAATTATTTCAAACTTGCGCACGTCGACTTTTTCATACTTAAATTCTTCGTGAGGGATAGGCGTGGGCGCAGGCATTTCTTTTAGCATCGCGACGATGGTTTTTACAAGGTCTTCAAGCCCTTCGCCCTTTATTGCCGACGAAATGAAAATCTTTTTTCTTCCGTTTATTTTACGCTTGAAAATTTTGATATTTTCTTCCGCGCCGTAACAGTCGCTCTTATTTAAAAGAATAAGTTGGGGACGCTTTGCGAGTTCTTTTGAGTAATTTTTAAGTTCGGCGTTAATTTGCTTATAATCTTCATAAGGATCTCTGCCTTCAGAGCCCGAAACGTCGACTACGTGTACTAAAATTCTCGTCCTTTCGATATGGCGAAGGAACTCTATGCCGAGCCCTGCTCCATCCGCCGCGCCTTCGATAAGACCGGGGATATCCGCGCAAACGAAACTGTCGTCGTAAAAACCGACTACGCCGAGATTGGGCGACATGGTTGTGAAATGATAGTTGGCAATCTTTGGCTTTGCGCCCGAAACTTTAGAAAGAACGGTAGATTTACCCACGTTAGGAAAGCCTATAAGACCTACGTCGGCAATCGTTTTAAGTTCAAGAATAACCCTGCGAAGTTCGGTCTTTTCGCCCGTTTGCGAAAAGTGTGGGGCGTGCCTTCTCGAAGTACAAAAATGTACGTTGCCTTTACCGCCGTTACCGCCTTCAAGCACCAAATGGGTTTGTCCGTCGTAGTAAATATCGCATATAATTTTTTCGGTTTCAGCGTCTCTAACGACCGTACCGAGCGGAACTTTTATATATAAATCTTCACCGTTTTTGCCGTGGCACTTGCCGGAATCACCCTTGCCACCGTTTTCCGCAACGTATTTATGCTTAAAGTGGAAATCGATAAGCGTGGTTTTGTGCCTATCGCCAACGAAATAAATATGACCGCCACGACCGCCGTCGCCACCATCAGGACCGCCGTTTGCAACGCCTTTATAACGAATAAACGATACGGCGCCGTTTCCGCCGTCGCCCGATTTTAAGGAAATTCTCTCTTTATCAACAAACATTTTTTAACCCCCTTTTTTTGAGTAATATTTACATAAAGCGCTCAATTTACACTCGCTACATTTTGGATTTCTCGCCGAGCAAACTTGCCTTCCGTGAAAGATAAGCGCGTGGTGCATGTGCGACCATTTTTCTTTAGGAAGTGCCTGCATAAGTCGTTTTTCAGTATCTAACGGGGTTGTTCCGTCTGAAAAACCAAGCCTTGCGGAAACCCTAAACACGTGGGTGTCGACCGCAATAGCGTCACCGCCGAAAGCCACCGAGTAAACGACGTTAGCCGTCTTTCTACCAACTCCCGAAAGGGACTGCAAGTCTTTTAAATTTGACGGAACTTTACCGTCAAACTTTTCAACGATATCCTTTGCGGCAGAAATTATATGAGCCGATTTCGATCTATATAGCCCGCATGAAAAGACGTATTTTTCAAGTTCTTCCTGCTCCATATCGGCAAACTGCTCGGGCGTGTTAGCCCTTTCAAAAAGGACTGCGGTAACTTTGTTCACCCTTGCGTCCGTGCATTGCGCCGAAAGTATTACGGCGACTAAAAGTTCAAAGTTAGACGAAAATTTAAGCGCAGGGATAGGATTAGGATAAATTTCGGTTAAAATTCGGGTTATTTCCAACGCTTTTTTCTTAATCATACTAACTCCTTTCAGTTTTGAACTTAACTATAAAGCGCGATAGCGTTATACAAAATATGCGCCTTTTATTTTAGCATAAAAAGGCGCATTAGACAAATGAAAAAGCCGTATTTTTAAAATTTTAATTTTAAAGTAGGGTAATATACTGCTTTAAACCGTCTTTTTTGACTGAATAAATACCCGAAAAAGACGAAAAACCGAGCGCGGACACCACTTGCCTTGCAAAACTTAATTGCGCGTAAGGAAATTTTGCCGAAACACCGCATCCTAGGCGTGCGTCGGTTGGCGTTGGAACTACCGAGCAATCTACCCCGTGCGCTCGCATAAATTTTGCAAAACCGACGGTGTGTGTTCTCGATTTAAAAACGGCAAGACAATAAATCATAAGTTGCTCCTTTTGCCCGCTTATCATAATTAGGGTTTATTAGCAAATTTTGGTATTTTTAAAGGCTTTTTGTAATATATTATACCATACTACTTTAAGGGAATTGGGCATGATATATTTCGACAACGCCGCGACGGGCGGTTTTAAACCTTTTAAATCGATCGACTCCGCCGTTAGCGCAATGAAAAATTTAAACGTAAACGCAGGCAGAAGCGCGCATAAACTTTCTGCTATGGCAGACGAAATAGTTTATGAAACTAGGCAAACGGTTGCAAAGTTCGTAGGGGCGAGCAAGGCGGAAAACGTAATTTTTACACATAACTGCACCGACGCGCTTAACGTAGCCATTTTCGGTTTATATCAAAAAGGTTGCCACGTTATTACGACGGTTACTGAACATAACGCAACCTTGCGCCCCCTTTACGAACTTGAACGGCGGGGCGAAATATCGCTTACGATTATAACCCCAAAATCGGGCAAGGTTAAAGCGGAAGACGTTGAAAGAGAATTAACTAACAACACTAAACTCGTAGTATTAAACGCAGTTTCAAACGTGAACGGCGAAGAAAACGACGTCTTTAACGTAGGAAAACTCCTTTCAAAAACAGACGCAAAGTTTATCGTAGACGGCGCTCAAGCCGTTGGACATATCGATTTAAACGTCAATAATCAACTTATAGACGCACTTTGTCTTGCTGGGCACAAGGGACTTATGGCAATACAAGGCATAGGCGTGTTGGTTTTAAACGACGGCGTTAACGTACAACCTAGTCGCTTTGGCGGTACAGGTACGGACTCTTTTTCGCGCGAAATGCCCGACTGCTACCCCGAAAGGCTTGAAGCGGGCACTTTAAACTTGCCCGCCATTTGCTCACTAAAATCAGGGGTTGAGTACCTATCGGCAAACTCTACCTATCTTGCAACTCAAACCCTTTCGCTTACCGAATATCTCATTTCAAAACTTAAACGTCTACCCTATATAAAACTTTATTCAAAACCAAATAAAAGCGGTATAGTTTGCTTTAATCATCGCGACTTTTCTTCCCAAGAAATTTGCGAAATTTTATCTGAAAAATACTCAATCGCCGTGCGTGGCGGTTATCATTGCGCACCGCTTATGCATAAATTTTTAAAAACCGACAAACTAGGCGCTGTAAGAGTAAGTTTTTCGCTTCAAAACACGCGCAAGGAAATAAACGCGTTGATATCCGCGCTTGAAGAAATTTCCGCTTTTATTTAGGCAAAATTACACGATAATCAACTTATAGACTATTTTATGCTTTTAAGTCTATCAACTACCGACTGAAGCATTTTTCTTTGAGAAGAGTTTAAAAGGGGCGCTACGGACGAAGCAAAATTATCAATATCGCCGTCTGATAAAGTTCCGTTTTTACGGCTGATTTCGGCTTGCTTTATAATTGCCGACATAATTTCATCCGCACTTTTACCTTCGTACTCGCTCGCAAGTTTTGCAAACGCTTGCATTGGGTTTGAAAAATCAATCGTTTCACTTTTAGTGGTTTTGTTTTCGCTAGTGAAAGTGTTAAAATCTTTCATAAAAAATCTCCGCTACAACATATTATGCGGATAAACTTTAAAAAAGTTAAGGGAGTAAAAAATTTTGAATTTAATTTCCATCGTCGTAATTTTAGCCCTGCTCTTTGGTGGGGAAAAACTAAACCAAATTAAAGAATTTTTATCGAGAATAGATTTTCCGTCTTTTGCGCCCGTACTCCAAATTTTAGGCGTAAAACAAGAAGGAATCGACTTTTTATCGTCCGAAAAATTTAACGAAATTTTAACGGGCGAGTTAGATTTAAAAACCTTGTTACCGCTTATTACTTCACTCTTTTCAACGGCTGATAAAAAGGAAGGCAAAAGTGAGCCCAAGCAAAAAAATAGCGACTACGCTTCGCCTATTAAAGACGTTGCGCCGACCGACGTTGAAGAAAGTATCAACGCCTATTTCAATTAAATTTTAACTAAAAAAACTCGCTCGGAGAAAGAACGAGTTTTAGTTTTTTATGAGTGTTTTTTATAGAGAAAGTGTGGCTATAAGTTCATAATCTGCGTTTTCAATATACGGCGCTTCAATTATTTTATCTTGATATAGGGTGAGTTTTTTAGTAATTCCCACGTCGTGAATACACTCGTTTGAAATCGGCCAGTAAATTTTTGCAGTAGTGAGTTTTATCGCTCCACCTACCGCCAAATCGGCGTTAGGTATAGTCGTTTGCATAATGCCTTTACCGTAGGTTTTGTAGACGTATTCGCCGTTTAAGTAACTTCTTGATAGCACCACTTTTACGACGCCGAAATAGTCGTAGTCAAGGCACGCCCCAATAAGCGCTTCGGAAGCGGATGCCGTGTCTGCGTCGGCTAAAAATACAATACTAGTAAATTCGTAATCAGAATATTTATTTTTAGCCAAATTAAATCTTTCTTCACTACCGTCTTTATAAATCGCCTTTGAAAGGCAAAGATTACTACCCTGCGTACCGATAAGATGGGATGCAACTTCTTGCATAATGCTCATATATCCGCCACCGTTACCGCGAAGGTCAAGGATAAGTTTATTCCTGCCGTCCTTTTCAAATTTTTCCATTACCATTTCAAACTGCTTTGCCGAGCCGTACAAATCGTTTGAAAGTCCGCTAAACGACGTGTATTTTATATAAGCGACGTCGCTAGGTAAAATTTCACTCAAATCACTTTCGTATTCGGTGAGTTTTAATTTATTTTGCGCGTCGTCCATAAATCTATAAGCGCCGTTTTCATCCACGTAGTAGACGAAAGTTTCGTTATATTCTCTCTTGGTTATATCAAAAACCTTTTCGCTATCGTAGGCGATTTTTAAGGAAAATTTTTCATCTGCGGAAATTTGAGAAAGTCTGCTACTTAAATCCTTAAAATTTAGGCTTTCAAAATCTTGCTTGCCGTCCGTTTTTATGCCGACTATCTCACCGCCAATCTCAATGCCTGCGTGTTCGGCAGGAGAATTGCCCAAAACGTTATAAACGTAAGCGTTGCCGTTTGCCAAAGGCGCTATGGTTATACCAACGCCCGCCCTTACGCCTTGTGAGGATTTTTTTATCGTTTCGTATTCTTCGGCGGTGTAATACTTTGAGTATTCGTCCAACAAACTATCCGCCATTATTTGTAAATAATTTTCGTCTTCTTCAAGATAATGTTTTTTGTACTGCTCTAAAATAAACTGCAAGGAAGCAAGGTCGGTATCTTGGTAAGACCGACAGAAAAACCCTGCGAAAAACATCCCCACTCCGAAGACGAGCACGCCTATTACGGCTAATATTTTTTTCAAATTTATCTCCTTTTAACCTAAGAGTTTATGCAAAATCATAATGAGCCTAAACGTCATTGCATCTTGAAATTTACGAATATCAAGCCCTGTTGCGCGCTCAATTTTGTCGAGCCTATACATAAGGGTATTCCTGTGCATATAGAGATTTCTCGACGTTTCCGAAACGTTTAAACTAGTATGTAAAAACTCTTCGGCGGTGGTTACCATTTCGCTGTCGGCAAACATACTTTTTGCATCTTGATCTTCTAAAATGTCTAAAAATTCTTGAAGTTTGTGCTTTGGCATATCTTCAAGCATCTTGACGAGAACGTATTCCTTATAAGTAGAAACAGCCGACTTTGCGCCAAAAATACCGTCCATTCTTATCGCCGTAACGGCTTGCTGATAGGAAACCGAACAGTCGACGAAAGCGCCGACCGCACTGCCGATACCGATTTTTATATTTATGCCGAGTTCGTCGCTAACCGACTGAGCGAGAAGACTTGCGTAATCGGTAAGAGAACGGTATTCGCTATTTTCTTCCGCAGAGCCAAATCTCACGTAAGCGCAAGTAAAATCTTCGGTTCGGCAACAAATATCTCTCTCGTTTGACTTAAAAGTGTCCATAAAATTTACAACTTCGTCAACCCTACCGCACGGCACGTACGCAACTATCGCCGTGCAAGACGAATCGGGAATAGAATACTTTGACATAATCTTTTGAAGCCTTATTCCACTACACGAGCCTATTATTGCGCTCTTTAAAGAATCTTCCTTACTATCAAGCGACTCTTTTGCCGAGCCGTTTTCTAAAAGTGTGGCTATAAGTTCGGCAATCGTCCTATCCGACTCTGAAAAACCGTCGATATAGCCCGTATAACGAAGGGCGTTGTACTTAAAAGTAAAGTACGTTTTACCCTTTTCTTGATCGGAAACGGTAGAACGAACCCTGCCGTCAAAGCGGTCGGCAAGTTCGGTGTCCCCCGTCGTATAAAAATCGTCTTCGCCTTCGGAATAGACTCTTATCTCTCTACCCGTCTTTTCTTTTACGTGGTTGAGCATTCGGATAATTTCAATATCCATAAGTTCCCCCCTTTATCCTTTCAACTAACTCTTTAGCCTTTTCTATAACCGCTTGCGTCTGCTCTTTGTCATAACGTAAATTTATATAATTTACCCTTTGCTCAAAGAAAAAAGCGTAAGCGTCTTGTAAATTTTGGTCGGTTTTTCCGTTTTTTAAAACGAAACCGCTTTGCGTTTTTTGAAAACACTCTGAAATTTTACCCGTAGTAGACAACGCATTTTTTATAGCCAATTCTATTTCGTCAAGGCTAAAAATGATGCAAGGCGCAAAATTGTCGGTATAAAAATTCAATGCAATTTTTGATATTTCAAAACCGCTTAACGCGGAGTTTTGGTCGATTTCAAAACCAAAACAACGCTCTATAAGTCGATTAACGGGCAAATCTCTATGATTTTGCAGAAAATATGAGAGCGACAAAGCGTATAGACTTCCCTTACTTCCGACGACGGACGTAGCCGTAAATCGCGGATAGACGGCAAGCCTTTCTTCACCACAACTAAACACGACTCCGCCAAGTCTTTCGCTAACAGTTGCCTTAGGCGCTTTCAAGTTTATCCATTTTACCATATCGTCATAGAAATAGTATCCGCTAACTTTATAACCTACGCCGTTTAAAGGTTGAATTTTGCCACTAAACAGGGCTTCTTTGGCGAGTTTATCAACCATTTCGTTATACTTATGGTTGCTATGTCCCTTTACTTTTTCAAAAACGACGTCGACTACCCCTTTATATTTTGCAAATTCTTTTACGTAATATACGGCGATTGGACTTTCGCCACGCCATCTACCCGTTGCCCATGCGGACAAACCTTCGTAATCGTGATAGATTTTTATTTTAGTATAGCCGTTTAAAAACGCCCATTTTACGGCGGTCAAAACTCCGTCTACTTCGCCAGCGATATTCCTAGACGGCAAAAACGCAGGGTCTTCGCCACGACCGCTAAACTGTCTTTCTTTTCCGTCGGGACTTACGGCAACCACGCCGAAAGAATACTTTTGAACGGTCTCTTCATAACTTCCGTCCGAAAAAGCAACTGCGTAGCCCTGACTTAGGTCTTTTGCCAAAACTTCGGCGTAATAATCCCTATCTTCAAGGTAGGCTTCGGCTTCTTCCAAGGTCGAAAAACTCTTGTATTTATAACTCTTAACTTGGTCTAAATACGCCTTGCACTCGTCCCAGTTGGTAAATATTTTGTTTTCTTCGCATTTAACTGCATAAAACTTAGACATAACTTACCTATTATAACGTTATTATTTTACCATAATCAACTTTTTTTTACAAGCGAAAATTTTAAACGGACGGTAAATATTAACAAAATTTTAACCTTTTTGCCAAATTTTGCATATAATACCTTATGAAGAAAATATTTAACGTAGCAATCGTTGGCGCAAGCGGTCTTATTGGGCGTAAGTTTATTGAAGTTTTAGAAAAACGCCGTTTCCCCGTTGGAGAAATTAAACTCTTCGCTTCCGAAAAAAGTAGGGGCAAAAAGATGACCGCTTTCGGCAGGTCGATTGAGTTAAAAACCCTAGACGAAAATTCTTTTAAGGGGACTGATATAGTCTTTTTTAGCGCAGGAAAAAACGTTGCGTTAAAATACGCTCCTATTGCCGAAAGCCAAGGCGCTTTCGTAATTGATAATTCTAGCGCTTTTAGACAAAACCCCGACACCGCGCTAATCATCCCCGAAATAAACGGAAAAAGTCTTAACCAATATAAAAATAAAATTATTTCAAACCCAAATTGCTCGACTGCAATAGCATTATTACCGCTTTTTTATTTACATAAACGATACCGTTTAAAGCGGGTTATTTACACCACCTATCAAGGCATAAGCGGCAGCGGTCAAAGGGGTATAGACGATTATAAAAGATGTGAAAACGGACTTATAGCCCAATTTTTCCCTATAAACCCAACTAAAAACTGCATACCTAAAATAGGCGGTTTTTCTAAATACGGCTACACCGAAGAAGAACTAAAAATGGTTTTTGAAACTCAAAAGATTTTAGGTTTAACCCTGCCCGTTAGCGCAACTTGCGTTAGAGTACCCGTACTCAACTGCCATGCGGTGAGCGTTGACGCCGAATTTGAAAAAGAGATTTACGACGAAGACGTAAAGTCGATATTGAAAAACGCCCAAGGCGTAAGGCTTGCAGACCTACCTTGTCAAACGCTAGCAGACGGAAAAGACGAGATTTTAGTGGGTAGAATTAAGCGAAGTTTTGCATTTAATAACGGACTCAGTTTTTACTGCGTTGGCGACAACACTTTAAAAGGGGCTAGTTTAAACGCCGTTCAAATAGCCGAACTGCTAATAAATAGTGGTAGACTATGCTAATTTTTGCGTTTAATCGACTTATAGGCTAGTTTTTAGTTAAAATAAAAAAGTTAAGGGCGGTTTTGCGTTATAGCAAAACCGCCCGTTTTACTCTATTAAATTACGCTTTAAGCGTCGTACTCGGCAACGTACGGAAGATTACGATAATATTCGTTTAAGTCAAGACCGTAACCGATTACAAATAAGTCGGGAATAGTAAAAAGCGCCATATCCGCTTCAAATTCTACTACTCTGCGGTCGGGCTTGTCTAAAAGGGTTACGATTTTTAAAGACAAGGGATTACGATTAGAAAGAGTATATACGATTTCCTTTAAAGTTCTTCCCGTATCGATAATATCTTCAACGATAATTACGTGATAGTTGCTTATATCGTGCTTTAAATCGAAATCTATTCTAACTTTACCTGATGAAACCGTGCCAGCGCCGTAACTGCTTGCGCTCATAAAGTCGATTTCGAGGGGAATGGTAATTGCCCTGCAAAGATCGGACATAAATACGAAAGCGCCCTTTAAAATGCTTACGAGAAGGAGCGGTTTTCCGTCGTATTCTTTTGAAATTTGCTCGCCCGCTTTTTTAATTGCCTGAGCGATTTCTTCCTGCGAAATAATTACTCTTTTGATTTTTGAATCGTGTTCTTTTGTAGAAATCATAACGTTCCCCTTTTGCTTAGCATTGCGCTTGATATTTACTAGTACATTGTAACATATTTTTTAAAATATATCAACGCCTTTTATAGATTTAACGCAAAAAAAGAGTTTGTTTTTTACACAAACTCTTTTTTTACCAATTAGTCAACAAAATAACCTATATTTGGACTTTTAGCAGCATCAAAAGTCAAATTGCAAATTGATGCAACCAAGCCGTAAATACCAAACGTTATTATACTTAAAAAGAAATAAGCCATTGTTCTACTCTTCCATCCCGTCGGCTTTAATGAAGTATGATTGATAATAAAACTACCAATAAAACCTAAAAAGAAAGTAAGTAAAAAACGAGCAAAGTTATTACCGTCCATTGTTTTAACCCCCTTGTTTATTTAGGTCTTTTGACCTATAATCAGATTATATCAGGTCTTTTGACCTATGTCAAGACTTTTGACCTAATTTTGCATATAATAATATTATGAAATACATTGAAGTAATAAAAGAATTAATGTTAGAAAAAAAGTTATCTCAACAAGCCTTAGCCAACGTTTTAGGCGTAAACCAAACGACGGTTAGCCAATGGCTATTAGGGCGCAAAAAACCTGGATACGATAGCATACAACTTTTATATGAAAAATTTAATATTGAACCCAACACTTTGTTTGGAATAGACGATTAAAAAAAGTAGAGCAAGTATGCCCTGCTTTTGTTTTTTGCATATATTTTTATTAAAACACGCTAAAAACATTGACAAAAGTCGGTAAATAATATACAATAGTTTGCGAACTTGATTTTAGTTTTGCGCGTTATAGTTACAAGCGAAACAGGCGTCAGCGAGTATAACGGGCACGCTTAAACGGACTAAAATCGAATAGAAAATGGAAGCGTATCGAAGCGGTCATAACGGGCACGATTGGAAATCGTGTAGTCTTCACGGGCTCAGGGGTTCGAATCCCCTCGCTTCCGCCAAATAAAAAGAGAACGGTTGTACCGTTCTCTTTTTATTTGGTTAAAGCAGGCGATTTGGACTGAAAATCTTCAAGATTTTCGTTCGCGCTTTTGCGTAGCAAATGCAAGGGAGTGTACGACCGCTCTCCCCCGCTTCCGCCCATTTCCCAACTCTTGTTTTTATAAAGGTTATGATACCGTTCTCTTTTTATTTGGTTAAAGCAGGCGATTTGGACTGAAAAGTTATCTAGACCGCAAACTTGCCCCTTGATTTATTTGTTAAGGTATGATATAATTTAGCCATAAATATGAATTTGTAGGAAGATCATATATGAATAGCGTAAATAAAACACTATACATCCCCTTATACGGTAAGTCCTACGTGAGCAAGAAGGGCTTGTTCCTTGACGATAAAAAAGCCGAAGAAATTTGGGATGCAGAAGGATTTTCTCTCAAAGGAAAATCAAAATCCAAATGGCTTGCTTACTATATGGGAATTCGTTCTGCCGTATTTGACGAATGGGTAAAACAACAAACGTCATCTGCGCCGAATTCCATAGTTATTCATATCGGTTGCGGAATGGATAGTCGAGTCATAAGAGTCGGACTTAAAAATCACAAGTGGTACGACGTGGATTTTTCAGAAGTTATTGAAGAACGCAAACGCTACTATACCGAAACGGATAACTACAAAATGATTGCGGGTGACGTAAGAGATGGCGATTGGTTGACGGCTATTGACGAAAATAAATCTGCAATCGTCATTATGGAAGGCGTGAGTATGTACTTGACCGTAGATGAAATGCAAAATTTAGCAGATAGCCTTTGCTCTCATTTCGAAAACCTTATACTGTTGGTGGACGCTTACTCTTCCTTTGCTGCAAAAATGTCAAAGCGTAGAAACCCTATAAACGACGTAGGTGTAACTGAAGTTTACGGTATAGATACTCCGCAGACCTATCAGACTGAAAATCTTGCTTTTGTAAAAGAACACACAATGATTCCTAAAAAATACATGGAAGAATTAAAAGGGTTTGAAAGGTTTATTTTTGCTAACTTATATGCAGGAAACTTGTCAAAAAAACTCTATCGTTTGTACGAATATCAAAAGAAGTAATAGTCAAATTCTAATTTATAGAACGATATTAAGCATATTTTTACTATTATTGCCTACGTATTAGCCTTTTGCAACCTATAGTTGCGAAATTGCAATTTAAAATTGGTTGAAAATTTTTGCCCGTCATAGTATAATAAAGGCGTAAAAAGGAGAACACCTATGACAAACGCAGAACAACTTGGCAACAGATTATACGAATTAAGGAAAAAAGCAGGCTTGTCACAAGAAGAGTTTGCGGAAAAGTTAAACGTTTCTCGTCAAGCAGTTTCAAAATGGGAAAGGGGCGAAGCCTTGCCCGATACCGAAAACTTGATTTCTATCGCAAAACTTTTCGGCGTTTCTTTAGACGAGTTGATCGACAACGAAGTTAAAAGCGAAAAAGAGCGCAAAGACGAACCTTTAGGCGACGACAGTCAAAACGTAAACGTAAATATAGACGTAGACGGCTTAAACGTAAACGTTGAAGACGGCGAAAAAACCGTTTCAATCAACCTTGATTTAGACGATTTAAACGTTAAAATTAAAAAACCGCCCGAAATCGAATTTGGCGACGAAGACGAAATTTTTTATTCGGCAGACGGCAAACCCGAAATTAAAAAACATAGTATGCTTACTAGAATTTTGCTAAGCCTGCCCTACCCAATACTTGTTACTATCGGCTTTTTGTTATGGGGATTTTTAGTCCCTAACGGTTTTAGCGTTTCGTGGACGCTGTTTTTAACTATTCCCGTATACTACTCTATTATAGAATGTTTTCGCTATAAAAAATTTGCCGAATTTTGCTACCCCGTATTTATAGTTGCAGTTTATTGTTTTATAGGTATGCAATGGTCGCTTTGGCACCCCTATTGGATAATGTTTATAACCATACCGATTTATTACTGCATTGCAGAAGCGATTGACAAAAGATAATTATATTTAAAATTTTAATTACGAACAAAATTAGCGCGGAGCAAAATCGCTCCGCGCTTAATTTATGCTAATTTTAGTAAAAACTTATAAAAAGTTAGGCTATAAGTCGATTATTCGTCGCCTTTTAAAGAATCGCTTATGGTTTTTGCCGACGCCGAATTTGCATAGTCGGTTATTTTTTGAGCGTTTTTATCGCTATGGCTTAAACAGCCCGCGCCGTGTATACAACCGCCCTTACACGCCATGCCTTCAATAAAATTATGCGGTAGCATACCCTTGCTAGCCCTAATTAAAGCCACTCTGCATTCGTCGATACCGCTACACGAAATTGGCGAAACTTCAAAGTCGTTACCGCTTTCTTGAAGGGCTTGTTTAACCGCTTGAGATAAACCGCCGACTTGAGCAAAATTTCTACCAAAATACGACGAGCCGTCGATTTCGGTTTTTGGCAAGTTTTGGGCTTCGATATCCTTGCTATCAATAAGGGCTTGCAACTCTTCAAATGTGATTACGCTATCGATAAGCCCTTGATATTCTTCCCTTTGGAACTCCGTCTTTTTAGCCGTGCAAGGTCCGATAAACACCGTTTTTGCGGTAGGATCTTTATCCTTAATAATCTTTGCTAGCGTACCCGCAGGGGATAAATTATGCGACACGAATTCCTTTAATTGGGGGTAATTCTTTTCAATATAGGTTACGAAGGCAGGACAGCAAGACGACGTTAAAAAGCCTTTTTCAACGAGTTCTTGGGCTTCGTTTTGAGCAACGACGTCCGCCCCGTAAGCGACTTCTACTATATCCGTAAAGCCCACGAGTTTAATTGCCGTAAATACCTGACCGAGTTCGGCGTACCTAAATTGACTGGCAATAGACGGGGCTACCATGGCGTAAACCTTATAATTTTTGCCGTTTGCCGAGTTTTGAATAACGTCGATAACGTCTAATATGTACGACCTATCCGTGATAGCGCCGAAAGGACATTGGTAAACGCACGCTCCGCAAGCTATACATTTATCGTAGTCGATTTTTGCTTCCTTGTTTTCACCCATAGAGATAGCGTGCACCTTACAACTGCTCTCGCACGGGCGCTTATAGTTGTTTATGGCGTTGTACGGGCAAGCGTTTGCGCATCTTCCGCACTCAATACACTTAGTTTTGTCGATATGCGCTTTTTGGTCGCTACCAAAACTGATTGCGCCGACGGGACAGACTTCTTCGCATCTATGCGCTAGACAACCCCTACAAACGGAAGTCACTTCGTAACCGCCGGTAGGACAGTCTTCACAAGCGATATCTATAACTTGAATAACCTTTTTGTTAAACCTATTTCCGCCGATTGCAAGTTTAACCCTTTCGGATAAAATCGCTCTTTCCTTATACACGCAACAACGCATAGTAGGCACTTTGCTAGGCGAAATGTTTTTAGGGATTTCGGTAACGTTTTCAAGCAAAATATTGTCCCACGCAAGGCGCGCGACTTCCTTTAAAACTTTATATTTAAGTAATTGTACCTTATTGTCAAATTTATTGCTAGTATTCATTATTCCACCGAGTTGACGTGTTTCATTAAAATTGCTCTGTTTTCCGCTTTGCCCTTTATAAGTTGAGCGGCTGCGATTAGGGGTATCCAAGTCCTTGCGTACTTTTCGTCAGTACCCGTTTTTTCGCAAAAGAGTTTAAGATATTTTTCGGCTATATCCTTTTTGCCGTCGAGTTCAAATATCAAATAAGTTTTAGCGGCGTCCGCCGAAGCGTTGCCTTGGCTTGCGTGCGACCAGTCGATTATATACGGCGTTCCGTCCTTTTTTATAATGACGTTGGACGGGTTGAAGTCGCAATGCAAAACGCTGTTGTGGTCGGGCATTTCTCTCCAACGCATAGCCAAATCGTAACGGGTTGACGCGTCTAAATCAGACTTGAAAATCTTATCCGTCATCTTGTCTTTAAACTTAGTAAGAAGGGGAGATCTTTTAGAGTGGATTTCAAGTTGAATATCGACGAAAAGGTTTAAATACTCGTCAATTTTTTGGGGGTGTTCGTCCATCAAATCTTCAAGCGTAACCCCTTCGATAAATTCCATTATAATGGCGCATTTACCGTCGATTACGGTCACTTCCTTAATCTTGGGAATTTTGAGTCCCGTCTCTTCGATACGGGCTTGGTTTAAACTTTCGTTTAAAACGCTAGACTTTGAATAGGTTTCGTCAAAGGTTTTGTAAAGTTTATCGCCGTCCCTATAAATAAGTTTGCTCTGTCTTTTGGCAAGGGCGGTTATTTCTTGAACTGTTTTCATCTTTCACCTTAATCGTATATTATTTTAATATTCTACTATAAATAATTATAATTGTCAATACCTATTTAAAAATTTACGGCGCGAAAAACCTTTGACTGTAAACCCTAATGAAAAAGCGCCACGCGAGTTCTCGCATGACGCCTTTAAACTTTTTAAGATTTATCTACTTTGTTTTTGTTATGGCACGCCGTACAACTTCCACATTCCGAGCATTTACAGCCACAACTGCTCTCTCCCCGTTTTTTAGCCCTTATACGGCATACGATTATAAGGGCTATTACGGCGATTAAAACAGTTGCAACTATTATCGTTCCTAAATTTTGAACAATCCATTCAAACATTTCGTTTTTCTCCTAAAAATAGTCTATAAGTTGATTATTTGTATATTTTTTAATTTTTTGCTTCCTTTTTTCCAAACTTAGGTCTTATGATAAAGTAAAGCAATACCACCGTAAGTATTATTGCAACTATCAAGCCAACGACGTTGACTGCGCCTGTAAAAAGCAAGCCGAACTGATAGACGATAAGGGCAATCGCATAGGCGAAAATGGTTTGATATCCTATTGCAAAAGTCGTCCACTTCCAGTTGTTCATCTCTCTCTTTATTGCGCCCATTGCCGCAAAACACGGCGCGCAAAGAAGATTGAATATAAGGAAGGACAATCCTGCCGCAGGAGAAAACGCCGAGGAAATTGCCTGTATTGCGCTACCCGAAACACCGTATACGACGCCGAGCGTACCAACGATATTTTCCTTTGCAACGAGTCCGGTTATAGTTGCAACCGCTCCTTGCCAAGTTCCAAAGCCAAGGGGTGCGAAAATCCAACTGATAAATCCGCCGACAACTGCAAGCAAACTCTTGTCAACTTCGTCTTCGGCAAGCATTCTAAAGCCGGTATCGGTAAATCCAAAGTAAGTTAAGAACCAAATAATTACGGTAGATAATAAGATTATCGTACCCGCTTTTTTAATGAACGACCAACCCCTTTCCCAAGTAGTATGCATAAGATTTTTGAAAGTAGGCATGTGATATGCGGGAAGTTCCATAACGAAAGGCGTATATTCGCTTTCAAAGAGTTTGGTCTTTTTAAGTATAATACCCGAAACGACTATCGCTGCCATACCAGTAAAGTAAGCAAGGGGAGCAACCCACCACGCTCCGCCGAACACCGCGCCTGCGATAAGGGCAATGAATGGAAGTTTAGCGCCACAAGGGATAAAGGTGGTAGTGATTATCGCCATTTTTCTATCTTTATCGTTTTCAATAGTCCTAGAAGCCATTATGCCGGGAACTCCGCAACCCGTACCGATAAGCATGGGGATGAAAGACTTACCCGACAAGCCGAATTTGCGGAAGATTTTATCTAAGACGAAAGCTATTCTCGCCATATATCCGCAGTCTTCTAAAAAGGCAAGGATTAAGAAAAGAACGAGTATTTGGGGCACGAAACCGAGCACCGCGCCAACGCCTGCGACGATACCGTCTAAGATAAGGCTAGAAAGCCAATCCGCGCAATTAATCGCTTCAAGCCCATTGCCAACCAAAACGGGAACACCGGGTACCCACACGCCGTAAGAAGCGGGGTCTGGTTCGGTAAAATCATAGCCTATAAGCGCGTTAATAGCATTTTTTAAATCTTCAAGCGTAGCCGTTTCAACACTTTCTTGCAAGGTTTCTTCGTCAACGACCGTGTAACTTGCAACGGCGTTAATTGGTAAACTAAACAAATAAGTTTGAAGGGCTGTCTTGGCGTTTTCAGCGTCGAAATAGTCATTTTCGGTATTGATAGTATCCTTTAATAAATCAAGATTTTCGCCACCGCTTTCAGACCACTCTATAAAGCCGTTTATAACGGTGTTAGAGTTTGCGTAATTTTCAGCGTTTTCGTTATATTCGCCGTCGCCTATCCAAAGAAGGTGGAAACCGTCGCCGAAAAGTCCGTCGTTTGCCCAATCGGTCGCCCACGTACCAACCGTAGTAACCGAGATAAAGTAAACTAAAAACATTACGATTGCAAAAATAGGAAGGGCGAGTATTCTATTTGTAACGACTTGGTCGATTTTATCCGAAAGGGTTAACTTGCCTTCGTTCTTTTTAACGTAAACACCTTTTAAAATGCTAGCGATATATTCGTATCTTTCGTTAGTTATAATGCTTTCGGCGTCGTCGTCCATTTCCTTTTCGCAAGCGACGATATCGTGTTCAATATGAGAAAGTGTTTCTTCGCCTATTCCAAGTTGGGCTAAAACCTTTTCGTCCCTTTCAAAAATTTTAATGGCGTACCAGCGTTGCATATCTTCGGGAAGATTATGTACCGTGATTTCTTCAATGTGAGCAATGGCGTGCTCTACTGCGCCCGAAAAGATGTGCTTTACCGTCTTTTTTGCCGATTTAGCGACTTCGATAGCCACTTTTGCCGCTTCAATAATGCCGTCTTCTTTAAGCGCGGAAATCTCGACTACCTTGCAACCCAACCTTTTTGAAAGCCCGTTTACGTCAATCGTGTCGCCGTTTTTTCTGACGATATCCATCATGTTGATGGCGACGACTACGGGTATTCCTATTTCGATAAGTTGAGTCGTCAAATATAAGTTTCTTTCAATGTTAGTGCCGTCTACGATATTGAGAATAACGCTAGGGCGCTCGTCGATAAGATAATTTCTTGCAACGACTTCTTCCAAAGTGTAAGGCGAAAGCGAATAAATACCGGGAAGGTCTGTAACCGTTACCGACTCCTCGTTTTTAAGCGCGCCTTCTTTTTTTTCTACGGTAACCCCCGGCCAGTTACCAACGTATTGGTTAGAACCCGTCAAAGCGTTAAAAAGCGTTGTTTTACCACTATTAGGGTTACCGGCAAGGGCTATACTAATTTTGTCTTCCATAATTTCTCCTTTTATTCTAGGCTGTATCACAGGGTATGACTGATTGAATTAAACGCATTAAAAGCAAGTAAGTTTCCTACTTCTTGTGTTATATGCCTTTAATTATCAATCGCGAGAAATAATAAAGCCTTATTCTATTTCTATCATTTCAGCGTCGGCTTTTCTTAATGAAAGTTCGTACCCACGTAAATTGAGTTCAAGCGGATCGCCAAGCGGAGCAACCTTTCTGACCGTGATTTTTACGCCTTTGGTTATGCCCATATCCATAATCCTACGCTTTAAAGCGCCTTCACCGTGTATTTTAACTACGACGGCGCTTTGCCCTACTTTAACTTCTTTCAAAGTCTTCATAAAATCTCCCTAGTTAGCAACGGCTAACTACTTGCTAAAAAATTTGAGTTAGCATTGGCTAACTACTTGTTTAGTATACAACATTTATACGCAAATTGTCAAACGTTTTGACCCAAATTTTTAAAAATTTTTATGCTTACGGTTGAAATTTATTTTTTTATATGGTAGAATATATAATGATAAAGGAGAGAGTTATGAGTTTGCATGAATCTGGGCAAATGTATCTTGAAAGCATTTTAGTCCTTCATAGAAAAAACGGCGCAGTCCGCTCGATTGACGTAGTTGAATATATGGGATACTCTAAACCGAGTGTATCGAGAGCGGTTGGGCTACTAAAAAAAGCCGATTACGTAACCGTTGACGGTAGCGGTTATATTACCCTTACCGAAAAGGGCAAAGCCGAAGCCGAAAAGATTTACGACCGCCATAGAGTTATCGCCAAGATTTTAATGGAAATAGGCGTTGACGAAAATATTGCCACCGAAGACGCGTGCAAAATAGAGCACGTGATAAGCGACGAATCGATAGACGCAATTAAGAAACATCTTCAAAATAAAGATTAAAAAAATAGCCGTTGAACTACTCGTTCAACGGCGTTATTTTTTATGTTTTTATTAAATTTGACCGCCTATAAGTCGATAAACGGCTATTTTTACTTTTGTTTTACAATCTTTTTGGCGATAAACGCCGAAATGATTACCGAAAGATAAGTCCAACCGCCCGCAAACAAAACGTCGGTGGCAAAATGCGCGCCAACTCTTATTCTCGTATATGCGATAAGGGCTACGCTTGCGGTGGTAAGGGCTATCAAAACGCCTTTGATTTTTACCCTTTTCTTTTCGGGCACGCCGAGAAAATCAGGCAGTACCGTAAGGGCGAAAATCACAGCCCAAGAGCAAGTATGCCCCGATGGGAAAGACTTATAACCGTCGCTCGCAATTCCAATCGCAAGCATTTCTTCAGTAACCTTTTTCGCACCGTTGATTTGATACCAAGGGGTATAATTTACCAAACTTTCAAATCCATTATATTCGAGAACTTGCATAGTGCGGAAACGCTGACGCCCCATAAAGACCTTTACGCCTTGAACTACGCCTTGCGAAAGGGCTATGGTGAAAAGTACGGCAACTGAAAAGGCAACTAGTCCGCCTAAATACTTTTCGGGAATTTTAAAGGTGAAGAATAAAGTTATAGCCATTAAGGCAAAGGCAAAGACCGTCCAGCCTAGCGTATAATATCCGCTAACACTTTCAAACCCGGATAAATTGCCCGCTTGCTCATAGATATATTCAGTCGATCTAGTCGTCATGAGCGTGTAGGCAAAAACGCCCGCGCAAAAACTCAAACAAGTCAAAAATATCCTAAGCGCAAGGTTTTTAATCTTTAAACTGCCACGGGTAAGATTTGCCGCCGCAAACCCACCTACAAGGTACATCGGCCACTCGCCGATAATCTCAAAAAAGTTGCCAAACTTGTCTTCAGAAAGGTATTTTCCGTCAGTTAATCGCGCTATAGCCTGACTTATTTGATAATCGTAAAAAGTCGCCAAGATAAACGCGACAAAGAAAACGCCAACTACGCTAACCGTTAAAACAATCTTTAATCGCTTGCTCATTTATCGCTACTCCTATTGAATTTGCCTATAATTTCGTTTACCGAGCCAACGTAGGCGAAGGTTTCGGGATAGCGAGTGATTATGCTTTGGAATTTAGCGATTTGTCTTGGCTTGATAACGCAGATTAAAAGATTCTTTTCCTTATGCTCAAACATACCCTTTGCAGGAGTTATGGTAACACCGTGACCGAGTTCTTCGATTATTTCACGTGAGATTTCGTCAGCGTGCTCGGTGATAACTTCAAATTTAAGAGCCGATTTACTGCCCTGCATTATAAAATCGCAAGTAACAGAGTTTGCAAACGAACTGATAAGCGATAAAAATACGGGCATCAAATTGTCCTCGTAAACGAAGAAAGAAATTGCCATTATTACGCAATTTACGGCAAAGACCATTGCGCCAACGCCCATGTGCGGATACTTTTTTTGAAGCATTGCGCCAACTACGTCCGCTCCGCCCGAAGACGCGTTTACTTTAAGAGCAAACGCAAGTGAAAGTCCGCTACACGCGCCACCCAAGATTGCCGAAACGAGTCTTGTGCCAACGTCTTCTACTTCGGGCGTTTGACCGATAGTAAAAGTATAGTTTGGATCGATAACGTTAGTCATTAAAAACATTAAAATCGTCATAATTAAGGCGGTAAAAAAGGTCTTAATTGAAAATTCTTTGTTTAAAATTTTAGCAGCTACTATAAGTAGCGGAATATTTACCACTACGAGTAGCAACGTACTAAAATCGAAGGTGTTTGAAGTTGAAATAACCCCCGTTTTGTACTGAATCATAGCAACGATTCCCGGCAATCCGCCCGGCGCGAATTTGCAAGTGGCTATAAAATAGTGGTAACCGATTGCGTAAAATAGCGCCGAAAGGAAGATATATAGCGCCGATTTTAAAACTGCGTTTTCTTTTGGTTGGGCATGTTTCCACTCGTCCTTTTCAACCTTGTATTTCTTTTTGGGCGGGTTTTCTACGGGCGTTTCCCCTTCGCCTACCGCGCTTGGCTGTTCGTTTTCTATCATTATTTTTTTCCCTTTGTTTTGTGGTAACTCAATCATAACACAAATTTTTATAAATGTCACCCTTTTTATTTTAAATTTTTCGTTATTTTAAAAAATAACGGTTTTTGAAAATTTTTATGCGTTTGCTATATAAATTTAGTAGAAATTTGTTTCGTTTTGTGTTACAATATAACTACTTTTTTATGCAAATAGGATTTTGGAGAAAAATTTTATGGATATGAAGCAAATTGAATTAAAATGGCAACAGAAATGGGAAAAAGACAAGGCTTACGTTTTTAATAAGAAAAACGTTGACAAAAAGTTTTACTGTCTTGAAATGTTCTCTTATCCGTCCGCTTCAAAACTTCACCTTGGACATTGGTACAACTACGGTTTAACCGACAGTTTTGCCCGTTATAAAAAGATGAAGGGCTTTGAAGTTTTCGAGCCGATGGGCTTTGACGCTTTCGGTCTTCCCGCAGAAAACTTCGCTATTAAAACGGGTAAACACCCCGAAGGCACTACTCTTGAAAATATAGCGACTATGGAAGGTCAATTAAAAGCCATGGGCGCAATGTTCGACTGGTCTGCCGAAATTAAAACCTGCATGCCCGACTACTACAAATGGACTCAATGGCTCTTTTTAAAACTTTATGAAAACGGCCTTGCTTATAGAAAAGAAGCGCCTGTAAACTGGTGTTCTAGTTGTAACACCGTTTTGGCAAACGAACAAGTCGTAGATGGTTGCTGTGAGCGTTGCGGTACTCAAGTAGTTAAGAAAAACCTTACTCAATGGTTCTTTAAAATAACTCAATACGCCGAAGAACTTCTCACCTGTTTAGACGGTCTTGACTGGCCTGAAAAAACCAAGGCTATGCAAAAGAACTGGATTGGCAGATCTAGCGGTGGCGAAATTATATTCACCGCTGAAAGTGGGGACGAATTTAAGGTGTTCACCACCCGCGCGGACACCGTTTTCGGCGTTTCGTACGTAGTGCTTGCCCCCGAACATCCGCTCGTTAAAAAACTCACCACTAAAGACAGGGCTAAAGCCGTTGAAGAATACGTTAAGCAAACCGCTACCGTAAACGAAATAGAAAGACTTTCAACCGCGCGTGAAAAGACGGGCGTATTTATCGGCGCATACGCAATCAACCCCGCCAACGGCAAAAAAGTACCTATTTTTGCGGCTGACTACGTGCTTTATTCTTATGGCACGGGCGCGGTTATGGGCGTACCTGCGCACGACGCGAGAGATTTCGTTTTCGCTCAAAAGTACGACTTGCCCGTAAACGTAGTTATTAGAAATCCGTCTGGCGACGAAACTCTTCCTTACTGTGAAGACGGCACGCTCGTAAACAGCCTTGACTTCGACGGTCTTACTTCGGAAGACGCAAGAAAGGCAATTTTAAACAAGTTAAGCAAGGACGGCAAAGGTCAACACAAGATAAATTACAGACTTCGCGATTGGCTCGTTTCTCGTCAAAGATATTGGGGCGCGCCTATCCCTATGATTCATTGCCCCCATTGCGGTACAGTTCCCGTACCCTACAAAGATTTACCCGTGGAACTTCCTAAAAACGTTGAATTCCGCCCCGACGGCAAATCACCCCTTGCTAAATGCGAAAGTTTCGTAAAGACTAAATGTCCCGTTTGCGGTAAAGACGCTGAACGCGACGTAGATACTTTGGACACCTTCGTTTGTTCGAGTTGGTACTATCTCCGTTACCCCGACAATAAAAACGAAGATATGCCTTTCGACCCAGATATTATCAACCAAATGCTCCCCGTAGATAAATACGTCGGCGGACCTGAACACGCTTGTATGCACCTTTTGTACGCAAGATTTATAACCAAGGCTCTCCGCGATATGGGATATCTTAAATTTGACGAACCGTTCACTTCGCTCACCCACCAAGGCATAATTCTCGGTACGGACGGCAACAGAATGAGTAAGTCAAGGGGCAACGTTGTTTCGCCCGATACCTACATTGAAGAGTTTGGCTCGGACGTATTCAGAATGTACCTTATGTTCGGCTTTAACTACACCGAAGGCGGTCCTTGGGACGACAACGGCATTAAGTCGATTGCTAAATTTGCCGAGAGAATTGAAAGGTTAGTTACTGCGGTTAGCAAATTGAAAGCCGAAAAGGACGTAGATATCGGCAAGGCGGAAAAAGACCTTTTATACGCCGAAGCATACTGCGTAAAGAGCGTTGATAGAGATATGAACGTTTTCTCGTTTAACACGGCTATTGCTAGACTTATGGAATTCGTAACGGCTATCAACAAGTACGACGGCTATACCGATAAATCAAACGCGCTCGTTATCAAAACTGTAAACACCCTTATCCTTTTACTTGCGCCCTGCGCTCCACACTTTGCGGAAGAACTTTGGGCAATGATGGGACATAAAAAGTCGGTATTTTTAGAAGATTATCCCGTTTGCGACGAACACGCTCTCGTAAAAGACGAAGTTGAACTCGCTGTTCAAATCAACAGCAAGGTAAAGGCTAAAATCAACGTTGCTAGCGACGCTACCGACGACGACATTAAAGAAATTGCCCTTGCAAACGATATTATCGCAAAGCAAGTAGACGGCAAACAAATCGTAAAATGTATTATCGTAAAAGGCAGACTCGTAAACTTAATCGTTAAATAATTTTTAAATTATATGCAAAACCGCGGACGGAAAATTTTCCGTCCGCGGTTTTTTGTTAATAATAACCTATTATTTAAAATTTTTCAAAAAGTTTAACAACGCCTTTTTTTGACTACTATTTAAAGTCTCTATCTTAGTCTTAATTTCTGCGTCAACAGTATCACAATTAGGCTCTTCTTCAGCAAAAAACTCTGATAACGACATATCAAACGCATTACATATTGCTCGTAGCGTAGACAATTTTGGCTCGGTTTTCCTTGCGTATAAATTGTTTATCGTTGACTGCGTAATAGCGGCTTCTTCTGCCAATTTATACACCGACCATCCGCGCTCAACTCTTAACTTGTCAATTTTTTCAAGTACAGTCATTTCCCATCTCCTTTTCATTTGTTATAATTATATAACCAAATTGAGTTAAAAATATAACCCAAATGACTTGACATTACAACACAATTGGGTTATAATATGGTTAGTTTTAAACAAAGGAGACCTTTAATGAGAAGCACGTTTAGACGATTTTTTAATTTTATCGTTCAGTTAATTTTTTGGACACCACTATCACTAATTATTAACGTAATGGCAATTGCGCCGCTTGCCGTACTGTTTGGTTGGGTAGATTTTCCCGCAATGAACTTAATTTTTATTTGGCCTATTTGTTGGGGTATTGCATTTGCTTTAAACAAATTAAAAATAAGTCTAAAGGGTAAAAAAGTTGACGATCATTTTGAAACCGAATATGAAGAATACGTCATTTCAGTAACTTCAGATTACGACGTTTCAGTTTCTAAAAGGACGGGTACTGAATATAGCAGTTCGAACACCTTTTGGGGTTGGGTTGGTATTTTTCTTTCATTTATCGCCTTCCCTATCCAAATCATATCCTTACTCTTTTCTTTTTTATCTATCTTTATAGGCGTGATTTATTCTACGACTAAAAGATTACCTCACGACGTTTATTTTTCAACTTTTAACGATATTTTACACGGTATTTTTGATTTCGTTATCATACCAAGTAACGTAGAAAAACAAAATAAAGGAAGTTTTAAAGGTCTTTTATGGACTTTCGTTTTTATCTTAACAGTTATAGTCGTTTTGTTTATCGGATACGCTGTCTCTGCATTATTATTTAACGTTTTCGCTATTAACCTACCCGATTTCGTATCTATTATAGCGCTTTTGGGCTTTATTGCAGTAGCAATAGGCTTAATCATATCTATTATAAAATATGTCGGCTTGATTTGTTACAGTTATAGCAAAGAAGAAGCGTTGAAATACACTTTTAAAATAGCAGGAATATCTGCTATTGAAGCGATTTTATTAGTTTTAATAATTTTATAAAAACACGCGGACGGAAAATTTTCCGTCCGCGGTTTTCGCTTAATTTAATTGTTTTTTACAATAAAAAATCCCCGAAATTTTTCGGGGATTTCGTTTTATTCTATTCTCTCTAAAACGACGGGGCGTTTTTGTGGGCGGTCGTTAGTAATTTCAGTCGATTCTAAAATGATTTTTTCGGCTTTTTCAAAGGTGGTTTTATCGTTACTGTAAAGCATAGCCAACCAGTCGCCTTTTTCTACCAAATCTCCTTTTTTTGCAATCATAACTATACCTGCGGTATAATCTATTTTATCGCCAACTTTATTTCGCCCTGCCCCTAAGGTAAGCGCAGCCAAACCGTAGCCTTCGGCGTTTAACGCGGTTACGTAACCGTTTTCAGGGGCTAAAACGTAATGAAAATGCTTAGATTCGGGCATTTTCCACGGGTCGTCGACAACGCTCACGTCTCCGCCTTGTGCTTTAACCATATCCCTAAACGTCTTTAACGCCTTTCCGCTTGCAAGTGAGTCTTTTGCGAGCGCTTTACACTCGTCTAAACTGCCTTTACCCGCCAAATAAAGCATTTCAGCCGAAAGGGCTATGCAAAGGTCTTTAAAATCTTGCTCTCCGTCGCCGTGTAAGAGTTTTATCGCTTCTCTTACTTCAAGCGAATTGCCTATATACTTGCCGAGAGGCTCGTTCATATCGGTTATGAGAGCAACCGTTTTTTTGCCGGCGCGCTTACCTATGCCCACCATAACTTTTGCAAGCGCCCGACTTTCTTCAAGCGTTTTCATAAACGCGCCACTACCCGTCTTTACGTCTAAGACGATACAATCGTCGTCCGCGGCGAGTTTTTTGCCCATTATGCTACTTGCGATAAGGGGAATACTATCAACCGTTGCGGTTACGTCGCGAAGGGCGTAAAACTTTTTGTCGGCAGGGGCCAACTCGCTACTTTGCCCGACTATACACACGCCCACGCTATTTACTATATCGATAAACTCTTTTTCGGAAAGTTCGGCTCTAAAGCCGGGGATAGACTCTAACTTGTCAACCGTTCCACCCGTATGTCCAAGTCCACGACCACTCATTTTTGCAACTTTAACTCCAAGACTTGCAACGATTGGGGCTACGACTAAACTAGTTTTGTCGCCTACGCCACCCGTAGAATGCTTATCCGCCCTTATGCCGTTTACGGCTGAAAAATCAAGGGTTTTACCCGAATCGCGTATGGCAAGAGTAAAATCGGTAGTTTCTTGCAAGGTCATACCCTTAAAGTAAACCGCCATACAAAACGCCGCCGCTTGGTAATCGGGGATTTCGCCACGGGCGTAGCCCGAAACAAAAAAATCAATCTCTTCTTTAGAAAGGGCGCTTCCGTCCCTTTTCTTTTTTATTATATCATAAACTCTCATAATTTTACAAAAAACGCCGTTAATCGACTTATTCGTCTACTTTTACGCTATATTTAAAGCAATCTCCATCATTTTATTGAAGGACTGTTCTCTTTCTTTTGAAGTAGTGTTTTCTTCAGGATAAATAAACGAATCGCTAACGGTAAGCACGGCAAGGGCTTTTTTGCCAAGCCTTGCGGCAGTTGCGTAAAGGGCTGCGGCTTCCATTTCAACACCTAAAACACCCATTTTAGCCCATTGCATACCAGAGTTTGCGTCGTCGTAAAAAGTATCCGACGAAAGAATATTGCCAACTTTAAAATTTACGCCTATTTTTTTACACTCGGCTACTGCTTTTTCAACCAAGCCGAAATCGGCAATCGGCGCAAAAGTCCCCGGTAGATTGTACTGCGAAATAAAATTACTATTAGTACAAGCGCCCATGGCAACTATTATATCCCTTGCGTGCAAGTCCTTGTCAAAACTACCGCAAGAACCAACTCTTATTATATTTTCAACGCCGTAAAAAGCGAAGAGTTCGTAAGAATAAATGCCGATTGACGGTTGCCCCATACCCGACGCCATAACGGAAACGCGCTTGCCTTTATAATAGCCCGTAAAACCTTTTACTCCCCTTACGTCGTTGACGAGTTTGCAATCGGTCAAATAATTTTTAGCGATATACTCGGCGCGCTTGGGATCGCCGGGCATTAAAACGGTGGGTGCGAAATCACCTAATTTTGCTTCAATATGCGGGGTCGGAATTGCCATCGTAATCTTTCTCCTTTACTGCTTTTACTACTTTGCTCGTGCCGAGCCTATCAGCGCCGAGGTCAATAAATTTTTTTGCGTCGTCAAGGGTTTTTATTCCCCCTGCAGCCTTAATTTTTACGCCGCTACCAACGTGGGTTTTAAATAGCGAAATATCTTCAAAAGTCGCGCCATAGGTCGAAAAACCCGTAGAAGTCTTTATAAAATCCGCCTTTGCGTCGGTAACTATTTTACACAGTTTAACCTTTTCGTCACGGGTTAGTTGACAGGTTTCGATTATCACCTTTAACACATGATTTGCGCAGGCTTTTTTGACGGCTTTTATCTCCTTTTCAACCTTGTCGAAAAAACCGTTTTTTACCCATCCGAGATTGATTACCATATCAATCTCGTCCGCGCCCTTTGAAATTGCGTCCTGCGCTTCAAAAACCTTGGTTTCGGTCGTATTGTACCCGTTTGGAAATCCTATTACGGTACAAATTTTAAGCCTATCGCCAACGTAGTTTTTTGCAAATTCTACGTAAGAAGGGGGGATGCACGCCGACGCAACCGAATACTTTATTCCGTCGTCTAAAATAGTCTTTATCTCTTCTTGGGTAGCCGTGGTTGAAAGCAAGGTGTGGTCGCATTTTGAAAGTATTTCTTTTATTTCCATAACTGCTCTTCCTTTCTAGTTTTTATACTATTATTTTAGCACAACGGCGCTCGTTTTACAACAGTTTTTAAAAATTTAAAATTAAAGAAAACGGTAAACCCGCTCGCCGTATAAAAAAAGCCGTAGGCAAATGCCCACGGCTTAAAATTACATTGAGAAGTTTTTGAAATAGTTTTGAATTAAAATGATGGGCGTGCCCTTGTCGCCACTACCGCTGGTAAGGTCGGAAAGACTTGCCAAAAGGTCGGTGAGTTGACGGGGCGTAGTTCCTTGGCTTTTAATGTTGTTTACAAGGTCGTCTTCTTTATTGCGAATCATCTCCTTCATGGCTTCAATCGCTTCTTCACCCGAAAGACCTGCTAAATCGTTGTCGGCAAGGTATTTGAGTTTGATTTCGTTAGGTTTACCAGAAAGACCTGCAGTAAACGCAGGGGCTGCAACGGGGTCTGCAAGTTCCCAAATACCGCAAACGGGGTCTTTAAACGCGCCGTCGCCGTAAACCATACATTCGATAGTCTTGCCCGTACGAGCCTTAAATTCGGTTTGAAGGTCGTCAACGAACTTTTGCGCGTCCCTTGGGAAGAGTTTTACGCTATTTTCGGTTGCAAGGTTGCTACCCAACACGCCGAATCTTTCGTTGTAACCGCTACCGTCGACTGATTTATTTAAAATTTCGTCCAAGGTGATGACCTTTTCGCCACCCGCTTGCTTTATGATTTTTTGAGTGCGGAAACGAGAGTGAATGTCCGCGCAGATTACGTTTTTGGTATATTTCAAAATTTCGGTGGGGTTGTTGGCGAGTATTACTTGGCAGTTAGCCGTTTTTTCGTAATAGTCGATATAGTCTACGCCCGTAAAGGTATGACGAACGTCACCGAATTTTGCGTGGAATTCTTCACCCGTGAAAACGTCGGTATAAGGATTAACTTTAGTTTCCATCAACTTTTCGGGGGTAACGAAACTGTTACCTACTTCGTCGGATGGATAAGAAAGTTGAACTATGAGTTTTTTAACGCCTTTTGCTATGCCCTTTAAAACCATTGAGAAACGGTTTCTGGACAAAATGGGGAACACGAGACCTACCGTTTCGTCCCCAAACTTAGATTTGACGTCGGATGCGATTTGTTCTACCGTAGCATAGTTACCTTGAGACCTTGCGAGTACGGCTTCAGTAACGGCAACGACGTCTTTATCCTGAAGGGGGAATCCACCTTGAGTTGACGCGTTGATTACGCAATCGGCAGTAATTTTAACAAGGTCGTCGCCTTGGCGAATAATGGGCGCTCTCACACCGCGTGATATAGTTCCTTGATAATCCATGAGAATTTCTCCTTAATTTTTTCCAACCATAATATTTTATTGCATTTTAGCAAATTTGTCAATTATTTACGAAGAGTTTTTTCTTATATTAGGTTTAAGTAAAACTTATATCTATAAAAACGTCTTTTTATAGGGGTATTTCAGCCGATTAAAAGCAAACCTTGGTTTGACGGGAGGAGCAAGCCCTCCCCTACGATATTCTTTAACACATATCCCGAAAATAATTTTGCTTTGCAAAAGAATTTTTGGGAAAAGGAGCAAACGGCTTTTAGGTCTAGACGGCTACCGATAGTAGCCGTTTGACTTTTAGCCGATTTGCGACGCGCTCGCAAGGGGTTGACGGATGGGATAGACCTTGTTGGTCATCCCAGTCGGCAAGCACTTGCAGTAAACGACGCGGGACGAAGTAGATAAGACTTTAAAGTCGTTTAAAGGCTTAGATGCGAGTTAGCCAAGGCTCGTGAGCCTGAAAAGACTTGGTAGACCTTGTTGGTTACTCTTTTCGAGTTGATTTAAAGGCTTAGATGCGAGTACCGCTAGGCTCGCAAGGGGTTGACGGATGGGATAGACCTTGTCGGTCATCCCAGTCGGCAAGCACTTGCAGTAAACGACGCGGTACGAAGTATATAAGCCTTTAAAAAGCGAAGAGCCCGAGCTTTCGCCCGAGCCCTTCACCAAAAATTGAGGGATAGGATAGGTTTTTTAAGCCGCATCTAATGCGGAAATATAGTAGAAATTATTTAGTTTTTCTACTTTCTTTAAGAGCGCTAATTCTATCAGTTACTGACTTTTCAGCAGATGCAATAGCGTCTTCCATAGTTTTTTTAGCGGATGCAAGAGTATCTTCGAGTTTTTTGATTTGTTCGTTTACTTTTGCAAGGTCTTCTTCAGATAAGTCCGCTTCGATTTTTGCGAGCATATCGTCTGCTTTTTGGGTTGCGGTCTTTGCGTATTCAGCAAGTTTTGCAGAGTTTACGTCGCCGTTTTTAACGTCTTGCAATATAGTTTCAACGATTCCTTCTACGTCGCTAATAAAGTCGTTAAGTCCTTCTATGTTTGATGAAATCATTGCGGTAGTTGCTTTTACGGTATCGATAACGGTTTTAACCGTGTCGGCAATTTGTTCGATTTGGGGTTCGTATTTTGCAAGTTCTTCTTTTACAGCGGTTAAAACTTCGCTATCAACCGTCTTTAAAACGCTCTTTAATTCGGTTTCGATTGCGGTAAGGTCAACGCCTTCAGGCGCGTTTTTAAACATTACGTCAGCGTACGCTTCGATAGAATTTAAAGTGATGTTGCCGTCGCTATCTTTAAGTTTATCAACTTGGCTAGCGTCTAAATCCAAAGCGGTTAAAACTGAAGTTACGGTTGCTTCGTCAATGGGGTAAGAAGATGCTTTTTCAGCGTAAACCATAAGTCTTGAAATGCCTTCAAAGCCCCTTGCCATGGTCTTATAAGTTTGGTAAGCGTGTCCGTACCAGAAAGTAGTCAAATACGAAGTCATTTTGGGCAAATAGAACGCCGAGTACGCTCCGTCGAGAATAGATCCTGCAACTTGGTCGTAAACTAAAAGCGCTTCGGCTTTAAGTTTATTGTAAGTATCGGTTGCAAACGCTTCAACTTGAGTGTGAACGAAAGAAATCTTTTCGATTAACGCGCTGTCGTCTAAGGTTACAGCGACGTCTAAACTAACTTCGCCAGTTTCGCTTGCAGAGAGCGCAAGTTTAAATTTTTCAACCGAAAGTCCTTGTATAAGTTGATTATCGGGGTTTTGAGCCTTGTATTCTTCAAGTTTTCTAAGTACCGAGAAAACTGCTTCAGAGTCTACCGAAACGGTAAGACCAAGATTTTTTGCAGTTGCGGTAATCTTGTTTGAAAGGCTATTTTGAAGGGCTTCCGCCTTGCCTTGAATAGTCGAAGTTACGCTAGTTGCAACAGCCTTGTTATCTTCGGTAAGATAACCGAGTTCTACAGCTAAGTCGGTAATTTTACCAACGACTTCGTCTAAAGACTTGCCGACTAAATCGGTTTCGTCAAATAAAAGGACTTTACCGTCTTCATTGACGCCGTAAACGCTAATAACCTTATCGTTTGCATCTACGGTGAGTTCAATTTCGGGGTTGATGTCCAAACTAACGAAGGTTGCTGCCTGGGGGTCGCCTTCAGGTTCGCCACAACTTACCATAGGCATAGCCATGACTACTGCTAAAATTAAGCAAAGTATTAAATTGATGATTTTTTTCATAACAGTTGTCTCCTTGACTAACTTATTTCACTTATTAAACTTTTTATACTTGCGTTTTGTTGCAAGGTTTAAAAAATTTTTTTTATTTTTAGGCTCTATCACAGCGTGGAACTGATTAAATAGACGTGGTAGAGCTATTTTTTAAACTAGCCCAATAATTTTCGAGCGAGCCGAACTCGTCGATTACGTTTGTTAAAAAGGCTTGATAATCGCCGTCGGAAATAGTTTCCCTTTGGGTTTCGTAACTAAGTTGATTATCCTTTTCGCAAAGGGTATACATTTTAGATAAATAGTTTGCGTTTTTAGTAGAAAACTCTTCTTTAGTAGTCGGAAGAGAGTCGAAATCTTCTTCAAACTCTAAATTAACGCCGTTTTCTTGAAGCAACGCCTTTATAAAAGGCAAACCGTTTATATAGTCTTCTTCACTAGAAGAGTTTATTATAGACGATATCAACTGCTTGTCAACTACCGAATAAAGCAAATGGTTTGCGGTAAGCGAAAGAGAATCTAATTCAACGCCGTAAGCCGATTTAAACTCCTGCACCTTTTGTCCCATTTGCTCCATAATAAGGCTTAATTCGTCCGAAAATTCCCTATCGAGCGACTGCAACGCCCAATAATCTACACCGCCGACGAAAAATAGCGGATTGTCTTGATGGGCTTTAATGCTTTCGTTAAGGTCGTAAATCTCTTCAAGTTTTTCACCCGAAGCAAGACCGCGTTTTAGTTTTTCAATAATATAATCTTGCATGTCGCCTAAAATTACGTTTTGCTTATAGGACGACTGAATTTCTTCAATAGTTTTGCCAATCGCTTCCCTTTCGGTGAAAAGGTTTGGCAAAGTATTTAAAGCACCGACTACATCGTCAAACGACTGTAAAAAACCTAAATTCAATCTGTTTGAAATCTCTTCTACCGTCGTCTTTGCCGTCAGAACAAGGGAAAAAACGCCTTTTTCTTTAAAATAACTTTCTATCTTGTCGACGACGGGCGAAAGGTCTATTTCGTCACCGCTATGCGTGATTTTAACCGCTCCGCTCTCGTCTAATTTTAAATAGCCGAGTTTTGCGCAAATATCTATAAAAGTCTTTGCGGACTCTTCAAAAGGTACACCGACTAAAGAGTTTAAGCGGTCGCTATCGGCAATAACTACGTCGGCGTCGCTATTTAAAGCCGTTACGGATACAACTACCCCGTCTTCGTCAACGGTGAACATAACTTCCGGATTGACTTCTAAGACGGCGAAATACGAATTTTGAGTCGTTGGCGGAGGGTTTTGGGGGTTGCCGCTCATTAAATTAAGGGTTATTATTAAGGTGAGAACTATGGCGACTGCCCCGCTTACGCAAACCGTAAACCACTTCCAAGAAAATTTGAATTTACGCTTTGGCGGTGCGTCTTGCTCGACTTCCCCCACCAAAATCGGCGCATCTAAAACGTCTTGGCTTAATTTTGGTACTGCCATATCAAGTTCTTTTAGCCATTTTTCTTTGAACTCTTTCATACGTTCTCCTTTAATGCGTCGCGCATTTTTTCTAGCGCCCTTTTATACTTTGAAGTAACCGTTCCCGTAGGGCATTCGAGAAGGGTTGCTATTTCGCGGTGTTTATAACCCCACAAAACGTGCAATACTATTATACGCTGTTCTTCTTCAGTTAAAACGCGTTGCATTGCGTCGGTTATTTCGGTTTTTGCAAAACCGTCCGACGGCGACTTTTCCACGTCTTCCACGCGGGAATTTTGCTTAATTTGAGTCAAGGCTTGGTTTTTTGCTATTTGAAAAATCCACGCCCTGCCGTTTGTTCCAGCCCTGTAAGACGAAATATTCATTTTAATTTTTAAGTACACAGTTTGCAAAGCGTCTTCCGTATCGTGCGCGTTTTTCAAATAAGAATAGATAAACGCATACACGCCTTTGGAAGTTTTTAAATATAATTCTTCAAACGCCGAATTATCCCCCTTTGCTACTTTACAAAGGAGTTGATCCGTTTCAAACCCATCCATTTCAGCCTCCGTATATTAAATAATCGTAAGATTGGTTTTGTTGCAAAAAATTCTATTTATTTTTTAATTTCGCAAAATAAGCGAAAACTCTAACGTGATTTAAGCGCAATTTTTATGGCTAAAACTCCGCTTTTTGCAACTTGCTCTTTGGAATAATATTTTTCCATATCCAAAGGGCTTGCAAGTTGGAAATTTTCCGCCGTATACCCTATTTCAAGGGGTGATAAGTCGGCATATAAGTCGATAAACGACGAATAACGCTTTAAATCGACAACGCTAACGAGTATGGACTCTTCGTTGCCACCCACCAAAGAAAACTCGATTTCGTCGCCGATTTTTATACCTTTTCGCTTTTCGTCATAGAGCCGTAATTCGTAAATTTTCACACCGCTTTTGATAAGGTGAAACGGCTCTTTTTGCAAGTTCATATAAAACTTCATTTGCAGTCCTCCTAATGCGCTCAAACAATATTATATCATTTTAAATTACCCATTTCAAGCGAAAAACAATTTTTGTTTAACACGGTTTAATTTGACATAAAAGCATACTTGTGGTAAAATTGAACTACTAATAATAAAGGACGGTTAAATATGGACGAATTAAAAGAATTGCGAATTGTTGATAATTTTTATCAAACTTCATCTTTCTTTCCTATGCCGACGATTTTAATAAGTACGGTTAGCGAAAGTGGACAAACCAATCTCGGCGCGTACTCGCTTTGCTTTCCTTACTACATTGCAGGCAAGGACTACTACGCTATGATACTAGAATGCAGAAACAGTTCTAACACGGCGCAAAACATTTTAAGAACTAAAAAATGCGCGCTTAACTTTATTACCGACAGTAGGAAATATTTTAAAGAAGCGGTTAGACTCGGCTTTCCCGGCGAAACGACTGAAGAAAAGATGAAAAATTGTATTTTTAACCTTATCGACAGTAAAATAGAGCCGTCGAGACCACAACTTGTGAGCGAGAGTTTTCAAGTTTTTGAATGCACTTGGGACGACAGTTTAGAAGACGCTTACCAAGATAAAGCGGGTTGTTTGGAAGGTTACGAGCCCCCTTATAGGAACTTTAACGGCATAACCAGTAAATTCGGCGCGCACTTTATTTTAAAAATTGATAAAATTTTAATGAAGGAAAAATACCACAAGTCGATTATAAACGGCGTAAACGGTTGGAACTTCCCGAGCGTGCCCGTCGACTACGGTTATAGAGATAGCACTAATTTTTGGTGTTCGCAATTTAAGCGCCCCTACGCCGAAAAGATACCCGCAAAAGACAACGGCGACGTAAAATCGGTTATGTACGCAGCGGAAAGAATTGACCCCGACGTAAAGTTTACCGAAGAAGCGTGCGCAAAACTCACCAAAATACCCAGAGTATTTTTAAAGGCTGCCCTAACCCAAATGGTTAATATAGCAAAGGAAGAAAGCATAACTTTAATAGACGAAAAAGCGCTTGACATAATCAATGATAAACGCCGTAAAGAAAAGAAAAAATAAACAATAAAGCACTTTGCTTTGGCAAGTTAAAAGCGACCGCTATATTAGCGGTCGCTTATCTTTTTTAGTTGACCTTAAAGGCATTATTTTAAGTCGCTTAAATCGACGATAGTTTTCGTTTTTCTAGAGCGTTCGGCTGCATAAATGCACAAATGTCCGTTTATAGAATCGCTGAGTTTGGTTATAGAAACTGAACTTCTGTCACCGTTATAATAAGCGACTAAATCGCGCATTATGGCAAAGTCGCCACCGCTATGACCGCCGTAAACGGCGTTGTTTACTACTTCTTGCGAAATATCTATTTCCTTGCTTTCACCGAAAAAGGCGTCGTAAGCGTATTTTGTTAAAACGAATTTATTAGACTCGATTTTACCTTCGATTTCACCGAGCGAGCCTACGATATGTATATATCTATCGGGCTTAGTTGCTCCGCCGACTAGATTGAACGATACGCAAGAGCCGTTTTCAAAAGAAATGATTAAGTTTTGCCTATCTACAATGTCGCCACCCGCATTATAACCGCATCTGCCGTAGTTATCCGTTTTTAAAAACTCAGCCTTTTCTTCCTGTGTGATTTGATCAAAAGGCTTGTTGAGTTTATCCCAAACCAAAAACGGCATTGCGTCAAAGTAAAGGTAATGTCTTTTAGCCGAATATTCGCAAGTGTCAACGTGGGGGCACTCGTGACAAAATTCGGTTGCGTCCTTTGGCATATTTTTAGGGATAAACCTAGAACGACTGCCAAAACTTGCGATAGACTTTGGCGTAGTAGCATTGTTAAGCCAACAAATAAGGTCTAAATCGTGACAGCATTTTGCAAGCAAAAAGCCCGAACCGCAAACTTTTTCATTGTTCCATTTACCACGGTCGAACGCAGTCAAATAATGTGGTAAACTTACGTGTTCGTTCATTTCCATAGTCATTATTTCGCCGATTTCACCGTTGTTGATAAGCGTTTTTATGTTGCGGTAGAACGGCGTGTAACGAAGAACGTGACAAACGAAGACGTTGCAACCTTTTTCTTCGGCTTTGCGCTGAATCTCTAAAAGTTCCTTTTCGTTGTTTACGATAGGCTTTTCCATAAGCATATCGTAACCCGCTTGCAAAATTTGCATTGCGGTAGAATAATGCAATTCGTCCATAGTAGCGTTTATTACGATGTCACACTTTACGTTTGCGCTTATAAAATCGTCAAGATTGGCGAAAAGTTGACCGTCGTTTAAACCATATCTCAATTTTGCATCGGAAAGTTTATAAGGGTTAGGATCTACGACTGCAACGATTTCAAGTTGCTCTTTGCAGTCTAGGCTATAGTCTGCATAAACTTGCCCACGGTTGCCGTAACCGACTACCGTAGCCGTAATCTTTTTACCAGTAAATTTGTCGCTCATGATAAAACCTTCTAGTAGTTTTTTATAGATAAATTTTAGCACAGTTAAATTTCAAAGTCAACAAAATATTAGTGCGTTTTTGTTGCATTTGTTAGCATAAAAATTTACACTTCACAAAAGCAACAACGCGCTTTTGTGAAGTGTATAACTTTAAACTTGTTTTAAGTTGTAGAAACGACGCAAGACAAGGCTCGCTTTTAGTTGACGGACACAATAGACCTTGTTGGTCATTGGGGTCGAAAACTAAAAGCAGTAACGCTCTTTTGCGAAGTATCTAAGCCTTTGTTAAAGGCTTAGATGCGAGTTAGCCAAGGCTCGCGAGCCTGAAAAGACTTGGTAGACCTTGCTGGTCACCAAGGTTTTGAAGGCGACACAGTAACGCAGTCTAACGAAGTAGATAAGACTTTAAACCCGTTTAAAGGTTTAGATACGAGCAAAAGAAGGCTCGCATTAAAGGATAAGACACGATAGACCTTTGTGGTCATCGGGGTTTAGACTTTAATGCAGTAACGCTCTTTTCAAGTGTTTTAAAGGCTTAGATGCGAGTTAGCCAAGGCTCGCGAGCATGAAAAGACTTGGTAC
>JAFTTJ010000034.1 GCA_017466825.1 Clostridia bacterium
CATTTTTCTTGGTTTCCATTAGACTGCTCTTTTGCGTTTTTAGCGTTTTGAGTGGCACACTTGATAATTTCTTCAAGTTCTTCTTCAGAAAATTTCAGGATATTTGCGCCAAAAGTATTCGTGGCAACGACGTTGCTACCCACATCAAAATACTCTTTATGAATTTTAGTTATTACGTCCGCATGGGTTACGTTCCAACGTTCAGGAAGTTCACCCGCTTTTAAGCCGTTTTCTTGTAAAAGCGTGCCCATACCGCCGTCAAGAAAGATTAAGTTATTTTTAAGATATTCTTTAATTTTCATTTTCTCTCCTAAATTCGCAATCGGTTTTTTTACACGCCGCGCAAACTTTTTCGTTTGCGCTATCACTATCTTTTGCAACGCCTATTATCGCAGTAACCGATTTTGACGGGGACATTAAAAGACTTTCGTTTAAGATTACTCCTATATTTTTAGAGCAATTTAGCGCGGTAAAAATATCTTTTTGGATTTCTATCGGCAAATCGCCGTACCCCGCCGAAAATCTCGGTTTAACCGTTTTATATTTTTCCTTAATCTCGTTATTAAATAAATCGCAAAGGCTTTCTATTCTCTCCGCCCCGATTGCTTGAAAAATAAGCGCTTTAGTAGGCGATAAGGCGTTATACTTTGCAATAAGCCTATCTATACCTACACCGACGGTTGCCGCAAAAAGGATAAAATCATTACAGTTTTTAAGGTTTTTTGCTAAATCTTTTGACGTTACGGAAGTAAAAGTTAAATCTACGTCATCCCCTAAAATTTTTACTGGATATTCGACATAGCACACCTTATAATTTAATTTGCCGTCTAATTCTTTTATACACTCGTCAATAAGCGCGTTTATCTCTATTATATCTTCCTTAACCCCTGCGTAACGCAAAATTTCTCTTTTGTTAAAATCAGGCGCAGGATAATTTTTAACGTAAACAGGATATATCATATCAGTTCAAAATACTTGATAGATTAGATAAAATCTTTTCCGCAACGTCGGGTTTATTCATTGAGTAAACGTGAACGTTCTTTATGCCGTTTGCAAAAAGGTCTATAATTTGGTCGGTTGCGTAAATTATACCCGCTTGCTTCATAGCGTCGGGGTTAGTTCCGAACTTATCCACTAAACTCTTAAAGCGTTGCGGCATAAACGAGCCCGAAAGCTTGATCGCGCGCTCTACTTGGTTTGCGTTGGTTATCGGCATAATACCCGGCATAACGGGAACGGTAATGCCAGCTTCACGAATTTTATACAAAAAATTATATAATAGATTATTATCAAAGAACATTTGTGTGGTTAAAAAATCACAGCCCGCGTCAACCTTTTCTTTCAAGTATTTTATATCTTCCTTTTGGTTTACGCTTTCGGGGTGAATTTCAGGATAACACGCACCGCCTACACAAAGGTCAGGGCTATATTCTTTTAATTCTCTTATTAAATCTATAGCGTGTTGATAATCCCAATTATCTCTGTCGGCGTTTTCCAAACCTTTTGGAATATCGCCACGGAGCGCCATTACGTTTTCTATACCCGAATTTTTAATATCAATTATTCTTTCTTTTACCGTTTGTTTTGTCGAAGAAACGCAAGTAAGGTGCGCCAAAGTCGGCACTCCGTACGCTTTCAAAATATTTTTGGCAATATCGAGCGTATACTTACTCGTTCCTCCACCTGCGCCGTAAGTCACGCTCATAAACGCCGGTTTTAATTTTGCAATCTCTTCGGTTGCGTGCTTCACGCTGTCAAACGCGCTTTCGGTTTTGGGTGGAAACACTTCAAACGAAAGGGTTAACTTTTCTTCGGTTAATAAATCAATTATTTTCATAAGTCCGTGTCAGCCTTTTTCGTAATTTTTTCAATTATATCACTTTTGCTCAAAAAAAACAATAATTTATTCGGCGTGCGCGGAACAATGACTACAATTTTCACAATTCGGGAATTGCGTTTTATCGTATTCTATCCCGTTTTTCTCGTAATAATCCTGAATCGCCTTTTTAATCGCTTCTTCTGCCAAAACGGAACAATGCAACTTATGCGCGGGAAGTCCGTCCAACGCTTCGACTACCGCCTTATTCGTCAACGCCAAAGCCTCGGAAACAGGTTCCCCCTTAATGAGCTCCGTCGCCATCGAGCTCGACGCAATCGCACTGCCGCAACCGAACGTTTCAAACTTAACGTCTGCGATAATACCGTCTTCGATTTTAAGATAAATTTTCATAATATCTCCGCATTTTGCGTTCCCCACTTCGCCTATGCCGTCCGCGTTTTCAATAACGCCCACGTTTCGGGGATTGCGGAAATGGTCCATAACTTTTTCACTGTATAATGCCATTTTTTCTCCTCATTTAATAATAAATTCCTTTTTACCGTTTACGAGATCTCGCCAAATAGGTGACATACCGCGAAGATACGCGACGACTTCTTTTACCGCCGAAACGGTATATTTTATTTCTTCTTCCGTATTTTCTTCCGACAACGTCAATCTGAGTGAGCCGTGCGCAATATCGTGAACTCTACCGATCGCAAGAAGCACGTGCGACGGGTCGAGAGAACCTGACGTACACGCCGAACCCGACGAAGCGCAAATGCCTTTATCGTCGAGAAGTAGGAGTAGGGATTCGCCTTCAATTCCCTCAAAACAAAAACTCACGTTCGTAGGCAACCGTTTCTCGCAGTCGCCGTTTAATACGGAATGTGGAATAGTGGAAAGCCCGTCGATAAGCATATTGCGTAATTTCGTCAGCTTTTTCGTATTCTTTTCCATATTCTCACACGCTTCGTCCAAAGCCACCGCCATACCGACGATCGCAGGGATATTTTCCGTTCCCGCGCGTTTGCCTCTTTCCTGCGCACCGCCTTCGATCAAACTCGTAAGCGGTATCCCTTTACGGACGTACAACGCGCCGATCCCTTTCGACCCGTGAAATTTATGCGCGGAAAGAGAAAGCATATCAATATGCTCTCTTTGCACGTCAACGCGTACATGCCCCACGGCTTGTACGGCGTCGGTATGAAAAATCACGCCTTTTTTACGGCAAATTTCTCCGATTTTTTCAATCGGCTGAATCGTTCCGATTTCGTTATTCGCATACATCACGCTGACAAGACAGGTGTCGGGACGAATCGCGTTTTCCACCTGTTGTTCCGTAATCAATCCATCTTCGGAAACAGGCAAAAGAGTAATTTCAAATCCGTGTTTTTTTAACTTTTGGAGCGTATGCAAGACGGCGTGATGCTCAAACGCCGTGGAAACGATATGTTTCTTGCCTTTTCTTTCCCCAATCGTAGCCGCAGAAAGAATCGCCTGATTATCCGATTCGCTTCCCCCCGACGTAAATAGGATTTCTTTCTCGTCGCAACCCAACCTTTTTGCGATACGCCGTCTTGATTCCGTCAACGCTTCCGCCGCCTTTTGCCCAACCGAATGCAAACTAGACGGGTTGCCGTATATTTCGTCCATATACGGCAACATCGCCTTAATTGCAGTTTTGCTCATTTTTGTCGTTGCCGCATTATCCAAATATATTTGCGCCATACATACTCCTAAACTGTAAAAATTTTTTATAATTCATACAAATCCCCTACGACAGCCATCGGCACTCGTAAAAACAAGTGCCGACAACCGTTTATATTTAGTCCGCAAAAAGCGGCGTGGACAAATACCTGTCCCCCGTGTCGGGGAGTAATACAACAATATTTTTACCTGCATTTTCTTCGCGTTTCGCAAGCTCGATTGCCGCCCACGTTGCCGCGCCCGAAGAGATACCTACGAGTATACCTTCGCTTTTTCCGATAAGTTTTCCCGTTGCAAAAGCGTCCTCATTTGCAACCGTTATAATTTCGTCATAAATCTTCGTATTCAAAACTTCGGGAACAAATCCGGCGCCGATACCCTGTATCTTATGCGCACCCGCAACGCCTGTGGAAAGCACTGCAGAAGTAGCCGGCTCTACCGCCACAACTTTCACGTTCGGATTTTTCGATTTCAGATATTCTCCGACGCCTGTGACCGTACCGCCCGTACCGACGCCTGCCACAAAAATATCCACCTTTCCGTCCGCATCCTCGTAAATTTCAGGCCCCGTATTTTCTTTGTGTGCTTTGGGGTTGGCAGGATTTGTAAATTGACTTGGAATAAAACTGTTAGGAATTTCGTTTGCAAGCTCCTGCGCTTTTGCAATTGCACCTTTCATACCTTTTGCACCTTCGGTTAAAACGAGTTCTGCGCCGTAGGCTTTCATCAGTTGTCTGCGCTCCACGGACATCGTTTCGGGCATAACGAGAATCACACGGTAGCCCCTTGCCGTGGCAACGAAGGCAAGCCCGATACCCGTATTGCCCGAAGTCGGCTCGATAATCACGGAAGCAGGGCAAAGTTTCCCGCTTGCTTCCGCGTCGTCAATCATGGCTTTTGCAATTCTATCCTTCACCGAGCCTGCGGGGTTAAAATATTCGAGTTTTGCAAAAATTTTTGCTTTTAAGCCGTACGTTTTTTCTATATGAGTAAGTTCTAAAAGCGGAGTTTTTCCGATAAGTTCATCCGCATATTTATAAATTTTCGACATATTAATTCTCCTTTTTTTCTTGTAATTTATCAATGATTTTGGTAGCGCAGAGTATTCTCATTACAGCCGTCGATATAACTACGCCTATCGCGCCTTGAACAAGATTCCACGGTACGTTTATTATTGCAACAGCTGCCGTTTCAAAAAATAGCGTTTCGTAAAAGAAATATCCGAAAGCCATTATAATAGCACCTGCCACTCCGCCGACAATTTCGGCAAGCAAGGTTTTTTTTGTCGCTTTCAATAGCAGTTTGTACAAAAGATAAGCAACTATCGCCATTGCCGTTTTGATAATTAGAGTCCCCGGTGCATAAGTGATATACCCGAAAAGGTCTGCAAGCGCCGAGCCGACGCCTGCCGCTATCGTTCCGTAAATGGGACCTAAAATAAAAACCGAAAGCAAAACGAAAGCGTCGCCTAAATTTACGTATCCAAGCGGCAACGGTACTCTTATAAACATTGTCGCCACAATGGTAAGTGCCATAAAAAGTGCAGTTAAAACTAATTTTTTTGTCGTGAAATTTCTCATATTTGTTTAACGGCGTTAAAGCCACCCTCCAAATCGTTGATAATATCGTCGATATGCTCCGTGCCGATAGAAAGTCGAATCGTGTTCGGTTTAATATTCTGCTCGGCAAGTTCTTTTGCGGAAAGCTGACTATGCGTAGTCGTTGCAGGGTGGATAACAAGGCTCTTTACGTCCGCTACGTTGGCAAGAAGCGAGAATATTTTAAGGCTATCTATAAACTTATGCGCTTCTTTTTGTCCGCCTTTAATTTCAAAAGTAAAAATCGAACCACCACCATTCGGAAAATATTTTTCATACAAAGCATGGTCGGGATGAGCAGGCAAAGACGGGTGATTTACTTTCTCTACCTGCGGATGATTGGATAAGTATTCTACGACCTTTTTCGTGTTTTTTGCGTGTCTTTCCAGTCGCAAGGAAAGCGTTTCCGTACCCTGCAACAAAAGGAACGCCGCAAACGGGGAAATCGTTGCACCCGTATCACGAAGCAAAATTGCACGGATATAGGTAACGAACGCTGCTTTTCCAACCGCTTTTGTAAACGATACGCCGTGATAGCTGGGGTTCGGCGCGGAGATTTGCGGATAATTCCCTGATTTTTCCCAATCGAAATTTCCCGAATCGACAATGACGCCACCAAGCGTCGTACCATGTCCGCCGATAAACTTCGTTGCAGAATGTACTACGACGTCCGCGCCGTGTTCGATAGGTAGAAGAAGATACGGCGTTGCAAATGTATTATCTACGACAAGCGGTAAACCGTGTTTGTGTGCAAGCGCCGACAATGCGTCGATATCGGGAATATCGCTGTTTGGATTACCAAGTGTTTCTATATAAATCGCCCGCGTATTCGGTTGAATCGCTTTTTCCACTTCTGTCAAATCGTGAATATTGACAAAACTTGCGGTAATGCCGAAGTTTGGCAAAGTATGCGCAAGCAGATTATAACTGCCGCCGTAGATGGTCTTTTGAGCAACGATATGTCCCCCGTTTTGTGCGAGTGCTTGTATGGTATACGTAATTGCCGCCGCGCCCGAGGCAAGCGCCAACGCCGCTACACCGCCTTCAAGCGCCGCAATGCGTTTTTCAAAAACGTCTTGCGTTGTATTCGTAAGTCTGCCGTAGATATTTCCTGCGTCGGCAAGTCCAAAACGAGCAGCCGCGTGTTCGCTGTTATGAAACACGTAAGAGGTTGTTGCATAGATAGGTACTGCGCGAGAATCGGTCGCAGGATCGGGCGTTTCCTGCCCTACGTGAAGTTGCAAAGTTTCAAATTTATATTCAGACATGATTTTTTCTCCTTATTTTGTGTTTTTTTCGTCTTACTATATATATAACGGCTTCCTTTACACATTCGACCGAATCTGAAATTGTGGCGCACGAGAATTTCAAATATATTCGCCATATTTTCAACCTACCTTTTTGATATGTTGAAAGAATTATAGCACTTTCAACCTATTTTGTCAATAGGTTTTAAGGGTATTTTGCTTGATTTTTCCAAAAATTTTTGATATAATAGAAAAAACGGAGGTGGAAAATGATATCAACAAGAGGAAGATACGCGCTTCGC
>JAFTTJ010000006.1 GCA_017466825.1 Clostridia bacterium
CGAATTAGTTCTCAATACCAGAACGTTCGAAGAACATTTTGTAAACTTCGACCTTGAAGTAATTTACGACAACAACGCGTTTGCAAAACTTTGCGAAACTGTAGTTGCAGACTTTGTAAAAGCAATCTTGGACGAAGAAGTTGACACTATCGACTATATCCTTGATCTCTTCGATGGAGCAAGAGTAGGCGACGTAGTAACGATTGTAAACGCAGACTTTGCAGAAAGCGAAGGTAAGTGGGCAATCGGCGAAGAAGAGCCTTTCACCGCAGTAATAAATAACGTACTTAACGTAAACGTTGAAATGGTACGCGGATGGCTTGAACTTGATCCGTTCGACGTATTTGAAGTTCTTGAAGACGTATTCGGCGACGTAAGAGTAGGCGACTTTGCAATGATCGCAATGCCTGACCTTTATGAAGACAAGGGCGCATGGCTTAACGACGAAGACGCAATGCCTAACATGGTAGCAGACGTATTTAACGTAACGCTTAGTGACGTTAAGGCATGGCTCGATCAAGATCCTATCGACGTAATCGATATCGTAAACGATATCTTTACGGATAGAGCGATTATCGACGTAGTAGATATTATTGCAAACGTAGGCATGACCGTAAACAACGGCAACAAGGTATGGTCTATTGAAGAACAACCCACGGCGCTTATCGTAAGCGATATCTTAAGCGTTAAGTTTGAAGAAATCTTCGACTTGTTCGCAGAAGACGCTGACCTTATTGCAGACGCAGTAAGCGTAGTATTTGATAACAGAACCTTCGGCGATTATTTCGCAGACTTTGGTCTTGAAGTAATTACTGAAAACAACGCATTCGCAAAACTTTGCGCAACTAAGGTCGTTGACTTTGTAAATGCAATCTTGGACGAAGAAGTTGAGACTATCGACTATATCCTTGGTCTCTTTGACGACGCAAGAATTATCGACGTAGTAGCTATCTTTGCAGACACCTTCAAGGGCGCTAAGTCAAACGGCGTAGAAGTTTGGGCTATCAACGAAAACGGCTTACCGCTTATCGTTAGCGATATCCTTGACTTAACCGCAGGCGAAATCCGCCACGCATTTGACGAAGACGTAGACGTTGTTGAAGCAATCGTAAGAGCGCTCTTCGACGACAGAAACTTCTACATTTACTTCTACGACTTTGCAGTTGAAGCAATATACGCAAACGACTCGTTTACCGCTCTTTGCGACAAGTCTGTTGCAGACTTTATAGTAGAACTTATCAATAACGACGATCCCGTAAATTACGTTCTCTCCTTCTTAGACGACGTAAAACTCGGCGACGCAATTGGTATTTTCGTTGAAGCGTACAAGGGCGAAAAAGAAAACGGCAACCTTGTTTGGGCTATTGCTGAATACGGTATGGCTCTTATCGCAAGCGACGTTCTCGACGTCACCGTAGGTGAAATCCGCAACGTACTTGACGAAGAAACCGAAGACAAGGTAATGGCGATTGCAAATGCAATCTTCGACGGTAGAACGTTTGGCGAATATATCGCAGACCTTGACCTTACCGTTATAACCGACAACAAGGCGTTTACTGGACTTTGCGAAAAAGTAGTCGTTGATTTCGTAAGTGAAATTACGGCTGAAGACGCAGACGTAGTTAGCGTTGTACTCGATCTCTTCAACGGTGCAAGAGTAGGTGATTTCGTAACGATTGCAAACGCAGACTTTGCAGAAAGCGAAGGCAAGTGGGCAATCGGCGAAGAAGATCCCTTCACCGCAGTAATAAATAACGTACTTAACGTAAACGTTGAAATGGTACGCGGATGGCTTGAACTTGATCCGTTCGACGTATTTGACGTTCTCGAAGACGTATTCGGCAACGTAAGAGTAGGCGACTTTGCAATGATCGCAATGCCTGACCTTTACGAAGACAGAGGCGCTTGGATTAGTGACGCAGAAACCATGCCTAATATGGTAGCAGACGTATTCAACATTACGCTTTCTGATATCAGAGCATGGCTCGATCAAGATCCTATCGACGCAGTTCAAATCGTTGAAGACGTATTCGGCGAAAGAGCAATCGTAGACCTTGTAGACGTTATCTTTAACGTTGGTTTAACCGTAAAAGAAAACGGACATAAGGTATGGGTTGTTGAAGAAAACGAAATGCCTCTCATCGTAAGCGACGTACTCGACGTTAAGATCGTTGAAATTCTCGACTTACTTGCAGAAGACGCTGATATCGTAGCAGACAGCGTTGAAATGGTATTCGGCGACAGAAGCCTTCTTACCTACGTTGACGATATCGTAGAAATCGAAAACGAAGGTCTTGCAAAACTTCTCGACCTTAAGATTACCGAAAGTGTAAACGTAGTTCTCGGCAATACCGAAGGTATGGTAATTGACGAAAATATCACGGGCGACACGACTATCGATTACTTCCTTAACCATACTGATAGCGTTAAGATTGGCGAATTCTTACTCGACACCTTCTCTTACGACGCATCAACGGGTAAGTGGAGCGACGAAGCCGGCGAAGTTGGCGATATCGTTCAATTCGTATTAGACGCGCCTGTAAGTTACGTAATTTACGCAATTGCCGTAATAGTTGATCCTAGCCTTATCCTTGATATGATTGGCGACGACAGAATCGGTACTTACGTAATCGATATGTACAACGACCTTGACTTTGGCTCTACCATTTCTGGCGACAACGAAGCCGGATACGTTGTAGTCGGAGCGTTCAAAGCAGTTGTAGAAGAAGTTATCAACTTAAGAGTAAGAGAAATCTACGGATATATCTTTGAAACTAACAACCTTGTTGAAGAATTTGAAACCATCCTTCTTGATAGAGAAATCGGTGACTACGCGTTTGACCTTATCAACGTAATCTTCGATCACGAACTTATGATTTGTGCGCAAGGCACGTACGCTCACGATTACAAGACGACTGGTTCTTACGTACTTAACAAGAACTTCAAGGCAATACTTGAACCTGTATTCAACCTTAATATTAAAGACTTTATTGAAGATGACGATCAAATCGAATGCTTAAAGAACTTGTATCAAGAAGTAACCGTCGGTGATATCACCTTCGACTTGTTGAGAAAGTTTGTTGAAGAAACCGTTCCTATGGGTCTTGAAACCTACGCTTTCGAAAATAAGGAAGCAAACGGTAACGCTTATGCAACTAGCAGAAACTTCAAGGCTATCGTAGACGCAATCCTTAACGTAAAAGTATTCGACGTAGTCGACGCAATCGAAAACGACGATATCAACAATTACCTTTACAATACCTTCTCGCACTTGACTATCGGTGACTTTGCATACGACGTAACGAGAAAATACTTAGCAGAATACTTCGTATTGAACGTTGAAGGCTATGCATGGAATTACAGCGAAGACAACACGCTCATGACCGGTAAAGTTGCAAAACTCTTCAGAGCAATCTTCAACGTAACGCTTGCAAACGTTTACGACCTTGTAAAAGAAGAGATAAGCGTTGAGAACTTCATTGTTAAACACTTTGGCGCTCTCACCGTAGGCGACGTAGTTGCTCCTTGGATTGAAGGTCTTGCAGAAAGTATGGTTGACGTTAAGTTCGACTTCGATAAAGAAAACGATTACGCTCTCGCAGTTAGCGGTGACTTTGCGGAAATCGCAAACGCAGTATTCGGCGTAACCGTAGAAACTATCGTTAATACTGAATATAAGGGCAACATCGTATTCGGTGAAAACGGTATTCTTGAAAATATGCCTGTCGGTCACGTAGTTGGTTACGTACTCAAGATGGACGGCGTAAAAGAATTCTTCGAATACATGAACGTTTCACACGAATATAACGGCGAATGGGTAATCACCGGCGCGTACGTAGTACCGATGAGCATCCTTTGCAACGAATTAACCTTCGGCGCGCTTTACGCTAATAAAGATAACGTAATGGACGGCATCGTTAAAGCATACTTCGGCGAAGTAATGGTCGGTCAATTCATGGGCGGATCTAAGATTGGCGACGTATGGTACACTCCGAGCGGTGACGCATGCGAAACTCACGGAGCAGAAGTCGTTATCATGAACGTAATTTACAACATTTCTGTAAACGAACTTCTTGATGAAGACTTTGACCCGACTTCGCTCATCGCGGATATTCAAGCAGGTCAACTTATGGGCTACTATTACTGTGGCGAATTTAAGTACACCAAGGCTGAAGACGGCGATTACCGTATTTGTGAAGACGAAACTCACGTAGACGGTGAAGACGGATATCATACTCACTTCGATTGTGAAATCGAAGACGAAGGACACGACCACGCTACTATGGGCGCAGGTTGGTACACCTTAAACGAAGGCGTTTACGAAAAGGTTGGCGCAATCGAAGGCGCGGTAGCAAACGTTACCATCAGGACGCTTATCGGCGGCGGATTCGATATGGCTAAAGTTCTCGCAGGTATTAAACTTGGCGAAGCTATGAACCTTGCATACTGCGACGGCACGGCAAACTGCGCAATCAAAGCAGAAGACGCAACTCACGAATGTAGAGTTGGTTGGTACAAAGAAGTAGTAAGCGGAGGTATTACCGTTTACGAAAAAGAAGGCGTATTAGTTGACAAGATTGCAGAAATCAAACTTGACGACTTGTTCACCGACGGTCTTAGCCTTGAAGATACCTTCCGCGGTACTACGGTAGGTGACGTACTTGATTACGCTCGTTGTTACGAAGTAGTAGAAAAAGACGAATTAGGCAACGTAATTTCAACCACTAGAGTTTGTGATCACAGACTTGGACATACCGACGAACAACACGTTAAGGATATGTGGTACGTTGAAACTGAAGACGGCTACAGAAAGGCAACCCCGCTTGAAAGAGTAATGGCAAGCGTAGGTATGGGCGATATCGTAAGAGGCGACTTCAACGCTGAAGAAACTCTCGAACATCTCCGCCTTGGCGAATTTATGGGTTACGAAAGATGTAGTGGTGAAGGCGACTGCTTCGTAGGTCACGACGTTCACGAAGAAGGCTCTTGGTATAAAGAAAAGACCGACGAACACGGCAACAAGACGTACGAAAAAGAAACGAGCAACTTGGCTCTCGCTATTGCAGATTACAGACTTGACGAAATGCAAGGCGAACACTTCATGACGACGCTCTTGAACAACATAACCGCAACTGTTACCGTAGAAGACATCTTTGGTAAAGAAGCATTTGAAGAAGGTTCAACTAACCCGATTAGCATTCTTGCTCCGACTACTAGGATTAACGAAATCTCTACTAAGATGAAAGAAGCTATGGGAACCGTAACGGTTGGTAAACTTTACAGCGTAGAAATGCTTCCGATAGGTAATTCTGAAACCAGCCTTAACAACGTATTCAAGAAACTTTACGCAAACGAAAAAGACGCTAACGCTTCCAACGACTACTTGAAGGCTGCGCTCGTAGTAAGCGGAAATACTGCAAGATACGACGAGTTAATGGCTAACGCAGGCGCTGACGGTTCGGAAATGTGGAAGGCAATGACCGCTTCTGAACTCGTAAACGTTATCGTAACCGTACTTGATACAGTTTTCCAAATTCCAGGAGTATAAAACTAAAAATCGACTTACGCCTTCTCGTAAGGGAAGGCGTAGGGGCGACTTGCTATAACGCGGTTTTAAACGTTTTCGTACCGTAAAAACGCTTGACAAAACAAATCAATAATTATATAATGTTTAGGCTTGGCTTAAACTATAAGCAAAGTTGAATTACGCTTTTTGCGTTTTTCATATATATCGGCGGGCTTAAGCCTGTCGGTTACCTTGCTTACGGCAGAGTCCGTAAGCCGAATAAGTCCGGGAGGTAAAAAAAATGAACAAGTACGAAATGATTTACATTTTGGATACTACCTGCACCGACGAAAAGAGAGATGCCTTAATCGAAAAGGTTGAAAACGTCGTTGTTAAAAATGGTGGTAGCGTCGAAAAGACGGAAAAGTGGGGCGTTAAGAAACTCGCTTATCCTATCGACTACAAAACTGAAGGTTATTACGTATATATGGCGTTTGAAGGCGATAGCAATCTCGTTCAAGAAATGAAGAGAGTTATCGGTATTGCCGAAAACGTTATTAGACGTCTTATAACTAAACGTTAATCGGAGAAAATTTATGAATAAATTATTTTTGATAGGAAACTTAACGCGTGATCCTGAAATGAGTGAAACGTCGAGCGGGGTGGCTTTTTGTCGCCTTGGCATTGCCGTAAACAGACCTTATTCAGGAAACGATGGCGAAAGAATGACTGACTTTTTCAACGTAACCGTTTGGAGAACTCATGCAGAAAACTGTGGAAAATACCTTAAAAAAGGTAGCAAAGTTGCCATCGTAGGAAGTCTTCAAAACCGTTCTTATGAAGATAAAGACGGTAATAAAAGACAGGTTACCGATATTATCGCAAGCGAAGTTGAATTTTTATCAGTAAAGAATCAAGGTGAAGACGGTATGGACGCACCCGCTCCTATTCGTCGTAACGAAAGACCTGCGCTTGAACCTGTAAATGAAGACGATTTACCATTTTAATTTAAAAAGGAGTATTGAAAATGGAAGAAAAGACTACTAATGCGCCTGTAGCCGCTAAAAAGCCTATGAGAAAGGCTCCCAGAAGAAAGGTTTGTACTTTCTGTGTGGAAAAGGCTACGGCTGTCGATTATAAAGACGTTGCAAAATTGAAGAAGTTCATCACCGAAAAGGGTAAAATGTTACCCCGTCGTATGACCGGTGTATGCGCTAAACACCAAAGAATCCTTGCAAGCGCTATAAAGAGAGCAAGACTCGTAGCTTTATTGCCCTTCAAAGGTGAATAAGATTTAAAACCTATTATAGGTAAATAAAAAGTCCGCAAAGTTATCTTTGCGGACTTTTTTAGTCTAAAAATATATTTAGTTTTGGCTCTATCACATCTAAGCCTTTAAATTTAATTAGTCTACGCTGTGATAGCGCCTTAGTTTTAAAGGGTTTTGCCCGTTAGAGCAAACAGAATATTTTGAGCGTAAATTCTAATTAAAAAGTCGCTCGGGTGATTTATATTGTTTGCAGTCATGCTATAATAAGCCTTTTTTTCAAGCATTTCTCTATGCATAGTCGTAACTAACGCTATACCAAGACCGTATTCGTCTGCAAGTTCTTCTTGCTTTTTTTCGTATAAGGTAAGGGGAGAACTGATATAGTTGCCGTTCATTCTAAACTCTGCAACGTCGCCGTTGGGGTACATTGAACTCACGAGCAGAATATCGGCGCTAGGACAGGCGTTTTTAATAGAGTCGAGCATTTCCCTGATTTGGTTTTTAAAGAGTTCTGCGCCCAAAAACAGGTCGTTCATGCCCCATGCTAAAACTACTAAGTCAGGGTTTTCGTCTGTTACGAGCGAGACGTTGCGCATGCCCCACAAACTCGTTTCGCCACCCTTTGCGTGATTGACCATTTCGATATTGGGATTAGAGTATAAAACTTTTAGCCCTTCGGTAACCAAATTGGCAAAATTGGGCATATACGGGGGGATATCTATAAAACCGCTTGCATTACCGCCTACCGTAATACTGTCGCCAAAAAAGCAAATTTTAACCTTTTGACCGCTCGCTACTTTGTTTAAAAATGAAGAATATTTTTGCGAGTGGTCTTTAGGCGGTGTCAGCGTGTCGTCTTTTTTTGCTCGGTAGGTAACCGCAAGTTGCTTGTTTGAAATGAGTCCGCCTTCCTTAAAAAATAAACCCGTTCCCATTGAAGCCGAGTGATATTGACCTGCTTCGGGGTAGTACGCCTTATTTACAAAGTACGGCATGCGCGTAGACATAGTTAAAGTCAAAAGGTTTGTTTGACAGTCAAATTCGTAGTCAACTCCGCTTTTATATTCGGTTTTAAGGTCGTACGAGCGGACGGAAATTATTTCGGTTGCGGGGTAAAGAAGTCTTTGCTCGTCCCTTTGCCCAACGAACATAACCGTTTCGTTATACACGGTGTCCCCAAGCCAAACGGGTTTAAGATAGGTTTCAAGATTGTATTCGTCAAAAGGCAGTAGTTTTGACGGCGCAGCGCTCTCGCTTTCAACGCTTTCGCTTCCGCAACACGGCGCAAAAAGGGTTGTTAGCGCAAGGCAAAAAGCGCCTAATTTTTTAAAGATACTTTTCATAAATCACCTTATTAGTGGGGCTATAAGTCGATTATTAAGTATTTTTAGTTAAAACACTTAAAAAGCATATTCTTTGCCACAAATCTAATCGTATTATAGCATTTATTACTAGGCTTTGCAATACTTTAAAATAAAAACGGCAAATTTTGTATTAAGTATGGCAAATTTTGTTTTAAAGATAAGTAAAAGAGTTTTATGAAAAATAACGAAATGTCAATAAATTTGCGCTTTTGCCTTGCTTTTAAATGAAATTTATAATATAATAGTTATATTATAAAAATTTACGGCGCATAGCCGACGGCAAGAGGGGGATAAAATGGCGATAAACGCACCTTTCGTATACAACGCTCATATCGAAAGTCTAGCGGGTAAGGCGCGTACAGCCACCGACTTGAAAACTTTGGAAACCGTTTGCGAAGATTTAAACGTCGCCGACGAAATTTATTTGGGAAAAGTAGACCTTTGGCTTGCAAAAATAGCCCTTAGCGCGGTTTACCGCACTCTTAAAAAGTTTCCTGCCATTAGGTCTAGGTTAAATTATTTCGGCACGCTAAACGGGTTTATTGAAAAGAAAGACACCACTTTTATGGCGGTAAATCCCACGGCTAGCAAGATGCACCTTGAATATTTTAGGCAGGGCACTTTAGAAATTGCAAGGAACTGCCTTAACTCGTTTAGGGCGAACGGAATAGGACTTGCGTTTGCAGTCGGCGTTCCCCCCTTTTATATGAACGGCATTATAATAAACGGCAAGAGTTTGCATAAGCAAGAGATAATGCAAAATCTTGAGATTGGCGAAAGGGTAGGGCATAGCCCCAAGGGTTGCAATTCGGTAAAGTCGGTAATCGACCACGAAATAGGGCATTTACTTGACTACGCGCTCGATTTGAGCAATAACCGTGGGTTGCAAAAGTATATAAACGGTTTTTCGGTTGACGAAATGGGTAAAAACCTTTCGCTTTATAGCACGACGGGGGGAGTTATTTCCGTACCCGAAGTAATTGCCGAAGCCTACTCGGAATACTCTAACAATCCGTCGCCACGGCCGATAGCAAAGGCGATAGGCGAGTTTATCACGGCGAGATATAACGATAGATTTAATTAAAAACGGTTCTATCACTAGCGGCTTTAAACGAATACGCAATGATAGAGCTTTGACGTAAAGGCGGACGACGAGTTTACGCTAAAACAACGAAAATAATATAAGGAGAAGTAAAATTTACTTAAAACGCTAATGGACAACAACAACGAAAAAGCGAAAGCCTTATTATCCGAATATTTATACGAGCAGTTTAAAACTGCGCTCGTAGGCGGTTTTGCAGACAGAATTGCGCTTGCAAACGAGTTTATCAATTGTTTTGACGGAGCAAGGTTTGCTGGAAAAGCCGTTAAAACAACGCCCTTACTTTCGGTCGACACGATTGAAATGATAAAGGTTGACGGCGGTGACGAAGATTCCGCCGAGTACACCTTTGAGTTTGCAAAAGAATACTCCGGCGACGAAAGGGAAAAGTTTACCAACTATTCTTTCGGCCCTGCAAGGCTATTTGAAAAGAAGAAACTTTTTGGAGTTCACCCAACTACGGTCGGCGAAGTAATGCGCGAGTTTACCGAAGCGGACGTTTGCCAAATCTTGGCTAAAATCGCTTTTAATATCTGTTTTTGCGTGCATCCTTTTAAAGGGCTTAAATATTTTGGCAAACTCACCGTTAGCGAAGACGAAGAAAAAGAGTTTTTCAAAAAGGAATACAAGCACGTATTCGATTTAGAAGATAACCCCAACCGTTTTTTAAACGGTTATCAAGAGAGCGCTTTTTACCTTTGGGGAGTTTTAAACGATAGCCAAAAGGACTTTATAAACAGGGCTTTATACGGTAAAATTACCGCCTACGACGAGTTTTTTGAAGGTTGGAAGCAAAACTTTGCAATTTACAAGTCGGAGTGTAAAGCGCCGTGCGGTGAAATTATTCCCGCAATGGTCTTTAAGGATGAAACCGCCCTTTTATACACCGAAAGGTGGATAACCGTCAAGAGAATGTACTGTTATAGATGCAAAAATGTGATTGGCGATAAGTGTAAGGCTTGTAAGATTGACGCTAGCAAACAATACGCCGAATTTTTGACCTTAAAACTCAAAGTTGCAAAGATAAATCAAGACGGCGAAGAAGATAAAGATTTTGCTAAAGAAATAGTCGTTTGTGACAAAAAGCAAATTTCGCTCAACAGTTTAAACGGCGAAGAAAAGCACGTTTACGACTTTGAAATAATAATGTCGAAAAAGGCGAACGTTCTCGGCGCAAAGGTCTTGCTCACAGAGCCCGTAACGGCTATTCACGGCGCAAAAACCCGTGATTATAAGCAAGGCGAGATAATCGGTCTTCTTCCCGGTATGGTAATTAAAGTGGGGGATATAACGTTGACCGTTCCCGGCGAACCGCCCAAGCCCCCGCAACCCCAAAAACCCAAGGCAGAGCCCCCAAAACCGACGGATACCGACGTTAAAACGGATACCGACGGCGGTGAAAGTCAAGAAAACCCCGAAAAAGCAACGGGTGATACCGAAGAAAAACAGGTTGAACAACCCGAAGTAGCCCCAAGCGCGGAAGATAAAGCCGAAGTTAAGGCGGAAGTAAAACCCGAATCTAAGCCCGAAGTAAAACCCGCCCCCCCCAAGCAAAGAGCCGTAAAGGTAAAATCCATATTAGAAAAGCACGAAATCCCCGAAGAATTATTGGTCGTAGCAGACGGGCAGTTGTTTAGGGTAGACGCTCAATTAGGCGATTACCGCGGATACTCGGTATACCGCTTAAACGGTGGCGAAAAGCATTACCGCCTAGTCGTAATCGACGGCGATTTCGCCCGTGACGCGCTCGTTAATTTAGAGAGCGTAATAAACTTTGATTTAAACGGAAACGGAGGGTTTTTAGCACCGCTTGCAATAGCCGACGGCGTTGGTTTTTGCAAGGGCAAAGTAGGATACGTAACCGAGCAAGTTGAAAATCTTTTACCGGCGGCGGTTATTTTAAACGGCAGAGCAAAACTTTCAAAAGCGAATATCGTAAGGTCGTTTAAGGATATTTTTGAAGTAGTAAAAAGGGTTCACGATAAGGGTTACGCGTTTAAAAATTTAAGTTTAAAAAACTTCTACGTAGTAGATAGAATCGGTAAGATTATCCTTGCCAACACCCATTACCTTTCAAGGGAAGACGCGCCTGTTTACGCCACCGAACTCGAATTTGCGCCCGACGAGATTGCTTGCTCTATGACTAAGCAAGACTGCATTTCGGACGTGTACTCGATAGCCCAAATTTTCTTCCAAATTTTCGTTGGGGACAGCGATTTTTCAAGAGAAGATTATTTTGGAGTAAAGAGCGGAATAGGCTCGTTTTTCGGCTCGCTAATCGGCGCGAAAACCGAAAGGTGGAAGAGCGAAATGCCCGACTACGTAGCGGATATGCTTATAAAGACGTTTACTACGGGCGTTTGCGACCCGCAATATAAAAACTTTAATTCCGAAGAAAAAATTCAAGAGCAAAACAGAATTTTAAGAGATAGGCAACTTCGCCCTACGGCGGACGATTACCGTCGCGCTTTGGATAGGTGGATATCGCAAGAATTCCCCCAAAGCGAGCGCCCGCAGGAAAAAGGCGAGTATAAAGTTACCGACGGGATGGGCTTAGTTTATACCGTAGGCGAAAAAACACGCCAAACGGATAGCGAAATCTGGTATAAAGTTACTCAAAAATCTAGTGGGAAAGAATTCGTTTTAAAATGCGAAAAAGCGACCGCCATAGCCTACTACAACAATTTGAAAGAAATGGTGGCAAAAGGTGCGCCGTCTAAAGCCTTCGAGTGGCCGATTTCGGTCGTTAAAATGAAAAACGAAGTAGTCGGTAGAATAGTAGAAGTCGACGACGGTAGATTCTCGACTTTTGCGGATATAATTAGCGGAAAGGCGACTTTTGTAAGCGACGAAGTTTTAGTAAAGGCTCTTTTAAATTTGGCGACCGCGATTGACCGATTACACGCAAGCGGATATTCTTACCGCGATATAACCGACAAGACGGTTAAGTTCGATATTCAAACGGGCGACATTAAAATTGCGCACAGCGGTAGAATTGCTCCCGAAGGAATTGATTTTGGTATGGTAAGAAGCGCGTTGTTCGTTGCGCCCGAAGTCGCCATTAAGGAAAATAAGGCGGATAAGTATTCGGACAGATTTGCAATAGGCGTAATCGCGTTTGCATTATTGACGGGCTGCCACCCCTTCTTTGGTAAACTCTCGGTAAACGAAAACGGCGAAATCGTTTGCAAAAACAAGCCCGATTATAAGACTTTTAAAGAGTATATAGCCCTTAGTCAAATGGAAACGGTAGCCCTTTCGCCCACTTGGCAAAAAGTACCCGAAGTTATTAAAAAGACTTTTGAAAAGACTTTTACGGCAACTAGAACGGATGGTAGAAAAAAGGAGATTGAGTCAGACCGAAGTCAAAGGTCAAGTGCCAACGACTGGCGTAAAAAACTTGAAAAATGGCTTAAAGAATTAAAGGAAAACAGATAGACGAAGGAGAAAATTATGGCAAAAACGATACGTTGTGAAAAAAAGATATACGAACTCGGCGCAAAACTCGGCGAAGGCGGACAAGGCGCGGTATATAAAGTAAAATGTTTGGAAGACGGAAAGAGTTACGCTTTAAAGGTTTACAAAAACGCTATGTCTACCGACTTTATTAAAAACTTGAGCGACAACATAGCAAAGGGAGCGCCCAATCCGTCATTTTTGTGGCCACTCGGCTTGACCGAACCGCTCGGACCTAAGAAAGATAGGTACGGATATTTGATGGACCTTTTCAATCCTGCATACTCGTCTTTCGTAAAAATTATGAAGGGAAAAGTAAATTTCCCGTCAAAGGAAATGCAAATTGCAGCGCTTATCGGCCTTGTAGACGCCTTTGAAGTTTTACACGCTAAAGGTTATAGTTATCAAGACCTTAACGACGGCGGTATTAGAATTAACTGCGCTACGGGTGAAGTTTTGATTTGCGACAACGACAACGTAGCCCCCTACGGCGAAAACTTGGGAATACTCGGTAAGTTTAAGTACATGGCGCCCGAAGTTGCTATAAAGATGTTCCGCCCCGACAAGCATTCGGATAGGTTCTCTTTGGCAGTACTTTTATTCTTGCTTTTGACGCACGCTCACCCTTACGACGGCGTTCAAAGGCTAGCAGGACAACTTACCCCCGCCCTTCAACAAAAGGTATACGGCACAGAGCCCGTGTTTATCTTCCACCCGACGGACGCGTCCAACCGCCCTGATCCGCAAATGGATATAAACGCTATCAAGGCTTGGCCGACTCTTCCCCCGTTTATTCAAGACTTGTTCATCAAAACTTTCACTTCGGGTATGCCTAAAATCGGCATGAAGAGAGATAAGATTGAAATAGACCGTCAGCAAAGACCTAGCGAAAAAGAGTGGAGAGACGCTTTCCACCGTTGGCTCGATACGGTTGCCGCTTGTCCTAGTTGCGGAAAGGGTATTTGCGTTGAAGTTGAAAACAATCAAATTAAAGATATCAAATGCCCCCATTGCGGAAAGAAAGTTAAGGTTTCCGTACCCGTGCTTATCATTAGGAGAAGGGGTAAAGTCATACGTACCGTCGTACTTGAAGACGGAAAGACGGTTGCTAAAAGTTCAGTAACTAAAGAGCGTTCAAACGAGCCTGCGTTTATTATAAGAAGAAGTAAAAAGCGCGCCGACGTTTACGGCATTGAAAACTTGCTCCCCTATCAATGGAAGTGCGTACAGCAAGGCGCAAGCGATAGGTTGGTAAAAACCCATGAAGTAGTTGCGGCGTTAAACGGCGTAAACATTGAATTCGACTACGACTTTAGCGGTGAAATTTTATACAAATTGTAACGCATTTATAAAACGAGAAAGTAGAGAGGCGTAATGTAAGATGGCAGGAATTATAATACCTATTATAGAAACTTCATCGGCTACTGCTGGGAGAATCATTTGCGAAGTTAACGACAAAGTAAAGCAACTAATAGATTGCCTTATTAAAATAGAAGAAGACACAGGTGAAAACATATTTTTTTCTCCTATAATTTTTTCAGACGACGTAAAAACCGTTGGGTTAATAGACGAAAAACCGGTTAGCGTACAAGAGTTTGTATGGAGAGACTTAAAAAGCAACGGGGTGGCAAACTTTGGGGCGGCATTAAATTTTCTTCATGACAAACTCACTGTTGAAGAAAAAGGCGGTTGGATGAAAAGTTGTGGTGGCACAGCACCCATTATTATCCTTATTTCGAATGGTAAGCCTACAGATGATTATAAGTCGGAACTTGAAAAACTTAAAAAGCGCGGTTGGTTTAAAGCAGCGTTAAAATTTGCTGTAGGTATAGGGCAAGATATAGATAAGACCACTCTAGCCGACTTTACAACAAGCGAAGAGACTGTTTTAGATGCAAATACAGGATTGGCGTGGGAGCAAATTGTGGGAGTGATTAAATATGCTATGCGACCAACCCCTAATTTTAGGCCAGAGCCTTGTAGTTGCTCAGACGATACAGTCGCTGAGCCTTCTTCATCAAGCGCCGATTTTACACTAATAATGGATGAAACGGACGACTTGTTTTAAAGATTAACTAAAACTAGCAACTTATTAAAAGGTAAAAAGCAAAGGTTTTCTTTGCTAAAAATATACGGGCAAAAGCCCAAAATAAAAACAAAAAATTTATATTTAAACTTGGAGGTTTAAAAATTATGGTAGAACTCGAAACCTTAGGTGGTGTAGCGCAAACTGACGTTATCGTCATACCCATTATCGACGTATCAGGCTCGATGTACGGCACTAAAATCGGACAAGTAAACGAAGCGATGGCAGAAGTTCCTTCTCAACTTGCAGAAATCAACGACGAATCGGTTGACTCAACCCTTCGTATTGCTCCTATGGAATTTTCAAGCGGAGCAAGATGGTTTGCTTTAAAGAACGACAAGCCCGCTGAAGTAGAATCTTTCCGTTGGATTGATATGAAGGCTAGCGGTCTTACCGACCTTGGCGCAGCCTTCAAACTTCTTAACGAAAAACTCACCGTTGAAGAAAAAGGCGGTTGGATGAAAGGCCGTGGTGGCGCTGCTCCCGTTCTTATTCTCATTTCGGACGGCGGTCCTACCGACGACTATAAGTCGGAACTTGAAAAACTTAAAAAACGTGGTTGGTTTAGAGCCGCTTTAAAATTTGCAGTAGCAGTAGGCACAGACGCTGATAAAAACGTTTTAGCAGAGTTTACTGGCAACCTTGAAGCCGTTATCGATACCGAAATGGTAAGAAACGAACTCTCTTCAATCGTTAAAGCCGTTATCGTTTCGGCAAGTAAAACCGCCAGCCAAACCGCATCCGCATCAAACGGCGGTCAACTTATCAAAGAAGTTACCGACGACGGTCCTGACGCTGACGCGCAAGCCCAAGAAGAAGCAATCGGCGCTGTTAAAGACGCTATTTCTATGGACGACACCGACGATTTATTCTAAGTCGCAATTAGCCTAATAGGGGCGGAAAAATAATTAAACAATCTTTAAGTTTTAGCGGAAGGGGCTTTCACCCTTCCGCAGTAAGACTTTACTTTAAAGGTAGCCTAAAAGGCAAAAATAGTACCGCAAATGCGGGATTTAACTTTGAATATTACTTGCTTAAAGCAGTTATGATAAATAGGCGATATGCCTACTAAATAAGCCTATAAGTCGAAAAAAGGAGATTTTTATGGAAAACAACTTTTTTGCAGTTTCAATAATGGGCGCTAGCCATATTAAATCGGGCAAGCCCATGCAAGACTCTTCGCTCGCGTTTAAAGGCGACGGGTTTTGCATAGGCGTAGTTTGCGACGGACACGGAGCGGATAAGCATTTTAGAAGCGAGATAGGCTCTAAATTCGCCGCCGAAGTAACGGCGGAAAAGTTTAGCGAAATTGCAAAGCAGTTTCCTACTTGGGAGTTGCTTAAAAACAATTTAAAACAAGTTAGCCATAGGGTAAAACTTGCAATACTTGCAGATTGGCACGCTAAGATAGAGCAGTACACCAAGGAAAACCCCTTTACCGAAGACGAACTAAAAAAAGCGTCTAAATCGTTTGCCCAAAAGCGCTTGTATACGGTAGCTCAGCCTTACGGCACTACTATTTTAGGCGCGCTCGTAACCGAAGAATATTACTTTGCGCTTATGATTGGCGACGGGGCAATGTTTAAAATTTTACCCGGCTTTAAAACCGAAATAGTAGTTTTCCCCGGCAAAAAGATTTACGACGACGAGCCCCACTCTGCAACCGATTCCCTTTGCGAAGACAATGCGTACAGCAGTATGTTTATCTGTTGTAATCCTATCGAAAAGGAAGAGTACGGCGTGGCATTCGGCATGTGCTCAGACGGTATGAGCGAAGCCTTCGCAACCGACGAAGTTTTAATAAAAAAGGTCAATAATTACTTTGCTTATTACGCTGAAGTCGGCATTGAAAAAGCAACTCAAGACATTACCGCCCAACTCAATAATCTCTCTGCGATAAGCCCGATGAAAGACGATATTTCCTTGGCTTTTGCAACCAACCATTTAGAGATGTATAAAAGTTCGGACGGCGAATAAAAACAAAACTAAAAAGGAGAATAAAATATGAACGATAGACCAAACGCGCAAGTCGTAATGGCAAAATGCTCTAAAAAGCGTTTATCCTACGGCATGAGAGTAGAAGAAAAAGAACGCAAAACTTGGCACGTTACTTGGGCATTCCCCATCTCTGACAAACGCGCCCGCGCTGAAAAATACGAAAACACCAAAATCGAAGGTTCTTTCGTTTTAGACGATACTTACAAAGGTTGCCCCTACTGCGGAATGTCGGGATTTTTCTCTTGCTATAAATGCGGTAAAATTTCTTGTTGGGACGGCGCTCAAACGGTAACTTGCGCTCATTGCGATACCGTTTCCGATATCGGCGGAACGATTTCTGAACTCGACGTCGGGGGAGATTTGTGATTAAATATTTTATCGTCGTCGATTGCTCGGGTAGCGCCGTTTCAGACGATACTTCAATGGTCGGTATGATAAACGACGTAACCAGAGATTTAATATCCGAAATAGACTCTTATAACGGTGTTGACGTAAGGGTTATTTGCTATGCAAACGACGCAAAAGTTTACTGGGAGAGTTCAAACGGGCACGGCTTTTTAGATTTGCCCGAAACGGCGTTTGGCGAGCGCTCTAACCTTGGCAAAGCCTACGAACTCATTGAAAAACTAGTAAAAACCGAAAAAACAGCCTTAAAGGACTGCGCAATCGCCCTTATTTCGGACGGCGAGTCCACCGACGACTATAAAAAAGCCCTTTCTTCTCTCGACGAAAAAGACGAGAGTTTTAGGGTTGCCATTTCGTTTGGCAACTACCATTACACGACCGAAAGACACGGAGTAAAAGACGACCGAGTTTTTACCAAAGGCGTTGAAGATAGGGACGATTTTATCGAAAAGGCAGTTGAAATCCTTTCAAAATAAAAACTTTATCCTATTGTGATAACTAAGGCTACGCCAAAACGGCGTAGCCTAAATAAAAAGGGAAAAGAGTATGTTGACTACCGCAAAACAAATTGCAAAATATTTACAAGATTCGGTTTTGTTTGATTTTAACAAAGAAACCGTATCTTCGCTTTCGCAAATACAGTTTCCTAGAGACCCTAGCAAGGTGAATTTTTTCACCCTTACGGATAGGGACGCTTTTTGCGCCCTTTTGCACGACTGTTTGTCTTACGACAACCAGTTGCAAGATATATTCGTAGACTTTTTTGATTCGGGGCTAGGTTTACATAGGTTTGCGTCGCCCGACGCGAGAAAATCACCTAGAACGATAGTAACCTATTTTTTAAGCCAACCAAAATTCCAATACCACAAAAACGACGTTGCAAAAGTATATCTTGCGGTAAATACTTGGCTCGTCTTTTTCGGCGCGCAGGAAATTACGCCCGAGTGGGACGTTTGCCCGTTTTGCGGTGGCGCTATTAAAAGCGGAAAGTGCGTAAAGTGTAAAAAGGCTAACGCCGAGTTTAAAAAGGCGTCCGAAGAACTCACCATTATCCTTGCCGACGAGCAGAGCGGTAAGGAAACCCCAACCCCTTCCTATTGGAAGGATATAGTCGACGGTTCGGAATTTTATCTCGAATATAAAGTTCAAATAGAACTTTTGCGCAAAGGTAGAAAAAACGAAGTTCTTTTAATCGCTGAAAAGGCTAAAAAGACGGCGGTTGACAAGGCGGATAAACAACTCAATTTAATAAAGGGCGCGCTCGCCCTTGAAATGGCTAAAGCAGAGCCTAACTTAGAGCGGTTTTTAAAGGAAATTACGGATAGCGCCGACATAAAAGAAGCCTTAAAATTTGCCGACGACGGCTTTACTAAAAGGCTTGCCGAAGTAAAAGACCAAATTTCTAAAAAGCAAAAGGAAATTGAAGATAGGCAAAAGGCGGACTTAAAGGAAAAGGAAATTGAAGATACGGTTATGGAATTTTTGCGCCATTTATCGGCGCTTGAAAAGGATATGACCGCCAACACGCGCCCCTTTAAAGACGTAAAGGAGACGTTTTTAAAGTTAGAGCAAAACTACACTAAATTAAACGGGTTTATTAAAAGCGGAGCAAAAAAATGCGACGGCGCTTTGCTCGAATCGGTAACGAGATACGAAAAGACGGTTCGCACCTTGGCTAGCGGTTTCATCTATACGACCGAAGAGAAGAATAAACTCGACGAAAAACAGAAAAAACTTATTGAAACGGTAAACCTTATTCTCAACATGTTCAACGGCGTAAAGCCGATTGACGACAAGGGTAAGGATATAACCTTGCGGTTTAATACCGACGTAGAGTCTAACCACTCGTACGACGATTTTAGAATTAAGCGCAAGCAAGAGTATGAAGAAGTGGTAAAACCCGTCAAAAAAGCGCTTGCAAAACTTATTTCTGAAGAAAACGAACACAAAATGTCCGATTTTTCAAAGCAATCGGACGAACTTTTAAAAGATATTTCAAATCAAGATCCGTCGGGATACAAATCGGCAACCTTTGACGTAAGACTTAAAAATATAGAAGGCAACGCCTTTTACGCGTCGATAAGAAGCAACGGCGAGTATAAGCGCGCAATCATAAAGATAAAAGAGAGCATACAAGCCCTTATCCAAAAGGAAAAAAAGTACACGGCGGAACGCCAAAAGGAAAGGGAAAACGCCGAAAAGCGCAAAAAAGGCATTATAATAACGGCAATCGTAACGGCTATAAGTTTAGTCGCCCTTTCGATAACCGCGCTAATTTTGGAAATCGCAGGCGTAACCCCGTTTTCGATAGCGTTTGCCCCCGTAATTCAAACCTTTGACGGCGTAAACGACGGCGGAGAAGTTACCATTACAGGCGTTAAGGGCGATAGCGCGATTGAAAAGAATTTGAAAATTCCGTCTTCGGCAAGACCTAATTGGAGTTTTGGCGAAGGTAAAATAACGGCGATAGGCGAACACGCTTTTGAAAACTCTTCGGCGATAGAAACGGTAATTTTACCCAGCACGGTCGAAAAAATCGAGAGCAAGGCTTTCGCTAATTGTCAAAATTTGCGCAGGGTAACCCTTTTGTCTACCTTGCCACCGCAAATAAGTAAAGACTCTTTCGAGTCGTCAAACGTTACCTTCTACGTGCCCGTAGACAACTACGAAGCCTACCTTCAAGACGAAGATTGGAGCAAGTTTAGCGACAGAATTTTCCCCAATTTCGTCAGCGACGAAGTAAGCGTGTCCGTCCTTTTCAATTCGGACGGCGGCAGTAAGGTTGACGACGTTTTATCCCACCCCATAAACTCGGTATTGACGGCGTTGCCAACCCCCGCAAAATACGGTTATATCTTTATGGGTTGGTACTATCAAGCAGGCGAAGAAACCCTTAAATTTGAAGGGGGAAAGACCTTGCTTACCGAGAGTTTAAAACTCACCGCAAAGTGGGATTTAGGCGCTTATAGGCTTACTTTTGACTATAACGGCGGTGAAGAAGCGGAAGAGAGCAAGGGCGTATATTATCAAGGAACTTACGGTTCTTTGCCCAACACAAATAAAAAAGGATATACCTTTGGCGGTTGGTTCGTCGACGGAAAAGCCATAACTGAAGACGACCTATTCACGGGCTCTAGCGACGTTTTAGCAATCGCTAGATGGACGCCGATAGCGTACAGAGTAATCTTCGTTTATAACGGCGGAGTAGAAACCACGCATGAAAAGGCAGTCGATTACGAAACGGCTTACGGCGAACTGCCCCAACCCCAACAAACGGGCTTTATTTTCGACGGTTGGTATTTAGACGACGTTAAAATAACCCCCGACACGATTTGTCATAGCGATTACAATCATAAATTGATGGCAAAGTGGTCGCCCATAAGTTATACGGTTGCATATCATACCGAAGGCGGTTTTTACGACCTATCGGAAAGCGTTTGCTATTATTGCGAAAGTTACGATATATTCTCGCCCACCAAAGCGGGCTATACCTTTGAATATTGGGACTGCAACGGCGTAAAATACTACGCAGGCGATAAACTTTGCAATCTGACTAGCGTAAACGGTGAAGTTATAGTGCTTACCGCCGTTTGGACGGCAAACGGCAACCTGCTCACCTTTGATAAAAACGGTGGCGTCGGCAGTATGCAACCTTTAAGCGTAAAGACGGGCGACTCGGTAACGCTTGCCGAAAACGGCTTTACAAAACTCGGCTATACCTTCTTGGGTTGGTCTACAACGCCCGGCGGTGAAGTCGAATACTACGACCAAGCGACCTTCGTAATGGGGGCAAACTCTACCTTCGTGCTCTACGCAGTATGGCAGGCGGACGAACACGTCGCAAGATTTAACAAAGTCGTCGGTGGCAAAGTTGAAGAACAGGTCGTTAAAAATCTCGTTACCGACCAAGTCTTTACCTTTGAAAGCCTTTTCACTCGCGACGGTTACACCTTCGTCGGTTGGGCTAGACAAATGAATTCACTCAGCGCTGAGTACGGCGTTGGCGACACTTATAAAACCCCTGCAAACGACCTTGTTTTCTACGCCGTATGGAAGGCTAACAAAAACGAGATTATATTTAGGAATAACGGCGCGAGCGGTGAAGAGTTCTCTCTTTACGGCAACACCGATTCGCTTTTGACCTTGCCAGCATGCGACTTTACTAAAGACGGATACACCTTTAAGGGTTGGTCTGCTAATAAAAACGCCGTCGAGCCCGAATATACGGCAGGCGGAAACTATAAAATAGCGACTCAAAGCGAGCAATTTTTATACGCAATTTGGCAGGCAAACGGCAACGAAATAAAACTAGTAAGGCTTATAAACGGCGAGGCTACGCAAACCCAAACGGTAGTAGTGCCGACGGATGAGATTTACGTTTTTGAATCTCTATATGAGCGCGACGGTTACGTGTTGCGTGGGTGGAGCTTAGAGCCCGACGGAGAAATAGCTTATAGAAATCATCAATCGCTTACCGTTACGCAAAGTATGATGGTATACTCGGTATGGGAAGCGCGCGCAAACGTACTACGTTTCGTAAGTGGACTAGGAACGGGTTACGACTACTATAAAAAAGTTTATAGCGACGAAGAGATAATCTTGCCCGAAAGCAAGTGGACTAAAACGGGTTATACCTTTATGGGTTATTCGGCTGAAGACGGAAAACCCGTTGCCGAGTACAAGGTGGGCGACACCTTTAAAACGGGCGTTGCAGACGAGTCCAATATCTACGCCGTATGGCAAAAGGACGTATATAACGTCGTTTACAACTTAAACGGCGGAGCAAACGACCACCTTAACCCGACCGAATATTCGGTTGACACGCCCGACGTGGTTTTTGCAAATCCCACTCGCGCAGGCTACGACTTTGTCGGTTGGTATTTAGAAGAAGACTTTATTACTCAAAGTCAAGGAATTGAGTTGGGAAGCGTAGGCGATAAGGTTTTCTATGCAAAATGGCAGGCAAAGGAAAATCAACTTACTTATAATAAATTGATTGGCGAAAACGTTGAAAGTAGCCAAGTCGTAACGGCTAGCACCGACCAAAATTTAACTTTAAACCATAGGTTTAGCCGTGAAGGTTACACTCTTTTAGGCTGGGCGACTTCTGCTAGCGGAACGCTCGTTTACACCGTCGATCAACAAATAGTAATGCCCGCTCAAAATCTCGATTTATATTCGGTATGGCAGGCAAACGAAAACGTCCTTACCCTTTTAGCAGAAGGCATTGGACAGGTTGAAATTAAGATAAACACCGACCAAACCAAAGTTTTACCCGTTAACAATTTTGAAAAACTCGGTTACGAATTTATAGGTTGGGCGGAGGCAAGCGACAAAAACGCGGTAGTTTATAGCGACGGCGACGAATATAAGATGGGCGTTCAGTTCCAAAATTATCTCTACGCCGTATGGGAGAGAATCGACTATGAAATATTCTACGCGCTAAACGGCGGTATAAACGACGCCCTTAACCCAAATATTTACACCATCGATAGTCCGCTTATTACTTTAAGCGAGCCCACGAGAGCAGGTTATACTTTCGTCGGTTGGTACACGGACGAAGGCTGTACTAATTTGAGTGGCCAAATCGAAAGCGGTAGCGTAGGCGCGCTATACTTCTACGCGAAGTGGCAGGCAAACCAAAACTCGCTCAAATTTGATGCTAACGGCGGTCAAGGTCAGATGGACGATCTCGTTATTCCGACGGACGGCTCTGCGTACTTGCCTATGAATCAGTTTACTAAAACGGGTTATACCTTCGTCGGATGGAAGACTACGGCGGACGAAGACCAACTTGAAAGTTATTTAGACGGCGATATATACCAAATGGGCAAAGAGAGCGAATATACCCTTTACGCCGTTTGGGCGCTCAATAATTATCTTATCGTATACGAATTGTACGGCGGGGCAAACGATTTATCCAACCCCGAAAGCTACACCCTTTTAAGCGGTGATATAACCCTTAATTCGCCCGTTAGAGAAGGTTATACCTTCGGCGGTTGGTATACCGATTCGGCGTTTACCAATCAAATAGCGGTTATCTCGTCGGGCAGTTACGGCGGTTTAGTTTTACACGCTAAGTGGACGGCAAATCAAAAGCAAATAATCTTTAACGCAAACGGCGGTAGCGGTGAAATGCAACCTATAACCGCTTATACGGGGCAAACGGTTGCCCTTACGCCAAACGCCTTTGAAAAGACGGGATACGTCTTTATGGGTTGGGCAAAAGAAAGCGGTGAGTCGGCGTCCTATCCCGACGGCGGTAATTACGAAGTCGGTTTAGGCGACGGATATACCCTTTACGCCGTATGGAAGATAATTACTTATCAGGTACGATTCGTATTAAACGGTGGCTCTTTCGGTCATTACGTTATGTCGCATTATCAATATTACACCTATTCTGAAATCGACGTAAATTTAAGCACGCCGACGCGTAACGGTTACGACTTTGACGGTTGGTACTTAACGCCTGCTTTAAGTGGCGAAAAAACGTTTACAATCCCTGCGTGTACGACGGGCAATTACACGGTTTACGCAAAGTGGATAGCAAAAACCATTACCATTACTTACGATTCAAACGGCGCGGACGGCGAGATTACTCCGCGTGAAGTTGCCGTGGGTACGACGATAACCCTTGATAAAAACGTGCTTTCGCATCCGCTAAATTATAAATTTGCAGGTTGGGGAACTAACAAAAATAGCGCAAGTTACGGCGACGAAGCAAGGTTTACGGCAGGCGCTAGTTCGGTTACCCTATACGCAATTTGGGTGCAGACGGCTTTTGCTATAACCTATAATTTAGACGGCGGTACGAATAGCACGGCAAACCCGACGGGTTATAACACGGAAGGACTTACTATAAATCTAGTAAACCCCGTTAAAAAAGGTCATACTTTCTTGGGGTGGTATACAGAATCTGCCTATACTAATAAAATTACGCAAATAGAAACGGGCAGTACGGGCGATTACGAACTGCACGCGAAGTGGCTTGTAAACGATTATAAGGTTACGCTAGACGCAAACGGCGGTGATTGTTCGGTATACGATTTCAATCAAGCCTACGGCACGACTTACGACACGTTGGCGACTCTTACTATCGAAAAGACGGGCTATACCTTCTTGGGTTGGTATTTAGGCGGTAGCGAACTTATAACCGAGTCTTCTACTATGCAGGAAGATTACAGTCATACTTTAAGGGCAAAGTGGGAAGCCAACGTATATACCGTTTCCTTCAATTTCAACGGCGGACAAAACGTCAGCGGTAGCCCGACGAGCGTACAAGTTGCCTACAACGAAAGATATTCTTTGCTTCCTACCCCGCAAAAGGTGGGCTACGACTTTAGCGGCTGGTTTTTAGACGAAGCGTTAATAACTACTTCGACCGTATTAAAGACTGCAAAAGACCATATTTTAGTCGCTAAGTATACGGCTCAACGATACGACGTTACCTTCAACTATAACGGCGCTACTACCACTTACGACGCTAAGATTACCGTTACTTACGGTCAACCCTACGGCACGCTACCCGCTCTTACTAAGACCGGTCACGACGGCGTATGGCAATTTGGCGGGGTTACTATTACTGCGTCTACCGTAGTTACCCAAACGGCAAACCATACCCTTACCGCAAAGTGGACGGTAAAAACTTACACTTTAAAAACGAGCGCAAGCAATTGCTCCTTTACGGTTTATAACGGTTCAAATAAGGCGATTTCTTCGGGTTCACAAGTCAAATTCGGTGAAAAATTGACCTATTCAACCCCGTCGGCAAATTCGGGCTTTCAAAACGCGAGATATACGTCGAGCAATCCAAGCACGATGCCTGCAAATAATCTTACGATATCCGCAACGGCGGACGCCATTCCGCCGAGCGGTAATTCGTGTTTTGTTCGCGGAACGCAAATCATGCTTGCAAACGGCGAGTGGCAGGCGGTTGAAAAACTTTCGGTAGGGGATGAAATTTTATCCTTTAATCACTTGACGGGCGAGTATGAAGTGACTGCAATAGGTTATAAACTCCGCGCTTACGACAAGTGCAAGACCGTAACTTTGGACTTTGGCGGCGGTATTACACTCGGTATAGTCAACGGGCACGGACTTTTCGACTTGACTCTTTCAAGATACGTGCTCATCACTCCGCAAAATGCGTTAGAGTACGTGGGGCACGAGTTCGTATACGCTATCTATGACGGCGAAAAAACGGTAAATAAGGCGGTTACTCTACTTTCAGCGGAAGTTGACGAAAGGTATATTGAGCGTTACGACTTAGTAACCGAAGGCAACCTTAACCAAGTCGCAAACGGACTTTTGGTTTGCTCGGATACTTTAGTCGGCGCTTGTAACGTCTTTGATTTTGACGGCGTAAATTACGACCTAGAAAAAATGCAAGAAGATATTGTAGCCTACGGGGTGTTTATCTATGAAGAGTGGTCTGAATTCGTAAGCCGTGAAGAATTTGAAGCCTTTAACGGCGGATATTTTAAAATAGCAATAGCAAAAGGTCTTATGACGACTGACGAACTCTATTCGATTATAAACGATTTTAGAGTTTGGGTAGGCTAAATTTAATCAGTTATAAGATGTGGTAGATACGTTATCAAAAAAAAGCGATGGCAACTTTAAAAGCAGTTGTCATCGCTTCTTTTTGTAAGAGAAAAGGCGAACGTATTAAGCCTTAGTCGTTTTGTATATTTTGGACCAGTTTTTTTTAAAGCAGATTGACTTTAGGGGGAAAGGGGTGTACAATAATCGTATAAAATTTGCAAAAAGGGGAAATTTTATGAAAATTTTTAAAAAGGTGATTGCTATGATAGCGTGTGTAGCCTGTTTGTTCGGCGCGTCGTGTGGAGAGTCGGAAAATCCTTTTGCGGTAACAGAGTTTGACGGAAAAGTAGATTTAGTCCATCAAGAAGTTTTAAATTACTTAAATTCGGACGGAAGTATTCCCGTAACTCACTATCTTCCAAACGGCGTTTACCGCCACGACCAAGGCAAGGCGGTAACACTTGGATACGATACTGATTTAGACGTAAAAAGCGCCGATATTCAAATTTCTAGGACGCAAGATTTTGCGGTTATTGAAGTTGAAGACACGATTAACGTTAGAAGGAAAAAAGTTGAAATAACCAACCTATACCCGGGAGTAAATTATTATTTTAGGATAAATTTAACCTTGGCGGACGGTAGCGTTTTAACGAGCAAGGGCAGTTTTGAAACTAATAAAGGCGCGCGCTTTATCGAACTTAGTGGAGCGAGCAACGTAAGAGATTTGGGCGGTTGGAAAACTGAAAACGGCAAGCAAATCAAATACGGCTTGATTTACCGTGGCGGTGAAATAGACGGTGGTAAAAATACGGGGCATCCCGATTTTTGTCTTACCCCTTACGGCGTGGAGCAGGCAAGAAGTTTTGGCATAAAAACGGAAATCGACTTGAGGTCGGAAAACGACAAGGCTAGCGAGCACAGTATTTTAGGTGAAGATATACAAAGGACCTTTTACAACTCGGCTCAGTACCAAAATATTTTAAAACCCGAAAACGCTGAAAGGACGAGAAAGATTTTTTCCGACCTTGCAAAGCCTAGCGCATACCCCGTATATTTACATTGTACGCACGGCGTTGACAGGGCGGGCTCTATTACCTTGCTTTTAGAAGGGCTTTTGGGCGTTTCAAAACAAGACCTTATCAAAGACTACGAGTTGTCGGCGTTTTATCACAACTATAAGCACGTTCATAGAGAACTCGACAACGGCGGAACTATACTCGGTCTAATTGACGGAATCGACGCCTTTGAAGGCGAAACCTTTGCTAAAAAGGTTGAAAACTTCCTTTTGTCAATCGGCGTTACCGCGCAGGAAATATCGAGTATTAGAGCGACCTTACTTGAATAAAATCTGCGTAAATAATCGCCTATAAGTTGATTAAATAAAAAAAGCCCCTTGCATTGAGTAAAATCAATGCAAGGGGCTTATAATTGTTTAGGCTAACGTTTTAGGCTCGTTTTTAGGGGTAGATTGCTTTTTTAAAAGGTTGATAATAATCAAGACGACTATGACGCCGAGTATTGGAAAGATTGAACTTACGAGCATCCCTGCTTTTAAACCGATTTGCTCGGCGGTAAGCCCAAGCGTTGCGCCTAAGTCGCTTGCAAAAGACGAAGCGGCAACGCTGTCCGTCACTATACCTAAAAGTTGGGGCGCAATTGACGCGCCAAGGTCACCGCCTGCAGCCATCAAGGCGTAGATTGCAACCCCGGGCGACGGCACGTTTTCTTCCATCATAATTAAAGTGCCCGGCCAGAGCATTGCGGTGAAAAGACCTGTTAAAATGCAGGCGATAAACGCGGGGATAATGCTAGTTGAAAGCCCTGCCACAAGATAGCAAACGGATGCGCCGATCATGCCGATAAGCAAGGTTTTCGATATGTTTTTACCAAATTTTGCGTAAGCAATTCTCGCTAAGCCCAGTAGCATTGCAAACACCGCCATACCGAGTACGTCGCCGAGCGCCTTGTCGATTTGAAGGGCGTTTTCCATGTAACTCGAAATCCAGTTGGACATTGCGTTTTCGGCGCAACTGCCAAAAAAGATACAAGCAACGCAAAGTGCTATTTTTAAAGCGCGGTCTTTGCTTTTTTCTATGGTAACGGTCGAGTTTTCACCGCTCATATCCGGCATGGGAGAAATGAAGAAAAGCACGGATGCAATTACGGGCAAAAGCGCGAAAAACAAGGTGAGATAATGCCAATTTTGTCCGCCGAAAATTTTAAGAAAGATTGAACTTAAAACTACTACCGTAAACACGCCGAAGGCGTATAAGGAGTGAAGAGTGCTCATATCCCTTTGTGGGTTATCCGACGGCATTGCCGCAATCGTCGGGCTTAAAAGGACTTCGGAAAGCCCTGCCGAAACCGAAAAGATTATCGTGCCGAGCAGTAGCCCAAAATATGCTATGTCAGGGAAAAGTGTGGGTATAAGCGCGTAAATCGCGAGTCCTAGCGTGGTAACTAGTGGCATCACCCTTACTATAACCTTATGATTTAACTTGTTTGAAAACACCGTAAAAAGCAGGTCGACTAAAAGTTGGGTGCAAAAGTTTGTAAGTACCAAAGTGCCTAGCAGAGTATAAGAAATATTAAAAGTTTCCCTTAGCGTTACGAATAGTAACGGTGGCAAACTGAATATTGAAGACATTGTAAAGTACGCCGTGAAACAAGCGAACTTCGTGCGTTTAAAATTAGTCGCAGTCATTTCCTTTTTTCCTTTTCGTTTTTTTGCGCCTTAGGTTTAGGCGCAACTAAATTTTTATAGTAGCATTATACAATAACTATAATAAAAACACAAGCAAAAAAACTTGTATAAACTGCATAATTATTTCTTCCTTTAAACTCAAAACTTAAGGTCACTCTCGGTGGGGCTCGGCAAGCCGAGCGAGAAAGAAATTTGCGAAGATGCTAAGCGGTTTTAAAAGCAAGCGTTCATATCTCGCTTTAAAGGGTAAGCGTAACCGCAAATTTTATCTTTTACGTCCAATGAACCAAATAAAAAAGCACCCTTTTTTGGGTGCTTTTTTATTTGGTTCACCATTTGAAAACAAAGTTGAACTTTCAAGCTCTTCAAGTTTAATGGTTTCTTCTTTTCCGTTTACGTTATATACTATTTTGAAATCGTCGTCGCTTACGTATATCGCATTAATAAACGTGTCGATGATTTTTCTTTTCCCGTCTTGCTTGCTTACGTCTATCTTGCGGAAATTATGTAGTGCCATTCTAAAATGGTCTTGTGAGAAGATAGGCGTTTTTATCTTTTCTTTGGCAATAGATTCGCCAATTTCATCACGCTCTTTTTCAAGTTCGCCTAAACGCTGTAATAACGTTTGCGTTGCAAAACCCTTTTGGACGGCATTGACAATATTTTCTATCTCTTGGTTTTTAGCCTTTAACTGTTCTTCTAATTTCGGCAACATCGTGCTTTCCGTGAATTGAAGATTGTAAAGGGCTTATGAAAGTTGTTCGATTACGTCATCCTTTTGCAAGAACCCCATTGTCTTATAAACAACGAACGCTTCTAACTTGTCCTTATGGAGCATCTTCTTATCGCATTTGTGTTTCTTTTGACGAACACAGGCATAGTAGCGATGAACTTTTCCCGTATGGCCTGTTCCTGCTTGCGCTACCATCATTGCATTGCACTTTGCGCAAAACAGTTTTGTCGTCAACAAATAATCGTCATCAGCGGTATGCCTTGCAGGTGCTTTTGCATTTTTAGCAATTTCCAACTGAACGGCGTTGAATATATCTACTTCAACAAGGGGCGGAACACTATTCTCAATTTTAATGCCCGAATGGTTGTATTCGCCGATATAAACACGGTTGGTCAATATGTATCTTACCGCGTTATAACGAAGTGGTTTGCCGTTTTTACGCAAGATTTTCCGTTCTTCCAAGTTCTTATGAATATCTTTAACAGTCTTGCCGTCGTAAGCCATTTGGAAAATCTCTTTTACGATAGGGGCAGATACGGGGTCAATCTCAAGTTTACGTTCTTTATTGATAACGTAACCAAACGGAATATTCCCACCGTTCCATAAACCTTTCAAAGCGTTTTCCGTTAAACCACGTTTAACTTTTTCGGAAAGTTCAGCAGAGTAATATTCTGCCATACCTTCAAGCACCGATTCGAGCAAGATTCCTTCCGAACCCGAACTTATTGTTTCCGTTGCGGATACGACACGAACACCGTTCTTTTTAAGTAGGTGTTTATAGTGAGCCGAGTCGTAACGATTACGAGAAAAATGGTCTAACTTCCACACAAGAATCATATCAAAAGCGCCTTTATAACTGTCTTTTATCATCTTTTGGAAGTTAGGGCGATTGTCCGTTTTCGCCGTCAATGCACGGTCAATGTACGTATCAATGACGGATATATCGTTGTATTCGGCATATTGCATACATTCACGAAGTTGACCTTCGATAGATTCTTCACGTTGATTATCGGAAGAATACCGTGCATATATTACAGCTCTCATTTTTATTTCTCCTCTTGATATCCAAATAGGTTACGTATTCCACAATGAGGCAATATATTTCAATCCAATATTTCCCATTTCCTATTAACTCTACATGACTGTTTTTAATTAGCAATCTCTTATTAAAATGTTATCATTTATGCCTGCGTTAGAAAGCCTTCTTTATTGCCTTATCATATCTAATAAGACTATGAAATTACTGCACCTATTGATTGAGTTGTCATTTGTCAAAATATATTCCCAACTTTTAATATAATCATTAGGCACAGCAAATAACATAGAATTCATTATGCTATAAAAGCCCTCGGCATCTTCTCGATATATTTTGTCAAACTCATTTGATAATGCGATTTTCTCAGACATGGTTGCATTGGGCTTATCGTATAAAGCGTGCTCTAAGTTTCTAGAAAAATAAAACTTAAAATACTTAACATTTTCGATAGTTTCTTTTTCTAACAATTTTTTATAGATTTTTTGTTTTTTGTGAAATCTCTCTATTGTCAATTCTTTATTTGGAGTCAACAAGTTATTCCCAGAAAAAATAGGACTTTCTACATTTTTATCCTCAATTATGGAAGAGTCTCGCATAAAAACACCATCTGTATCAATAATATGAACTACCGCGAAAAAATCTGTAGCATAAAGAAAGTTTTTCGTTTTAAAGTTTTTTACTATTTGGACAACTTTTTCCACACAATTATCTTCATCTATGTCTTCCTTATAAGCTATGTCTCCATCAGTTATTTCAACTTGAATTCGTTCCACTTGCTTTTTAGCGAAATTATTAAGAGCTTTGTGTATTGTAACATCATCGCTTAACCCTTCACATATTACAAGCAAAACTTTTTTCTTAATCTTTTTCGCCATACAAACACAAGTCTCCCGCTTCCTTAAATGCTCTATAAATATCATAACCATCAATTTTATTAGATAAGCATTCCGTTTCGTTTAAGAACAAGTCTCTTAAATATTTTCTTCTAAGGTTATTAGATGACTGAACATAAGGAAGCTTAACAAATCGGTCATTCGGATTATTTGTCGTAAAAATTATATCGTCTTGAACAATTTCCAAGGCTCTTAAATTATGAGACGTGAATAATAATTGCCCTACTCCTTTAGTCTTAAATATATCTAATACTACCCCTAAAAGATACTCAAATATCCCCGAATCAAATTCATCAATAATTAAGATAGAATACGGATTATTAAATGCATCTATTAGAGAAGAAAGAAGGGAAACCATCTTTTTTATTCCATCAGATTCAAAACGCAAAGGGATAGAAAAACCATTTTTTATTGATATGAATTGATATTTAAAACACTTTTCACCATCTTTGTCTAATGTTTCTCCTAAATTTTCAATACCAACAACAACCCCTGGTATTAATTTATCTAGAACAATATTTATCTCTTTAATATACTCTTTTATAGTGTCTTCATGCTTTATACTTATCTTGCCATCGTTAAATAAAGTTAGGTATCCTTCCGTACTATTAACAGTGTTTGTATCTTCTGTTTTATAGAAAAAAGGAATAGTATCTAACGCTGTAATTTTACTTATTTCTCTATTGTCATATAAATGCATATAATGTACTGAATAAATTTTTATGCGATCTATAAAGGTTGCACAGTCCTTAAAATCTTCAACATTATTAATTATATTCTTAAATTCTTCAGAAAATATAAAACTAAAATTGCCAGAACTCTTTTCACCTTTTAAAACTAAAAGTTGAGATATGATTTCTTTATTGTCTTTAGTTAATTTTGAATAATTAGTTTTAGGAGTAATAAAATTAGATAAATCCTCGTTGTTAATAACAAAAATAGGAGCTATTTTTGTCCACGATCCACCATTGTATTTTTTATAAGAAATTGATTCCGTTTTAATACTGGCTTTAACTCGTTGTTCATCAATTGTAAAAACAACTTTATACTCTACAATATAATTATTAGAGTTTGTTTCAATGAAAAAATTAATACATAATTCACTTTCATTTTCAGTTTTTGAAACATAATTCAACAGCTCCGCAGATAATGTTTTTCCTGAAAACAATTTCTTTAAAATGGAAAAAGCATTAATCACTGTAGACTTAGAACTCCCATTTTGTCCATATATTCCGACAATATCAGACTTTTCAAAATCAAAAGCACCTTTCAACACTTGCTTTCTAGAATTAAACTCAATATTACCAAAGTTTAAATTTTTTAAATTTTTTATAGAAATATCTAAAATTCTTACATTGCACTTCATATCCATTTCTCCTTTTATACCTCCATTATATCATGAATAATATTTAAAATCAAGCGTTTAAATTTAATTTTTAAATTTTTTTATCGGATTTTTAGTTTGAACAGTTAAATTATTGACTTGTTTTATATTTTTATACTATATTCTTATTTTTTTGTACAACAAAAAAGAATATCAAAATTACCCGCGCAGTTCTTTTTAAACTTCCTTTTTTATATTACCATTAAAAAATCCTGTTTTCAATTCGATATGACATCTAAATTAGAAATATTTTGTCGAAACTGCAAAAATTTTCAATAGAACAGCTTGGTTTATTGTATTATACCATAGTAAATATGACAAGTTCCGTCATGTTAATAAAATTCTTTTGATAAAATTATTTTTATTGCTTTCACGTTTATGAAATAAACTTTTTGCTTAGATGTCGTTTCGAATTGATTTTTCTTTGAATTAGTGCTATACTAATTATGCTACACATTTTTAATATTCCCAAGTTAGGGCATACTGTTGGTAAAAACGTATGCTCTCGCCTAACTTTGGGAAAAATGTGTAGCAACATTGAGAGATGCGTTTTTCGTGCGCTCTCTAAGGGCGCACTTTTTTTGATAAAAATCGAGGAGAAATACAAATGGGGTTCTTGAAATTATTTTTTGCCGCTATGGCTGCAAACGAAATAAGCGATAAGAAACGTGCTGAACAGGAACGAGCTAAAGGCGAGCAACAACGTAGGGATAACGCAAGCAAAATCATTAAGTTAAGTATGAGTTTTTACGATTATCAAGCTCAAATAAATTGTAATAATGCAAAATTTAAGGAGTTAGTTTCTGATGAAGATATCGAAAATAACAATGTATCTTCTTACGATGTTGTGCAAACGGAACAATTATTTAACGAGTATAAATGTCAATTAAAAGAATTTATGAGCTATGGCGGTAATCCAATTTATATTTATGATTTTGATTGCGATTCAAATAAAATGGATTTTTATATAAAAATCATAAAACGTTTAAAAGAGTATGAATGGCTAGACAAACAAGAACAATATATTAAATCTGCAAATGATACATATTGGTTAGATTATGATTGGAAATGCGATTGTGAGAAACGAGAAAGACTATCTGTAATTTTTAATGCTCAGAATAATGAAATAAAACAAGTAGTCAAAAAAGGTAATGTGGATTTTATTCCATATTACGATGATGATTTAAATGTGATACGCATTGATGATGCGGAGTATCTTGATGGCGAAACATTCAATTGCCGAATAGCAATCAAACTAACTGATAAACATATTCTTTTTTATGATTATGAGACCAAAGAAGAACTGTATTATAAATCTACTATTGAAGATTGTGAGGTCGAAGTCCTTGGTTCTACTAAATTCTTCACTTTGATTTTAAATGATGTTGATGTGGCAACTAAGAGTAACGAATTAGAGAAAGTACAATGTTTTTATAATGCGCATAATGCTCGTATTCAAAATAGAAGCAAACAATTGTATGGAAATATCAATTCTTTAACAGGCGTTGAATTTGAAAAAGTTTGTCAAAGATTGTTAGAGAAGATGGGTTTTTCAGTAGAAACCACAAAAACAACAGGCGATGGCGGTATTGATTTAATAGCGTATAATTCTCAGCCCTTGCTTTCGGGTAAATACATAATACAATGCAAAAGATATACTGGTAGTGTTGGCGAACCTATTATTAGAGATTTGTATGGTGTTATTACTTCGGAAAGAGCCAATAAAGGCATTTTAATGACCTCAGGTGTATTTACCAAACAAGCACAGGCTTTTGCTGAGGATAAGCCAATCGAATTAATTGATGGAGTAAAATTAAAAGAGTTGTTAGAAAATTACTTTAATTAAGTGAATTTACCGGGAGATACTTATGGAACATATTATTTTAGAAATTAAAGAAAATTTTGGAGACGGGAAAATAAAGATGAAAGTTATTAGCCGTGAGCCTCTTTCAGATTATCAAAAAGAGTATATGAAATCGTTAAGGCGCGATAAAGCGATTGAGTATGGAAACCTCATGGGGTGGATTGTTTTAGATATAGAGGATTGGGTGTAAAGTGCTATTATACGAAGTTCGATTTAGCATATTATTTGCTTGATATTAATATGTAGGGAAATCTTTTATAAAAATAGGCAGATGTCCAAGAATGTGGATATCTGCCTACTGTTTTTATATAACAAAAAAAGAACTACCCTAAAAGGCTCGGATAGTTCCCGTCTGGTGCGGACAACAAGACTTGAACTTGCACGGGGTTGCCCATAGGCGTCTGAAACCTACGCGTCTGCCATTCCGCCATATCCGCAAAATTTGGTGTAGACGGGTTTGCCGTCCCCAAAATTTTTTAAACGTTAAAGTAATATTGCAAGGGCTAAAAAACCGCCAGCGTGTAAAACTATGCCTAGAATATTCAAGGCGTAAAAATACCAATGCTTCGTCTTGTGCCTAACAAGTAGCATTGCAATCAGTCCGCCAATCGCTCCGCCTAGTAGCGAAAGCCCTAAAAGGACTTTTTCGGGTACACGCCAAGCGTCGTTTTTTGCCAAGAATTTATCAATCGCATACACGATAAAAGTTATTGCGCTAAGCGCTAAAACAAAAATGCCAAAAATAAAGTGAAATTCCATAAAACGAGCCTATAAGTCGATTATTTATCAATTTCTTGATTAGTGTCTTCGGTTTTTTCCTGCTTTTTAAGTTTTTTAACAGGGTTTTGAATAATGCCGTAACTCATCAAAATTATTATTTGCGCAGGCACGCCTATTGCAAAAATCAACCAGTAAGCGTTTGCCGTTGCGATAAGGGCTATGCAAAAAGCAACTAGCAAAACCGACCAAACGAGCAATGAAACTGAAAAGATTTTCCAAACCTTCTTTTTAGACCAAAGAGAAGTAAAAATGATTAGCAAAATGGAATAGATAGGCAACGGAAAAATGATGCACGTTTGAAAATTCGTCCAAAAATCGTCGGGGTAAGCCGACTGAAGGGCTACGAAAACTATTATCGAGCAAACGAGCACGGCGCAAAGGGTGATAGCCGCAATAAAAAACCTGTTTTTATTGTTGACAGCCTTTACGTAGTTAGTTTTTTCTTCAATGGGGGCGTTTGCAGGGCGCTCGGTTATTAAAAAATCCACCGTTACGCCAAAAAAGACGGCAATGTTTTTAAGCACGGCTACGTCGGGTATAGACTCACCGCGTTCCCATTTAGAAACGGCTTTATCAGAGTAATTTATTTTTTCGGCAAACTCAATTTGCGTGAGTTTTGCTTGCTTCCTAAGTTGAGCCAAATTTTGGGCAAAAATTATTTTAACGTCGTCCACTTGCGCTCTCCTACTAACATTTTTATTTAATTCTACCATAAACGGGGCAAAAAGGCAAGCATATTTGCCAATTCTACTGTGAGTAGAGTTGAAAAACGACAAATTCTACCGCCAGTTTATCAATCGTAGCGTTAGTTCGCTTTAAAGTGGGTTGTAAAAATAGCCTAAACGGGGTAAAATTTAAGTGTCAAAAACAAAAATCTTAGCAACAAGGACGGTGCAGTATGAAAAATTTTGAAAACTTTAAAATTACACTTTTTGGCGATTCAATCGGCAGGGGAATCGTTACCGACAACGGAAAACTCGAACTTATAAAAGATAGCGCCGTAGGGCTTTTTGAAAGTGGTTACGGAATAAAGATTGACAATCGTTCGGCATACGGACAATCTTTAAAAAAAATTTATCAAAGGGGGCTTATCGATAGGTATATTCAAACCCTTGATTTAAGTCAAAAAAACGTTGCCGTACTAGAGCTCGGCGGAAACGACGCCGACTTTGATTGGAAAACGGTAGGGCTTCACCCCGAAATGGAACACGACGCAAACACCCCCGTAAAAGAATTTGCCCGTATTTACGGCGAAATTTTGCAAAAGTTAAAGCGCGCCAACGTGGAAGTAATCGTTTGCACGATAGTACCTATCGACTCAAAAAGGTTCTTTAATCGCGTTATAGGCGGACTTACGGACAAAAGTAGGGTGCTAGATTTCTTTAACGGGGACTTTAACACCATACACCGCCATCAAGAGATGTTTAATAACGAGATTTTAAAAGTTGCCTACGGTTACGGCGCAAAAGTCATTGATTTAAGGCAAAAGTTTTTATCAACGAACACCTTTGAAAGTTTTATGTGTCAAGACGGAATTCACCCCAACGGCGACGGCCACGCCCAAATTTTCAGCGCCGTAAACGAATTTTTAGCAACCGCCTAAGTTTTGTTGACCTTTTGCCCGTAATGGTATATAATTTTAGCATGTGGACAAAGTTAAAGGAATTAATTGTAAAACTTTATAACGATAAGCGAATAAGGTTTTTATTCGTGGGTTGTTTAAATACGCTAGTCGGCACGGGTACTACTATGCTCGTATATTATTTTATGGGCTACGGGCTGTTTGACCAAACCAACATAACCGATATTGAAACTTTTATCGGAACGGTAATAGGCTACGCCGTAGGTACGGTGCACAGTTATATTTGGAACAAATTTTTCACTTTTCAATCAAAGGAAAAATCGGTTTTGGAATTTTTGCGTTTCGTGGGAGTTTGCGCAGTGCAGTACACCCTTAACTACCTACTTACCTTACTTGCAAAACAGTTTATTTCAATGCACTTAATTTATACTATCGCAGTTACGCTAGTATGTATGGTAATTTCTTTCGTTGGGCACAGTCTTTTTTCGTTTGGTAAAAAATTTGCTAAAAAGGATAGCGAAGAGTTAAACGAACCTATCGAAACCGACCTTGATGAAAAATAGTGAAAAGGGGGTTAAAATTTATTTATAAAATAAATACGTTAAATATAAAGGTGGGCGGAACGCTTTTTTTAAAGCATTCCGCCCACCTTTAATCAATTGTCGTGTTGTCGGTCACGTTGGGTTATGAACCATGCAAGATTTCGACTACTCTTCTATAGAGGTTGTGTCTTCTGGTGTCGTGCTAAGTTTCTTCAAATAATAAATATAATTGAGTTCGCATTACTATTTTACCACAAAAGCCGTTTATAATGCAAGTGTTTGATAAAAAATATAATAAGCGCTAATTTAATTGCAAAGGTTAAATATTTGTGTTAAAATTATTTATATAATAAGAAAAGCGCTACGCTAAAAGGAAAAGATATGAAGTTTACCGAATTTACCATTTCTACAACGACCGAAGCCCAAGAACTCGTTGCCGATATTTTATGGCAATATACGTCATACGGTGTTGCAATTAGCGACGTAAAGGACGTGGTTGAACTAATCAATGACAGAAAGTCCACTTGGGATTATTTAGACGACGCCGTTTTAAAGGAATTAAACCGCCAAGTAACCTTGGTTAAGGCTTACGTTTCGCTTGATATTTCCGACGAAACCTTAGTCAAAATCGAAAACGACCTTGCAGTTTTAAAGGAAAATTGCAAAGGCTTTACCGAAACGGGCAGTTTAGAGATAGTAAAAAGAATTGTCGACGGCGACGATTGGATAGAAATTTGGAAAAAACATTATCGTCCCATAGAACTTGGCAAAGTGGTCGTTTGTCCCGCTTGGATAGAGCACGCTGTAAAGGACGGTCAAGTTTCGGTTTTAATCGACTCTAACATGGCTTTCGGCACGGGCGAACACGAAACGACTTCAATGGTTATCGAACTTATGCAAGACTATTTATCTTCGGCAAAGAGCGTAATCGACGTCGGTACGGGTAGTGGAATACTCGGCATTGCCGCGGCTAAACTCGGCGCTGAAAAAGTGTTTATGACGGATATAGATTACGTTGCCGTAAAGTCCGCAAAGCACAACTGCGAATTAAACGGCACGGCGGACAAGTGCGAAGTGGCGCTCAATAACCTTTTAGACGACAAGGCGGTAAAGGGCGAACTAGTGCTTGCAAACATAACGGCGGACGTCCTTTTGGTACTCTCTAACACCATTACGGAAAACGTCGTTTGCGGTGGCGTAATGATAATGAGCGGAATTATAAAAAGTCGCGAAAATGAAGTTATAGACAGGTATTCGTCGCTCGGCTTTAAACTTGAAAGGCGTATCGGCAAGGGCGAATGGGTAGCAATCGCCATGAGAAAATTATGATTGAAACTAATTTAAGCCCAATAAAAAACGGTAAAAAAGCGGTAGTGTTTACGCTCGGTTGTAAGGTAAATTCTTGCGAGAGCGCGTCCCTTATGACGGGGCTTAAAACGCTCGGCTATACGGTTAGTGACGAACTTTCCTATGCAGATTTATACATAATCAACACCTGCGCCGTAACGGCGGAAGCCGAAAAAAAATCACGTCAAACGGTCGCAAGGGTTAAAAAGTTTAACCCAAACGCACAAATTATCGTAACGGGATGCGCTTCGCAAAAGGCCCCGCAAGACTTTTTGAAAAAACAGGGCGTAACGCTCGTTACGGGTACTAATTCAAAGGATAAAATCATAGGCGCAATAAACGAGCGTGGCAATATCGTTTGGGAAGAGAACGAATATTACGAAGAGTTTATGCCCGAAAACCCCGACAAGACAAGGGCGTATATTAAAGTGCAAGATGGGTGCAACAACTTTTGCAGTTACTGCATTATCCCTTATTTAAGGGGGCGTTCACGCTCTCGAAACGTAGAAAAAATCGTTGAAGAAATCGAGCGGTTATCACCCGTTGAAGCGGTCGTTACGGGCATCAATTTGTCGGCTTATAACTACCAAGGAATAGGACTTAAAGGGCTTATAGACCGACTTTCTGCCGTAAATTGCCGAATTAGACTAGGCTCTTTGGAAGTCGGCGTTATCAACGAAGAGTTTTTGACTGCGCTTAAAAACTTAAAGGATTTCGCCCCACATTTTCACCTTTCGCTACAATCCGGTTCTAACGCCGTTTTAAAGTCTATGAACAGAAAGTACACGAGAGAAGAATATCTTGAAAAGTGCTTGCTTATCAAAAAGCATTTTCCTTCGGCTGCTATAACTACGGACGTAATAGTCGGGTATTCCACCGAGAGCGAAAAGGACTTTAAAGACAGTTTAGACCTTTGCAAAGCCGTCGGTTTTGCCGACGTGCATTGTTTTCCTTACTCTAAAAGAGAAGGGACGGTCGGGGCAAAACTCAAAGAGTTACCGCCGAGCGTAAAAGACGAACGCATGGGCGAAATTTTAGCCCTTAAAAAGCAGTTGAAAGATAGTTTTATTCAACAAAATTTGGGCAAGGAATTTTGGGTTATCCCCGAAGACTGCCAAGGGAACTTTACAGTTGGATACACCGAAAACTACGTAAAAACCTACCTTTTAGGCAAGGTCGAAGATAAAAAGGTTAAGGTCGTTTTAAAAGAGCCTTTTGAAGACGGCGCAATAGCCGATATATTATAAGGAGATGTGATATTATGGAAAATTGTTTATTTTGCAAATTCGTAAGCGGAGAGTTCAGCGTTGACAAAGTTTTTGAAAACGACGACTTTATTATAATTAGAGATATCGCCCCGCAGGCGAAAAATCATTTTTTGGCAATACCTAAAAAACATTTTAAATACCTTGCCGAAATGGGCGAAGAAGACGCGTCCATGGTTGGTCGAATACTTAAAACCATACCCACGCTTAGCGACCTTTTAGAGTTAAAAGGGGGCTATAGGTTGGTTATCAACCAAGGTGACGACGCAGGGCAGACCGTTCCGCACCTTCATATACATATATTGTCGGGGCAAAAAATGGAGTGGAATCCCGCTTAAAAAGTTTTTGAACGGCGTATAAAAACGCTTGACATAGGCTTTGCCGTTTGGTATAATAATCAGGCTTTAATTAACTTGCCGTAGGGCGAAGGAGGGTTGAAAAATGTCTACTATCAGAGTTGGTGAAAACGAATCGTTAGACAACGCTTTAAGAAGATTTAAGAGAAAGTGTTCAAGAGACGGTATTATCGGCGATTTACGTAAGAAGGAACATTACGAAAAGCCTTCCGTAAGACGCAAGAAAAAGGCTGAAGCCGCAAGAAAGAGATCGGTTAAAGGCTAATTAACTAAAAGATTTACACCCGAAGAAATTTCGGGTGTATTTTTTTATTCCCGAAACGAGTCTTAGCAAAATAAAAGCAAGGAGTGTTTTATGCAGGAAAGAAGTATAAAAAGCGTTGCAAAAGAAGCCAAAAGGCGTATGAAAAACAAGTTTTGGGAAGATTATAAAAAAGAAGTTGAAAGCGGAGTAAAAACCGCCGAGCAAGAAGGTTTAAAGCCGTCGGGCGTGGAAAAATATTTTAAAAATCTAGTTATTAAAAACCTGCGTGGCGTAAGCAAAGAAGACGAAGAATTTTACGAAACGGTAAAGCAAATGCTCGACCAAGAAGGGGCGCGTCCAAGCGACGCTTTGGCAAGGCTTATCGACGAAAAAGCCTTTGAAAAACTTGCTTATCCCGATAGGGAAAGGTACTTGTTTAGGCTATCCGAAAGATACTTAAAAGCCGTTGCGCGCTACGATAGCGAGCGCGGAATTGAAAAGGCGCTCGGTAGGTAAAATAGGGTAAAGCAGGCTTTTTATAGCGACTGAAAACCGCCTTATACGCCGACTAAATTTTTAGGCTTTACAAAAAACCGCCTTATAGGTCGATTTGCGTGGGGCTTGCCTACCGCAAAAACGGGCAAAATTTTAAAAAATTGCTTCAAAAAACTTTTTCAAAAGGGTAAAAATACTAAAAAATAGGGCAATAGGTTGAAAAAAGCGAAAAAAATTTAAAAAATTTTAATATTTTTTCGTCAGAACGCTTGATAAATTTCAAATCATAGTATATAATAGGTATATACGTAAATTTTTACATGCGAGGTTTAGAAATGAGAACTTATCTTGGCAAATTCATTGACGAAAGTTTGGTAAACGAAAAGGGCTTCACCGCAACCGTACGTGAAGAAGGTTTTGACGTAGACGAAACCCTTCGCGAGGCAGCGCTTAGAGACGAGCAGAAATATTATCCTGCCGATTACGCCGCTTACGAAGAACTCGCCGCAATGGACGCTACCGCTCAACTCGATGCAACTTTTGATAAGCCGGTATACGTTCCTTCGCCCACCTTCGCTCAAAAGATGCTTAGAGCCGACGAAGTTATTCAAGACAGATACGACGAACTTAAAAACTACGCTCTTCGCTTTAAAAAGCTCAAGACGAGAATTTCTAAGAAGTTTGACAGTATCAACATGGGTAGACTTCATTTCGTTAAACTCTCGGTTGCAGGCAAAACTTTAAAACTCTATCTTAACATGGACATTAACGAAACTGATCCTAAGTTCCATTGTAAGGATGTGAGCGACAAAAAGACTTACGTTACCGTACCTGTTCTTCTTCGTATTAAATCGGGTAGAGCGGTAAGATACGCAAAGATGCTTATCGACCAATGCGCGGCAATTCACGGACTTAAGGAAAATCCCAAGTTTGAAGAAGTTGACGCAATCGCAATGGTAGAGGATTTTCTTTACGGTGGCGACGAAGGCGACGCAGAATAAAACGCATGGAGTTGAGTCTTTTTTAAGGCTTAACTCCTTTTTTATCAACTAGAAATTATAAATTTGCCCCAAAAGGAGCAGGAATTTATAAAATATAATGAAAAATGATTGACAAAAGCCCAAAGGTAGTGTAAAATAGGTTAGCACTCCTTGGGGGTGTTAATTTTTTGGGAAGGCGAAAGATATGGCAAAAGGAAGTAGAACCAGAATCACTTTGGCGTGCACCGAATGCAAGCAGAGAAATTACGACGATTACAAAAATAAGAAAAACGATCCGGATAGACTTGAAATGAGCAAGTATTGTCCTTTCTGCAAAAAGCACACCGTTCACAAAGAAACGAAGTAATAGTTTCTTAAATTTTCGGCAGAGGTAACAGTTAATGGAAAACAAAAAGGATACCGCAGGCAAGAAGGTCGAAAAAAAGGCAAAGAACAAGAAACCTAATATATTTGTACGCGCATGGGGAAAGATTAAAGAGGTTTTCTCAGAGCTCAAAAAGGTTACTTGGCCTTCGTTTGCGACCGTACTTAAACAACTCGGATGCGTTATAGCAATCGTAGTTATCGTTCTTGCAATAATAATGCTTATGGACTTCGGTCTTCAACAACTCCTTATTTTAGTAAGGGGCGGTCAGTCGGCGTCTAGCGCAATAGCAACGCTTCTCGGGGTGCTTTGATTATGAGCCAAGAAACGGCAAAATGGTACGTTATTCATACCTATTCGGGTTATGAAGCACTCGTAAAAGACTCTTTGGAAAAACTTATTGAAAACAACAACTTAAGCAACGTTATTTTAGATATTAAAATTCCTATGGAAGAAACGATTGAAGAAAAGAACGGCAAGAAAAAGGTTGTTTTAAGGAAGATTCTTCCTTGTTACGTTTTCGTTAAGATGGTATATTCAAACGACATGTGGTTTTTGATTACCAATTCAAGGGGTGTTACGGGTTTCGTTGGCCCGCAAGGCAAAGCAGTTCCGCTCGGTGAAGACGAAGTAAGAAAGATGCGCCTTGAAGAAAGGGTTGAGTCTTTTGATATTTGCGTTGGCGATATGGTTAAAATCATTTCGGGCGCAATGGAAGGCTACCTTGGCGCTGTTGAAGAACTCAACGCTGAAGCCCAAAAGGCTAAGGTAAGAGTAGAGATGTTCGGCGGAAGAGAAATGAGCGTTGAAGTTGATTATATCCAACTTGAAAAACTCGTTGGCGAGAACTAATTCGCAACAAAAGCGATAATCATTATTATATAATAAATAATACCGAACTTCGCTTCGGTATTTTATCACGGTTAAAAGCAAGCAATGGCTTGGTTTTATATAAGTGGGAGGAGCGTTAAATTTATTCTATGGCGCTTTCGTTAAAACCACAATCTATGGAGGAGAAAAATGGCTAAAAAAGTTACTGCAGTAGTAAAATTGCAATTAGCAGCCGGAAAAGCAACCCCAGGACCACCTGTTGGTTCAACCTTAGGACCTTACGGTATCAACATACCCGGTTTCACTAAGGAATTCAATGCAAAGACAGCAAACGACGTAGGTTTGATTATTCCCGTAGTAATCACTATTTATCAAGACCGTTCGTTCACGTTCATCCTTAAGACCCCCCCTGCTCCCGTTCTTATTAAGAAGGCATGCGGTCTTCAGTCGGCAAGCGCTAAGCCCAACAAGGAAAAAGTTGCAAAACTTACTAAAGCGCAAGTTGAAGAAATCGCTAAGCAAAAAATGCCCGACCTTAACGCAGCGTCTTTAGAAGCGGCTATGAGCATGATTAAAGGTACTGCCCGCAGTATGGGTGTTACCGTAGAAGAGTAAAATAGACGTGGGAGAGATTTATTCTCGCATGAACCACAAGGAGGACTTTTAAATAATGAAACACGGAAAGAAATACGTCGACAGTGTAAAGACTTTCGACCATACTAAACAATATGAAGTAGGCGAAGCGCTTGATATAGTTATAGCAAACGCAAAGGCAAAATTTGACGAGACCGTTGAGTTCCATTGCAGACTCGGCGTTGACCCCAAGCAAGCAGACCAACAAGTTAGAGGCGTTATCGTCCTTCCTAACGGTACCGGTAGAAGCGTAAAAGTTTTAGTACTTGCAAAGGGCGAAAAGGCAGACGCTGCTCAAGCAGCAGGCGCAGATTACGTTGGCGCAGAAGAACTCGTTGCTAAGATCCAAAAGGAAAACTGGTTCGATTTCGACGCAGTTATCACCACCCCCGATATGATGGGTGTCGTTGGTAGAATTGGTAAACTCTTAGGTCCTAAAGGCCTTATGCCTAACCCCAAGTCGGGTACCGTTACTAACGACGTAGCAAAGGCTATTGCCGATATTAAAGCAGGTAAAGTTGAATACAGACTTGACAAACAAGCAATTATTCACTGTGCAATCGGTAAAAAGAGTTTCGGCAGAGAAAAACTTGCTGAAAACTACAACGCTTTAATCGACGCAATCATCAAAGCAAAGCCGGCAGCAGCAAAAGGTCAATACGTCAAAGGTATCTCTATCACCAGCACTATGGGCCCCGGTGTAAAAGTTTTACCTAAAAACGCTTAATTTCGTTTGACAAAGTACCGTATCGGTGCTATAATACAATAGTTCAATAACCGAAGACAGCAGGTTTTAAAGCATTACGCTACCCGCCGAGGTACTTTTAAGACGCATTTTAGCATGCTAATTATGCCCTTGATTGCCTTGCGCGGTCAAGGGCTGTTTTCATCTAAAAAAATAACGGAGGTAAATAAGTTGTCAGCAAATCTTGAGGCAAAAAAGCAAATTGTTGAAGACATCGTTGCTAAGATTAAGGCAAGTAAGTCAATCATTTTAATTGACTACAAAGGCTTAACCGTAGCAGAAGATACCGAATTCCGTTGCAACATGAGAAAGTCGAATACCGAATACAGGGTTTTGAAAAACACCTTGCTTAAAAGGGCATTCAACGAACTCGGCATTACTGATTTTGACGCAGACCTTAACGGAGCAACTTCCGTAGCATTCGGTTCTGATGAAACCGCAGCCGCAAAAGTTGCTTGCGATATGTGCAAAAGCACTAACGATAAGATTTCTGTAAAAAGCGGTTACGTCGATGGCGCTTATGTTGACGCTAACGGAGTAAAAGCACTCGCATCGATTCCTTCAAAGGAAGTTCTCGTTGCAAAACTCGCTGGTGCATTATCCAGCATTATCGGCGGCTTAGCTATTGCTCTTAACGCAGTCGCAGAACAAAAAAACGCATAATTAGAGCAAAAAATAATTAAAAGAGAGGATATTAAAATGGCTGATATCGCAAAGTTTATTGAAGAAATCAAAGGTATGACTGTTATGGAACTTAACAGTTTAGTTAAAGCAATCGAAGAAGAATTCGGCGTAAGCGCTGCTGCTGTAGTTGCTGGCCCTGCTGCTGGCGCTGCTGAAGCTGCTCCCGCTGTAGAAGAAAAGACTGAATTCAACGTTGTTCTTAAAGAAATCGGCGCTGAAAAGGTTAAAGTTATTAAAGCAGTTAAGGACATCACCGGCGCAGGCCTTATCGAAGCAAAAGGCTTGGTTGAAAAGTGTGGCGTTATTAAAGAAAACGTACCCAAGGAAGAAGCTGAAAAGATGGTTGAAACCCTTAAAGCTGCAGGCGCAACCGCTGTTTTGGAATAAGATAAATTTCAACTTTAAAGAGCACTCGTTTGAGTGCTCTTTTTTGTTGGTGAAAATAATTGCCGTTGCTATCGCTGCTCCCTTTTAGTAAAAACATAAAGGGCGGAGTTTAGCCCCGCCCTTAAAAAAGTTTATTTAAATAAAATTTTATCGCGACAAAAGTCGCTCAAACGTGATAGTTAAAAAGCCCTTTATTTGATTATTTGCCAAATAATTCGGTTGCAGAAACTTCAAAGATTTCAATAATTTTATAAATATCGCTTATATTTGGTTCTCTTCGACCTTGTTCCCAGTTTGCATACGTGCTAACGGGAATTTTTAATAGTAAAGCAACTTGTTTTTGAGATAGATTTTTATCAATGCGCAGTTCTTTAAGATTGTCGCAAAAGCGTAGTTTATTTTCCATTTTTTTGCCCCCTACTTTATAATAATACCATAAAGTAGTCGAAATGACTTGACAATAGTCAAAATGACCACTATAATATTATTATCAAACAAGGTGGTGGTAATAATGAATAAAATGTCAGCGATAGAAGAACTTTTCTTTAATAACTGTGGTATAGACGAAAGTTTAAAGGGTAAAAAAGCCGAATATTTGACAAGCCTAGATAAGGTCATTGAAAGGGAAGAGAACTTACTTGAAAAGTTAAGGAAAACACCTGCTATTTTTGATTTATATCAAAATTTTCAGATCGAGCAAAGTAAACTACAAGAAGAAGAAAGAAAAAGTTTGTATGAGCAAGCCTTTAAATTTGGGATAATTTTAGGTCTTGAAATTGCGGGCTTTTGGTGTAAATAGGTTTTTGCTTAAATTTTGTTAACGCCCCGAAAAATTCGGGGCGCGTTTTTATGCTAAAAAACGATTATTCGTAAAATAACTCTTTAATAAAAAGCAAAAATATCTTTTTGTAAAGACTAAAACGCTCCTAAAAACAGGCAAAAATAAGCAAAATTCCGCAAAAAACGCTTATTTTTGTCGATTGACTTGTGTAAATTGTGAAAAATTTTAGTAAAGTATTGACAAGCGCAGTATTATATTGTATTATTTTACCATCCAAACCAACCAAGTTTGGAAAGGGATAGATTATTCAAAATAAAGGAGAGTAAAATGGAAAACAAAACTAAAATGAAAGAAAAAACTATAAAGATTCATAGCACGGGATATAAAATAATGCTTGTGATGCTATTAGTATTTTATCTAATTAGTTGTCCGATTTTTTGTATGTTGCCGGACGATTTGTTTTTGCCTACTAAAGTCATAGTATTTTTAATAGAAACGGCAGGCGTTATTTTTATGTTATTATTTACCGTTTTTGAGCCTGCAAGCAAAGGGCAAATGTTGTTTGCTAGCGAAGAGAATCCAACTAAGATCCCCATAAAAAGGACTTTAATATTTATACTTTTAACGTCGCTAATTTTTGGGTTTGGGTATACTTATTTATCAACTTTGATGCTAATTTTATTTGGGGATAAATCGGTTTTTGTAAAATTGGATGTAGTATTACTTTTAAGAATATTCTTCGCTCTTTTTTTAGTGGTGTCGTCATTTATAATTATGTTGACTACCTTTATAATTTCATGGACTGTTGCAAAGAAAAAACAACGCAATGAAGAAGTTGCGCAAGACGAATAATAATAAAAATTTTGTTAGCGCCCCGAAAAATTCGGGGCGCGTTTTTATGCTAAAAAAAGATTATTCGCAAAATAACTACTTTAATAAAAAGCAAAAATATCTTTTTGTAAAGAGAGAAATAATCATTAAAAAAAGAACAAAATTACAAAAAATTAGGCAAAAACGCCCTAAATTTAACTTTTTTAAAGGGTTTTTTTGTTTTTATATTGACTAAATCGATTTTATTATATATAATATATATAATAATCGCCAAAAGTCGACTTATTTCGGTTGTATTATAAGCGATTAAAAAAATATTTTATAGTGGAGGGTTTTATGGGACTTTTTGGACTTTTTTCCGGTAAACCACAAGTAATTAAATTTGAACAAAATCTTTGTAATGCAAACGTAAACGACAACAGCGTTTTATTCGTAAGGGTAAACGACCTTGTTAAGAGTAAAGACGCAATGCTTGAAGTTCCTTTCACGCACAACGCTTTTCTTATTAAAGGCGGTGGTGACTGCCGTTTTTATAAGAGCGGTACTTACGACGTATTCGACGACAAAAAGGAAATCAAGGCTTGGAAACAAGGTATTTCAGTAGAAGTAGTATATATTCCTAAGGAAACGTCCGTACTTATTCGTTGGGGCACTAGCGAAAAGGTTACTTACCGTGATCCTAAGTCTGCAAAAGTAGTACAAGTAGGCGCGCGCGGTCAATTTGGCGTAAGCATTTCTAACCCCGAACAATTTTTAAGAAAAGTAGTCGGCGCAAGAAAGGAATTTGACCTTCGTGATTTCAGCAACCGTTTCTCGGCGGCTGTTGTTGACGAATTTGCAGACGTATTTTTACACGTAGTTACTGCAAACGATATTTCTTACGACTTATTCGACGCTAACAGAAAGAGAATTGCATCTTTAGCAGGCGCAGCGCTTAGCGAAAAGTTTGATAAAGACTGGGGTATTTCTCTCGTTGACTTCATCATTGAAAGTTTCAATATGGCCGAAGGCGACAAAGAAAAAGTCGAAGCGATTTTGGAAGAAAGAATCAACGAAGATAAGATTAAAAAGCATCTTGAAGAACTTGAAAGACTCGACGACAAGCAATGGGAAAGAGATAAGTATCTTCTTGGTCTTCAACAAAGCGACAGAGAAGCGTATTACGAAGTTATCAAGGCAATCGGCAAAAAGGACGACGCTAGAAAGGGCGGAAATTTCTGTCCTAAGTGCGGACATAGCGTAGAATCTACTCAGGCTTTCTGCCCCCATTGTGGCAACAGAATGGGTCAAGTAGAAGTTGCTTGCCCCAAGTGTGGTAAAATCAACAAGGGCGACGCAAAATTCTGCGGTGGTTGCGGAAATAAACTTTAATTTAAAGGGGGAATAAATATGTTCTTTTTTAAGAAAAAAACTAATGCGGAAAAAAACAAAAACGATAGAGATATGATCGAAGCCAACAGCAAAATGATGGAAGCGCTTATCGTTTTGACTGATAACGCCGACTTAAAGGCTGAATTTAAGGCTATTGAAGAGCAAATTAAGTACATAATTCCGCTCGTAGACGACAAAGCGGCTGAAATGGACAAAAAGATTAAAAACGCTATCAGCGACATTAAAATCGAACTCGTTAAAGACAGAGCGGACGACAAGGCGACTGCAAAACTCAACGGACTTGTAAAAGACCTTAAAGTTTTAATCGCTGAAAGAAAGGCTCTCGTATAAGGAGAACAAAATGGGTTTTTTCAGTAAAATTATCGAATTTTTCACGGGTGGCAATAAGTTTAACAAACTCACCAGAGAAGAAGTAGTTGACTCTATTTGCTCTCTTGAAAAAGAACTCGACAATATCGAAAAGAGTATAGAAGACACCCAGCCGAGAATCGACGCTATTATGGCAAAAGGAAAGGCGACCAAAGAGCAACAAATGCGCCTTTTCTACGCTAAAAAAATCAACTCGATTAGGGCTGAGCGTACGGCGAATATCCAAAGGGCAACCTATCTTGCCTACAATATTCAACTTCTTGAAAAACTTAAAAAGGCAATCGACGATAAGACCTTCTTCGGCTCGAAGAGTAAGCAATCTTTAAACCAACTTTTGTCAGACCAAAAGGCTCTTGCGGTATTTTTAAACGACGCTTTAGACACTAGAATTACGGCTGAACAAGTGCTTACCGACGCGGACGAAGTGTTTAAGGAAGTTGAAGAATCTTACGTTGAAAACGATACTATTTACGGCATTAAAGATCAAGACAACGAACTTATGGCTATGTTTGAAACCGAAGAGATGGTAAACGATACCGCTCCGCTTGCAAGCCAACCTGCCGACACACCTAAAAACGGAAATTTAGAAGGTTAAGAAAATGGGAATTTCAAAAAAAGAAATAGAAAAGAAGATGCTTATTAAAAAGACTATCAACTCTATGAATAAGCAAATTCAAAAGTTAGAAGAACAAAAGCAAGTCTATATCCAAGCGGGAAGAGAAGCGAAGGCTAAAGGTCTTTCGGCTCAATACAACTTAGCGCTCAGCGGTCTTAGAATGACTATCGCTCAACAAAAGAGAGTTTACGAAATGAAACTCAATTTTGAAATCACTTCGCAAATGAAAGATATGACGATGATGACTTCGGAATTTTTGAAGGGCATGGGCGTTTTGAGCAAGGATATGATGAAACTTTCAAAGGAAAAAGATTTCTACACAGTTCAAAAGCAATTTGAAGAAGCAATGATGGGCGCGGAAATGCAAACCGAACAACTCGAAACGTTTATGGACTCTACTCAAAGCGCGTTTGAATCTAACACGCCTATGAGTTTAGAAGACAACAAAGAACTCGACGCTATTATGGGCGTTTCGCTTACCGACGGCTTAAACGACGATTTAGGCTCTTCGATTGAAAAGGAATTAGAAGCCCTTAAAAAACTCTCTAATCTTTAATAGGTGATTTATGGCAAGCGCGGATTTATTATACGAAACCTTTAATCTTCATTTAAACAAAGCGAAGAGTTGTCAGGCAGGCGGTGATTACGTTACCGCTAAAAAGTATTATATACTTGCCGCAGAACAAATGTTAAAACTTGCTAAAGAGTCGACGGGGGATTTGCAAAAAGCGAGATATTTGCGCGCGCAAAACGTTTTGGAAGAAGCCAAAAAAATGGATACTATCGCTCCAAAACAAGCGGTGTTAAACCCCGCTCCGCAAAGCGACGTTAAGCCGACCGTTCCTGCTCAAAAGGTTTCTTTAGCAGAAGCCTTGGCAAAACTCAATTCCTTAGTCGGTCTTGAAAACGTAAAAAAGCAAGTCAACGCTTGGGTAGACCAAATCCAAACCTTTAAAAAGAGAAAGGAACGCGGACTAGTCGTGCCGGAAATTACCTATCACATGGTATTTTCGGGCAATCCCGGTACGGGCAAGACTACGGTTGCGCGTATTATGGCGGAAATTTACTGCGCTCTCGGCGTGGTAACCGACGGTCAACTCGTTGAAGTTTCTAAACCCGACTTGGTTGCAGGACACGTAGGTCAAACGCCTATTAAAACCCAAGAAGTTCTTAAAAAAGCGTATGGTGGCGTTCTTTTCGTAGACGAAGCCTACTCACTTTTAAAGGGTGGCGATTTCGGTCAAGAAGCAATCGACACTATGCTTAAATATATGGAAGACCACAGAGATAACATAGTAGTTATCGTTGCCGGTTACGAAAAGCCTATCGAAAGGTTTATTTCGGCTAACCAAGGTCTTCGTTCACGCTTTAACAACTTTATCAAGTTTGACGACTATACTCAAGAAGAACTATGCGCAATTTTTGAAGGATTGTGCTCAAAAAATCAATATAAACTCATCCCCGAGTCAAGGACTTTGGTAAGGGCGTACCTTAAACACATTTACGACAACCGCACGCCCGAATTTGCAAACGGTAGAGAAGTGCGTAACCTTTTTGAAGGTATAGTAACCCGTCAGTCGAGAAGGGTAAACTTAATACCCAACCCCACCGACGAAGACATGGTTACCATTTTACCCCAAGATTTGGCGTTTAGCGTACCCGTTGAACCCACGCCCGCGCCCGTTCAGCCCGTTCAACCTGTTCAGCCTGCGCAACCCGTTACCCCCGCTCCCACTCCGAGCGAAAACGGTATAGACGTGATAATTGGCAAAAAGGAAGAAGAAAAGGTTGAAAAACCGCCTATGCCCGAAGATAAGGTCTTAGAAGAAGGCGTTACTTTCGACAGTGAGTTTAAGTTCGACTGGGATAGTCTTCCTTGCATAACTTTTGACGACGTCGCAGGGCTTGAAAGCGTAAAAGAAGCGGTAAAAATTAAAGTATTGCTTCCCCTTAAAAACCCCGACGCCTTTAAAGGCTACGTCAAAAAGAGTGGCGGTGGACTTTTACTTTACGGCCCTCCGGGCACGGGTAAGACCATGATTGCCGCCGCTATCGCAAACGAAATAGGCGCAAAATTCTGTTCGGTAAAACCGTCCGACCTTTTGCACCAAGGCGCAGGTCAGTCTGAAAAGGCTATAAGGACGTTGTTTGCGCAAGCGCGGCAGTTTAAGTGCGCGGTAATTTACTTTGACGAAATGGATTCTATTTCGCCTAAGAATACCCGTTCGCAATACGCAAAGCAACTTCGTTCGGAATTCTTATCACAACTTCAAGGCATTGAAAGTTACGGCAAAGATACGGGCAACATCCTATTTTTAATCGCCGCAACCAACAAGCCGTGGGATATTGACAGCGCGTTTGTTAGACCGGGCAGATTCGGTACGAGAATTTACGTAGGACTTCCCGACGACGACGCGAGAAGATATATCGTCGTAAGCAAAATTGACAAGATTAAAGAGCAAGGCGAAGTTAAAATCGCCGACGATATCCCCTACGACGATATCGTTGCTAAAACCGAAGGCTATAACGGTTCGGACATAGCAAACCTTATGGACGAAATACAAGAAACTTCTATTATTCGTGGCGTTTTAACGGGCGAAAAGTGTATTTTGGCAGAAGATTTTGAAAAAGCATTTGCTAAAATTAAGTCGTCCGTTCAAAAAGACGACATTGAAAAACTTATGGCTTGGACGGAAGAAAATAACTAATTTACAACTAATATTAAGGGACGTCCCGTATTTAATTATGCGGGACGTTTCTTGAATAAGGCAAAATTCGATTTGCCTATATGGAGAAAGGAATGAGCGAACTTAAAACTTTAGAAGTGTGTCTTCAATGTGGCGGTGAACTGCAAGCCGACCCAAGAACGGGTGTGCTTGAGTGTATTTATTGTCACAGAAAGCACGTTGGGGGAACGGAGAGTTTTAGCGACGATTTAAAGAGAATCGTCGAGCAAAGACAACTTCGCGAATTTATAAAAGCCGAAGAACTTTGCGAAGAACTCATCAAAAAACAACCGAACAGCCCCGAAGCCCATTGGCAAATGGTGCTTGCTAAACTCGGCGTAGTTTACGTAAACGAAGGCGGAGATAGTAAGCCAACCTTTTTTAGCTGTTCGTATAGCGACCGTGAAAGTATTTTAAACGATATCAACTATAAAAAAGCGTTAGACAATGCAAAAAGTGGAGCGGATAGGCTTTATTACGAAGATAAGGCAAAGGAACTCGACGAACTTTTGCAGGAATTTTTCATGCTCATTAAAAAGGAAAAGAACTACGATATTTTTATTTCCTTTAAGCATTTAGAAGAAGTTACCGACGCTCACGGCGCAAAGAGAAAAATCGAAACTAAGGACTGCCGTAAAGCGAGAGAAATTTACGAGCAGTTAAAAGATAAATATCACGTATTCTTCTCACCCGTATCAATAGGTCAAGACACGGGTATTCAAGGCGAAAAGTACGAGCCGAGAATTTTAAAGGCAATTCAGAGTTCGCAAGCAATGATTTTGGTAGGTTTTACCGAAGAAAACATTAAATCGCAATGGGTTGAAAACGAGTGGAGAAGATATAAATATCAAATAGATAAGGGCAAGAAACTTAAAAAGTCGCTCATCTACGTTTACGACGAAACCCCCGTCCTTTTCAGACTTCCCGCATTTAGAGATATTCAAATGCCCAACGTCGACGTCGACAAGGGTAAATATCTTGAAGAGATTGAAAAGGCGGTAGCCTTCGTAAGTTCGAGTAAGGGCTTAAAATCGGCTCTTTCGGGCAAAAAGGTAAACGTCGACTTTGAGTCGGAAGAAAACGACTCAATGTTTTCAAATAATATCCGTTCGGTAATTTCTATCGGTGGCTCTGGCGGTAAAGAGCAGATAAAAATTTCGGCAAATGAAGAGCGTTCTCTTCAATCGGCAGAGTCCGATATGGCGAGAGAGCGTTTTGGCGAAGCCATAAACACCTTTAAGGAAATTATAAAGAATAACCCCCGTTCTGCGCCTGCGCATTGGGGTTGGTTTAAGGCAAAAATCGGCGCAAAGAGCGATCAACTCGTGCCCGACAAACTTGCATCAGGCAAACTTGCGTCAAGCGACTTAAATCTTTTGGATAAGGCTATCGAGTATTCCACCGACGCTGATTTTTCTTGGAGCATTATCGACACTATTATAGAGTGTTTTAAAAAGCAAAGCGATTGGAATAAGGTTAAGCCCTTATACGGTTTTTTAATCAATTACATAGACGAAAACCGTATCAAAAGATTACTTAAAATATTAGAGCATACATGTGAAGTTGCCGTAGCGGACGGTAAACCTAAGGTTAGTGAAGACGTTTTTGAAAACGCTAAAAAGATATTTATAGAAGAAGTTAAGCGTTATAGTATGCAATTTATGGATACTTACGCTACTAATTTGGCTAAATATGGATATTACGACTACGCGCGTAAATATTTCGAGCAACTAGCGTCTGCAAGGAATTCGAGTTACGCTTACATAAAATTGCTCGCTTGTAGAATTAAATCTTCTTCAATTGCGCAAGCGGTTATCAAACTCGACAAGCCTAAAAACGAGCCCGAGGAAGGCGTTGTTAAAAAGGTTTCCGAACTCACGATTGCTGAAATTCTTGAAAGAATAGTCGTTTGCGACAATAAGGAAAACAAGTCCTTACCCGTACTTAAATACGACGGAACGGACGGCTATGAGACCGGTTCATTTAAGACCTTGCGCGAGTGTTTAGTTTATCAAGCGCGCTATAATAAAGGCGGTGTGCACGGACTTGTTGAGATTGTTGCAGGCACGTATAAAGAACTCGGCTCGAAAGAAGCGACTAGAGATATTCTTTTCACCGTCGCTGAAGAACTCGTTCTTTCAAGGAACTTTACCGAAGCCGAAATTTGGTATAGAGAAATTTTAGCCGACGATCCCAACGATGCTTTAGCCCATTGGGGTACGCTAAAATGTAGGCTTAAAGCCGTTGATGACTACGCCGTTTCAAAACACGGTAAAAAACTTCAGGAAATTCTTGAATATAACAACGCTAAAAACTGCGCCGACAACGAACAATTTGAATATTTTGAAAAAGTTCGTTACGGCGAAATAGCCCCGCCGAGCGGTGGTGACGGCTCTAATAAAAAAGCGCCCGCAAGGTCTTATGAAGAAGTAAAGACTATTTCAGTTTCGGAAATTTTATTCGGTACTTTAAAGCTTGCCCTTTATGCGATTATAGCGATATTCTCGCTACTTACCATTTTAGAGCCTAAGGTGATTTTTGCAAATATCCACTTCGGCGTTGCAATAGCAGTTTTCGTAGGTTTATGGATAGTCGTGCCGATAGTCCTTTCAAGGCATAAAGGTGGCTCGGGCGACGATCTCGACTCGCATATTTTAAATAATAGAAAGACTTCGGAAAAGGCTATGGTTTGGGCTGTTTCTCTCGTAACTACTTTTATCTTCTGTATAGGTATGTTTACGGCAGGGCATCGCTCTTACCACCTTACCACCGCAAACGATTTAAACCTTCTTGCTAACCTTCCCAGCGCTAACACGGCAGACTATATCCTTGAAAACGATATCGATTTTGAAGGTAACGAGTTTGGCGCGTTTGGCAAAATGGGCGAGTTTGAAGGAACTTTCGACGGTCAAGGCTACGTTATTTCAAATTTCGTGGTAAACGCGCAAATCGGCGAAGTTAGCGATTCTTATCAAGGCGTCAACAAGTACAGTTTTGGTTTTATCACTTCTATTACGAGCGGTGAAATCAAAGACGTAACCTTTGATTCATGCGTGGTAAAAATCGATTATCAAAGAGAAGAACAGAGAAGTTATATCGGTTTTGTAACGGGCGTAAACGGCGGTAGCATTGCTAATTGTCACGTTATAGACTGTTATATCGCTTTAAGACCGCAAATCGGCTCGGTTGAAAACTTCTTAGTAGGCGGAATTTCTGCTTGTCTTGGACAAGACGTTTACAGTACGCCTAGCGTAGACAACGCTACTTACGGAAAGGGAAGTATAACTAATTCGTCCTTCGTATGCGTAAACGACGCCGACGATTTTGACGACGACGACAACTACGCTTATGCGATTATCATTAGTAAAAAAATTCCCGAGCATCGCTACACCGTAAACGGAATTACTTGCACTAACGCAACGGATGCGCTCGTGGGTACGGTAAGTAATTGTCAAATTATTACTTTAGATAACGGCAAAGTGTTTGAAGTAAACTTTTTAGGCGAAAAGGAGGATTAATATGGTATTAAGAATTTTAAAAGCAACCTTTAAAATAGTCCTTCTTTTTGCGTTTGCGTTTGCAGTAGCGTTTGGCTTTAATATGGCAATGGATAACCTGCTTTTTAGCGATTTCGATATCTACGGCGTGGCTTTTATAGTCCCCGTTGAAACGGAATTTGGGTACAATATAATTCGCGCGTTGTTCTTTTTGTTTTACGATACAACGGTAAGATACGTCGTTATTTTAGCCTTAATTTTAGTTCCGTATTCCTTAATTTCTTTAAATACGGTAGACGAATTTGGCCGTTCTTTTAGCAATACCGTTTTAGCCGACGTTAAGTATTATATCGGCAAGGTTATCACTTTTGAAAAAGAAGCTTGGTTTTGGGGACTTTGCTTTTTTACAGGTTTCGTACCAATTTTAGCCCCGCTCGTCCTTTGGATAATTCTTCGCGTTTTATACGCCGTAGTACTTATCGTATTGTCGCCTATTATCTTTATAATAGTGCAGGGGGTTAATGCGGTGCGTGGTAGCGTAGCATAATTTAAAGGCTTATCTACTTCGTTAGCCTACGTTACTGTGTCGCCTTCAAAACCTTGGTGACCAACAAGGTCTACCAAAATAAAGGCTAAATTTCCTTAATATTAAAAAGGGCGACTGTAACGGCTTACAAGCCAAAAAGTCGTCCTTTTTTAATTCAAATAATATACGGCTTTTGCCATAACAACTCTTTATTTAGGAGAAAAACACTTGAAAAATAAACTAATAACGACTATTTGTATATTAGTCGCCTTAACCCTATCTATTTTGGCGTTTGCGCCGTTTGACTGTGGTAAGTTGGACGGCTCTAATTGGATGAGTCGATTAAATAGAGATTTAGAATTAAATCAAGTTTCTATTCCCGGCTCGCACGATTCGGGCGCAACCCATTCAATCGGCGACGTTGCAGGTAAATGCCAATCGCTTAGCGTTGGCGAGCAACTTAAAATCGGCGTAAGGTTTTTTGATATAAGGTTGCAACAAAGAAAGGGCGTTTTGCATCTCGTTCACAGTTTCGTTGACCAAAACTTGCGTTTTGATGACGTCGTAAGCGAGTTTAGCGCCTTTTTAGACCAAAACCCCACGGAATTTTTGTTAATTTCTATTAAGGAAGACGCCGACCCCGTCGGCTCTACCGTAGATTTTGCAACCGCCGTAAAAACAGCCCTTGAGAAGAGAAAAGAAAGGGTAAATTTCGGCAATTCCTTGCCTAGCACGGTTGGTCAGGCACGGGGCAAAATGCATATTCTTTCAAGATTTAACGGTGATTTTGGGTTTGCGGTACATAGTGGTTGGCGAGATTCGACTAGTTTTGAAGTAAACGGCGCTTTCGTGCAAGACAACTACTGCATTTCGGACGAAAACGCTAAGATAAACGATATTATAGCCTGCTTTAAAGAGAGCGCTACTCAAAAGCACGTTCTTACCTTAAACTTTACGAGTTGTTACTTTGACTATGGTTTTCCGCCACTTTATGCAGGCTCTACGGCTAAAATTATCAACGCTTGGCTACTTGAAAATTTAGACTCTCATAAAGGTTGTCTTGGGTTGGTAATAAGCGATTTCGTCACGAGCGAACTCGTCCAAAAGGTGTATAGGAGAAATTATTTATGAAAAAATTTAGCGATATAATTTGCGCCGTTTTGGCAGTGGTAACCATAATAATTTTTGCGCTCTTTTTAGTAATTGAAGGGCGAATACTCTTTTCGGGCGATTGGCTTTTACACGAAAATAAGGTCCTTGCCTTTTTGCAATATTTTTTAAAAACGGCGTTCAGTCTTTTTGCAATATTTACGGGCGTAGCCGTATTCATTAAAAATTTTCAAGGCGTAATAGGGCTTTTATGCGACTGTCTAGTAGTCGTAGCCTTACCTGCGTTCTTGTTTTTGAGCAACGGTTTTGGTCTTTATATACTAATACTTGTGGTATCGCTTGAACTTGCCGTAAAGTTTAAAACTCTAAACGCCGAAGACGAAAATTTGGCGCAGTAACTTAAAAAGATAGCCCCTGCGGTTTAACCGCAGGGGCTTTACAATATTTAAAGGCTTATATACATCGCAAAAGTGCGTTACTGCATTAAAGTCTAAACCGCGTCGCAAATCGGCTAAAAATCAAACGGCAACCAAAGGTAGCCGTTTAGACCTAAAAGCCGTTTGCTCCTTTCCCCGAAAATTCTTTTACAGAGCAAAATTATTTTCGGGATGATATTAAAGCATACCGTAGGGGAATGCTTCTCCTGTCAAACCAAGGTTTGTTTTTAGTCGGGTAAAACGGTGGGGTCTAAAAGTTCGTCTTCATAGACGAAGAAAGATTCCACACCCATCATATCGCTACTATACAAGTTGCCGTCTTTATCGACGGTAAGCCTAACCGTAAGCGCGGTAACGCTCAAAGTGATTTGATCGCCGTCGACCGAGTAAGAGCAGTTTTCGTAAACGCTTTCGCCAATATAAAAGTCTGCAACGCCGTTGCCGTAGGAAACGATAGTAAACATTTTATAATCGTTAGCGCCGAAACATACGTAAGTTCCGTAAAGTTTTTCTTCTTCTACGGTAGCGTAATTTGAACGCACGAAACTAGCGGTATAGGTAATAATTTCTTCGTAATCGTTAAGCATAAACGCAACCGAAATGCTATCCGTAAACGGGTCGTAAGTTCCCGTATATTCAACTACGCCAGCGTATTCGGGGTGGGTTTTGTTATTGCCGTCGATTTTGAGTTTAAAGGTAGTACCGCTAATCGACCACTCAAACGGGGTAAGGAAAGATCCGTACATATCAAAAGTACCTTTGCCCGCGCCTTTTTCGTAGTTGTAAAGTACGAAATTAGTCCAGTTGTAGGAGTCGTAAAATTTCTTTGGCTCGCTAAGGGTATGTACAACGCCGTCTTTATTAAAGGTGATAACCCTATTGCCGTAAATTGCGTTAATCGTGCCAAACTCTTCAAAAGTTATGTTGAGCATTGCGCCGTTTAAGGTATAGTCGCCGTATTCCTTTTTATATTCGTATTTGCTACCGCGCATAGACGAAGTGTCTTCGGCGCATTCTGCGATAGTATATACGGTAGCCCTATTGCACCCGTCAAGGTCAATATAAAAATCTCCGTCGCCGTAGTGTCCTACTTCAGCCCCGTCGGGGGAAGGTTTAACGAATTGCGCAAAGTCTTTAAAGCCGTCGGCGTTTATAAAAATTTCGTGGTAGGACTTGCCTGCGTTTTCGCCCGTTTGGCATTTGCCCGACGGTACGTAAATAACCGTTTTTGCCGAGTTTACCATAGAGAAGAAGTTTCTGTCAACGTCTTCAATCTTATTGTCGTAAAAACCTACTTCGGGGGGAGTGGTAGCCCTAAAATACATTCTTTCAAGGTTGTTTGCCATACCGAAAGAAAGGTAGCCCATATACTTAATAGTCGACGGAATATCTATAATTTTAAGGTTAAAACTACTTAAAAACGCTCCGTCGCCTATCCTTTCAAGTCCTTCGGGGAAGTATAATCTTGAAAGATAGTTACCTACGAAAAAGCCCGCAAAAGCGTAATCGTCAATCTCTTTAAGCGTTGACGACATATATAAGTTTTTAACGCTCGTACAGTTGTAAAAAGCGTATTTACCTATTTTGGTAAAGCCTTCGGGAAGGGTGATTTTTTGGATTTTAGCGCAGTTATAAAAAGCGAAGTCCGAAATTTCCTTAACGCCGTCGGGAACGGCTACGGTAGTAAAATCTTCGCCGTCGGCTTTTATATAACCGATAAGAATATCGTTTTCAATAATATAACCCGTCGTATTTTCGTATTCAATAGAGAATATTCCCGAAGCGTAATCACGCATGAAAAGGTCTTTGCGGTACTCTCTATACGGCGAAGTTTCGCCGTCGTCTGCAGGTACGAAAACGAGTAAATCACTATAATACAAAAGGTCGCCTTCTACCGCCGTGAAAATCGTTTCGCCTATATCGCAAGGGGTGGGACTTTCAAAATAAACTCTTTTAAGGTTGTTACAAGCGTAAAAGGCAAGGTCACCTATCGACTCGATATTTTCAGGGAAATAAATTGTTTCAAGTTGGGTAAAGCCGAAAGCGCCGTCGCCGATAGTCGTTAATTCTTCGCCGAAAACAAAGTCCGCAACGGGGGTTTCCCAAAAGGCGTAATTGCCGATAGATACGAGATTGGCAAAATCTAAACCCGTAAAGCCCGAGCCAAAAAAGGCTCTGTCTAGTATAAACATAGCGTCTTCAATGCCCGTTACGTCCGCATTTTTACATCCTTCAAAGGCGTATTTTCCTATCGAGATTAGATTACTAGACTTTACGATTATCTCTTCAAGGTAAAAACAGTTGTAAAAGGCGGCGTCAGGGATTAAATCGCCACACCCTACGGTAACTTTTTTAAGGGACTCGGGAATTACGTTATAAAGGTTAATCTTTATCGTTTCGCCCTCGTGCGTAAAGTCAAAACTTTCGGCGCTATAACGGTTTTTAGCGGGAGAAGTAACGCCAAACGTAAACGCAAAAAACGAGTAAGCCGAAACGCTTTTAGTTTCACCGATAAAAGGAATATAGAGTTCGGTTAAAGCGCTATCAGCCGTGGTTACGCCGACTTCGCCGTTTTCAAAATCTTTCAAAACGAGAACGTTTCCGAGCGCTCCGCAACCTAATTTTTCAAGCGAGTTGGGGAAAGATATTTTTTCAATCTTGGGGCAGTCGAAAAACGCGCCTTCGCCTACCGTTTTTAGCCCTTCGCTAAAATTGACTTTGGTTAAATCGTGGCAGTAGCCGAAAGAGTATTCGCCGATATCCGTTATTGAAGACGGGATAGTAACCGATTGTATTTTGCTTTCTTTAAATGCGTTTGAAGCAATTTCAGTAACGGGCTCGCCTTGGTATACGGACGGAATAACTACGTCGGTTTGGCTTCCGCTATAACTTATAACAACGCCGTTTTCAATAGTCAAGCCGTCTGCAATAGGGCTTTCGCTTTCGGGGTTGCTTTCCACAATCGACTCGCTTTCAGATTGGCTAGTTGAAATGAATTCCGAAGTTTGCCCGTCGCTTTGGCTAGTATCTTGTGGAACGCACGCTACGAAAAAACAAAATAATATAGCCGTAAATAAGAGTAATATAGTCTTTAATTTCATAATAATACCTATAAATAAACCGCAGAAAAAGTTTATTTCCTGCGGTTTAGCATTTCGTCAATTAGTCGGCGTTTTTAGTAAGAGTAACCGCACCGCCCATAACGCCTGCTTGGCTTGAAAGAGAGCCGTCGTCAGTTAAGGTGAAAACGTAAGACATTTCGTAAGAGTCGGTCAAGGTTAAAACTCCGTCTTCAAAGGTAGCCGAAATAATACCTGCATCCGTTTCGTAGCCGAAAGAACGGTAGTTAAGGGTAACCGTGCCGTTTTCGGTAATTACCATAGTGTAATCGGCGGTGCCGTAAGCAGATTCTTCAACGCCCGACCAAGTGCCTGCGATATCCGCAAAGGTAATTTCAACGGCGGGTTCGTCTGCTTGTAAAAGAGTAACCGCACCGCCCATAACGCCTGCTTGGCTTGAAAGAGCGCCGTCGTCAGTTAAGGTGAAAACGTAAGTCGTTTCGTAAGAGTCGGTCAAGGTTAAAACTCCGTCTTCAAAGGTAGCCGAAATAATACCTGCATCCGTTTCGTAGCCGTAATAAAGGTAGCTAAGGGTAACCGTGCCGTTTTCGGTAATTACCATAGTGTAATCGGCGTTGCCGTAAGCAGATTCTTCAACGCCCGACCAAGTGCCTGCGATATCCGCAAAGGTAAGGTCAAAGTCAGGAGTTTCTTCTTGCTTGGTAAGAGTAAGTTTGCCCCTAAGAGCGCCAGATTCGGTAGTTAATTTACCGTCTTTAAAGGTAAAGACGTAAGCGTCAACGTAGTTGCCAGAAACGCAGTTTAAAGTAACGGTACTTCCGCTAACGACTACTTCTTGAATACCTAAATCAGAGAAGGTTTCGCCGTCGGTAGAATATTGTCCGATAGCCATGCCGTTTTCCATAAATATGATTGCGTGAACTGCGGTGTAAGAAACTCCGGAGTATTCTACCATTTCAAAACCAACCCAAGTACCGACGAGTTCTTCGTAAGTGACGTCAACAGCAGGGGTGTCAACCTTTATTTTTAAGGTAACGGGGTCTTGCATAAAGCCTAATCCCACGAATTTTTCATTTGCGTACACGAGCGAAAATTCTACGCCGTAGCAAGAAAGAACGAGCCTATTAGAGAGCGCAACGAAGGTAAAATCGTATGCGTAGCCGTACATTTCGGCTTTGCCTATTACTGAGTCTTGAGTAATTTCTACGGTGTAGTCCATCTTCACGCCTTGATAGTCGGAAGTGCCTACCCAAGTGCCGATAACTTCAGCGCGGTCAACGTTTTTTGCGGTAAGGGTTAATTGTCCGCCGTTGGTTGCTTGAGCGCAAACGAGCGAGCCGTTTTCAAGAGTAAATACTATGCTCTTTGGAGAGCCGTAGTTGTCGTAAGTCATAACTAAAGTGTCTTCAACACCTTCAAACTTAACGTCTGCAAGCGGGATTTCATAACCTTGCATATTGCAGATTACTTCACCCGTGCCGTCGGCAAAAATAGCAACGTCGTAAATAGCCATTTCGTAGCCGTAAGCGCTTTCAACGCCCGTCCACGCGCCTACTACTGCGGAGTAGTCAAGGGGAATAACGACGTCGGGAGTGCTTTCGATAACAGAATCGCTTTCGCTCTCACTTTCGCTTGCAGATTCCGATTCAGACTCACTTTCGATAACTGAGTCGCTTTCGCTCTCACTTTCGATAACCGAATCACTTTCGCTTTCACTTTCGATAACTGAATCGCTTTCGGGTTCGCTTTCGATAACCGAATCACTTTCGGGTTCGCTTTCGATAACTGAATCGCTTTCAGGTTCGCTTTCGATAACTGAATCGCTTTCAGGTTCACTTTCGATTACCGAATCACTTTCAGACTCAATGGGCGTTTCTTCTATATTTTCTTCCCAAATAGCGGTTAAAGTAAGGTTTTCGGTAATGGGGGTTGCAAAATCGAATTCCGCATTGCCTAAATACCAAGCCACGAATTCGTAGCCGTCTTTAGTGGGAGCGGTGGGAATTTGCGCAGTTTCGCCGTCTAAAACCTTTTGGGCTTCAACGCGAGTTCCGCCGTCGGTGTTAAAACTAACGGTGTGTTTTGGGGTAACGGTCGTACAAGCCATCGCAAACGCTGCGATAAGGACGAGTACGAGTGTTGTAAGTAGTGATTTTTTCATTTCCTATCCACCTTTTTGGTTTTATTTTTACTTAAAAAGTAAATATACGAAATATTATAAAGTATACTACGTGCGCTTGTCAATAATATAATAGGGGGAATTGTAAAAAAATAGGCTAAATAGTCAAAAAAATAATAAAAAGCCGTTTATTTACACTTAAAGTATTGATAATAACGGTTTTTTGTGGTAAAATTAAAGTACTTTTTTAGCAGGTGAACGATTTGGAAAAAGAAGTTGTCTTTAGTCAAAATACGGAAGCGCTCGTCGAGTTAGATAGGGCAGAGCCTACCGCCGAAAATACGCAGTCAAGCGAAATTGAAAAGGATGGTTTTTTGCGTAAAGCCAAAAACTTTTTTAAGAGTTTTTACGGATATTTCGTAATACCGCTCTTTATCCTTTTAATTTTTGGCGTGGCGTACGTGTGCTATAATATTTGGCCCTTTGGCACGGCAATAGTGTCAAGTTACGATATGCTCGCTCAAATTTGCCCTATAATCGAGCATTTCTTTGACGTTTTTCAAGGTGAAAGCGGGCTTTTCCATACCTTCCATCTAGGCGCGGGCATGGATATGTTCGGCATTTTGGCGTTTTGCGCGATAAGTCCGTTTACCCCATTGCTTTTGCTTGCTGGCGAGAGTGGATCGCTCTATATGGTAAGCATAGTGTTGCCCCTTAAATACGTTTGCATAGCCCTTTCGGCGTTTATATTTTTAAGGAAGTATTTTAGTAAACTTCCGCAGTATATTCAGGTTGTTTTAGCCCTTTTATATGCGTATTCGGGCTATTCTTTCGTTGCGAACACCTATATTATTTGGATGGACTTGATGATTTATATGCCACTCGTCGGCGCTGGAATTATCGAGTTTTCTAAAACGAAAAAAATAAGGCTACTCGTAATAGGGCTTGCGCTTTGTATTTATACTTGCTTTTCGATAGTTTGTTTTTCCTTTTTTACACTTTTCCCCGTGCTCGTTTGCTACGTGCTTATTTGTAAGGATAGGGGAGAGTGGAAGGAACTTTTATCAAAACTCGCCCTTGCTTTCGTGGTGGCGGTAGGGGTTAGTTTGCCCGTACTTATACCGTCTTTGCTCGCTTATTTGCAGGCAGGCAGAAACACGGGTATTTTTTCAAGCGTGTTTAAAATTTTAGACGCCGATAAAATAAACGTGCATATTTATGAAAAATTTTCTTACGTTTTGAGCGACGCAGGGCTTATCGCTCTTATGGTAACCTACTTTTTCCGCTCTAAAAAAGGGGATAAACTCTCGGTATTTTTACTAGTTGCACTCTTATTTTTACTAATTCCTTGTCTTGTCGACGAGAGCATGATGCTACTCAATATGGGCTCGTACAATAGTTACGCCCTAAGATTTGGCTTTTTGCTCAGTTTTTACCTGCTTTTCGTGTCGGCAAAAGCCGTTGAAGAGTATATTGAAGACGGCGCTGACGATTTTGAAGTAAACTCGACTAAGGCTAATATTGCCATGACTATCATCATGGTGCTTTCGGTCATCGCGATACTGTTTACCTTTGGGCTTTATAGGTTTATTGAAGACGGCGGTTGGAAGGATAACCCCATAATAGAGCACTTTTTCGGCGAATATCACTCAGGGATAAAAATCTATCCTTTCCAATCTTTTTTCGCTGCCTTTGCCCATAGCGAAGGCGGACTTGAAGGCGTTTCGCTCTTATTCGTAGTCGTATCAATAGTATTCATTATATCGGCAATAGTAATTAAACTAAAATTTGTAAAATTTAAGGACGTAATTTGCTTTTTATGTATACTTTGCCTTTCGCAAACGGTATTTTATAACTTTTCGCTCGTAAAGGGCGATCGTCAGTCGGGCAGTAAACAAAATTACGAATATTATTCTCAAATGATTGAAGACGTCGGCGACGACGAAATTTATAGGTTAAAGAGTTTTGATTACTACATTTCGTCCGACTCACCCATGATTTTAGGCAATTACGCGCATACCTTGTTTAGTTCAATGGCGGACGCTAAAAACATAACCGCGCCTAAATTCTTCGGCTACGGCGGTAGCCTTACCAACTCGACTAGGCCTAATCGCGGAACGGTATTTTCGGACGCCTTTTTGGGTTATAAATACACGGTTTTTTCCGCCGCGCACGCAAGTTCGGCTAAAACGGACTATTATACCGACGTCGGCGTGTCGGCTCATAAAACCCCGTCTATAAAAATTTCCTATACCATGAACGGCAAAACGAAGACCAAAATTTGGAAGGATATAGACGCAAACGCGCACGGCAAGGACAAGTGGACGAGCCTTAAAATAACGCTTGACGGCAGTACCTTCAAAGGCTATCTTGGCAACCAACTTATAAGTTCGTTTAAAATGGTCAATTCTACCATAAAAGGGATTTCCGCCGTTACTCAAAAGGCAACGGGCTCGTTTAAAAACCTTTCCGTAAAAGACGATAACGGAAACGAATTATCCGGCATTTGGCGCGCGTCGTCAACTTGCAAAATTGAAGACGGCGTTTACACAACGATTAAGGAAACGGACAAAATTACTTTTAGCGGAGATTTTTCCGCCGTTAAACAAATAAGCGCGGACGTTTCGTTTAGTCAAGGTTTTGCAAGCGACGACTTTATCGGCATAGCCGTAACCGTTTACGATTCGGACGGCAAGGACGTCGTGTATAGAATAGTCGTCGAGCCCAACGTAAATTACTTATTGTATCAAAACGATTTAGCCTTCCCCTTGGCGGCGGTTGTAAAAAGCGGAGAGTTAAAATTCGACGTTGACAACAAAACGGAGGGCTATAAGGCGATTACCGCCATGTTAAACGACGGCGTGCCCATGTGGGGCGTAAGCGGAACGAGCGTTGAAAACGGCGCTATAAAGTACTTGCAACAAAAATTGACGGAGAGTAAAGTCGAGTATAGGTTAGAGAAAAACGCTATCGTAGCTGAGCCTTTTACGGCAGAAAAAGGTCAAATGCTATACCTAAACTACGTCAACTTAAAAGGCTATACCGCCTACGTAAACGGCGTTGAAAGAGAGTTAAAAGACAACTCTTTAGACCTAATGTTAATTGATCTTGACGAAGGCGAAAACGTAGTCGAAATTAGGTATAAGTCCCCCTATGCGTCGTTTATCTTGGTAGGACTAGTACTTGCAATCGCAATTTTTATCCTTGCTTGGCTAGCGTATAAGGTTAAACCTATCGTATTTGAAAAGGTTAGCGTAGTTTTGCCTTACGCCGTAGTTTTACTCGCCTTGGCAGTAACTATTTTCTTCTTTATATTTCCGACAGGAGTGTATTTTAGTAAACTGTTTTCAAGTTATATAGGTTACGCTTTCGTATAAAAGTTTAGTTAAAAACCCCCGCCTAAAAAGGCGGGGGTTAATTCGTTATTTTATTAAAGTCTTTTTGTATTCGGTTGGCGTCATGCCCGTAACGTGCTTGAACACTCTTGAAAAATATCGTTGGTCGGCAAAGCCGAGACCGCTTGCAATTTGCGAAAAACTCTCACCGCGCTTTATAAGTTTTTTGGCGCGCTTTATTTTCAGTTCGTTAAAAACTTGAATAATAGATTTGCCTGTATGCTTTTTAAAAGTTGTTTTAACGTATGAAACTGAAAAGAAAAGTTCGTCTGCCACTTCTTCCAAACTTACGTTTCGGTGAACGTTTTTAGTTAAATATTCGTAAATTTTACTTGCCGTTTTAGAGCCTTCGCCCTTGCCTGAAATCGGGTAATTTCCGTCGATAATCGACTTATCGGCAGGTTTTACGCACTCAATAAGCAGTAATTCAAGGCAGTTTTTAACGGTGTGCTCGTCAACGGGGCTATAAAAAGGCGCAACTACGTCGGTGTTCTTTTGTGGAAAGATTTTACTTGAAGACCGCGCAAGTCTTTTAAGTAGCGGTAGTTTTAATCCGCTTGCAAAAAACACGTTGTCGAAAAGGTCTAGCGGTATTTTTGAAGCGATAGTAAACTTGCACACGAAAACTCTTGCCGTAAGCCCTTTTACAAAAAAACGGCAGGGGGTTGACGGTGGCAAAAAGGCGAAGCAACTTTCCTTTACGGCTAAAAGCGAGCCTTGGTGGTTAATTGAAAAGTTCCCACTTTCGGCAAATAAAAGGGTTATGAAAGGTCCGCTTTCAAAAACGTATTCCCCTTTGGCAAAGTTGTCGTAGCCCGAATAATATAAATTGTTTAGCGACAAGGCGTCTTTAATAACCCTTCCGCTTGCAGTAATATCGTTTAACATGCTTTTATTATATACTTTACGCTCAAAAAAATCAACAAAATACAGCAAAGATAAAAAGCCTATTAACTTGACAAAGATAAAAAATACTGTTAAAATATAGCCGTTATGATAGCCTATTTAAAAAACAACAAAACAGGGCAACCCGCAAAATATCCCACCGTACTTGAGTATTCGCGAGTTGGCAATAGCCTTAGGTTTAAATTTACGTGTGAAGACTCTAAACTTTTTTCGGCTTATAGTGAAGATAACGAGCCTATCTACGACGGCGACGTGTGTGAAGTGTTTTTGAGTACGGGCGGTAAAATGAACGAGTATTACGAACTCGAAGTAGCCCCTAACGGCACGATATTTTTTGCTAAAATTATCAACGACAACGGCTTAAAAACGAGTTTTTTGCCAAAGAATTTTTCATCAAGCGTAACCCTTACGGATATTGGATACGAAGTGGAAATCGTAATACCTTTCGAGTCTGTTGCAATCGGCAAATACCCAGTGTATTTTAATGCGTTTAGGATAGAAACGCAAGGGGATGAAGAGCATAGACTAATGGCTCTTAACCCAACCCTGTGCGGAAATTTCCACCGCTACGACAAGTTTATACAGTTCGATTTAACCATTTAACAGTTAGCTCTATCATACGCTGTTAGAGTTTAATAGTTTTAGAATAAATATCCAAAAATTAGTCGTTTAATACTTTTCTTTTTATAGACTTTATTCGCTCCGCTTTTGGCGGAGCGTTTTTTATTAATTTGCCTTTTAAAAAGAGTCTTGCAAATGACAATATATATTATATGCCGTCAAAACTCGCTCTTTTTTGATTAAAAAAAGGATATATAATAAACCCTACTATCTCAAAAGGGGGGCAGTATGGCAAGAAAAATAGTTATAACTTCAGGTAAGGGCGGAGTTGGTAAAACTTCGCTCCTTGCAAACTTGGGGCTAAGGCTTGCTAGCGTTGGAAAGAGCGTTTGTCTAGTCGACGCCGATTTTGGACTTAACAATTTAGATATGGTTACTGCTTGCGAAAATCTCGTTACTTACGACGTTGCCGACTGCATTGAAGGCAGATGTCGCCCAAAACAAGCTCTTATTCAATGTAAAGTTAGCAAAAATGCCTATCTTTTACCGTCCGTGCATACTTTTTCTCGCACGGAAATCCCCCCCGATAGGCTTAACCAACTTATTTCGGGGCTTGCTACTTCGTTTGATTTCGTCTTAATCGACTGCCCTGCAGGCGTGGGCGAAGAGTTTAAAAAGGCTATTTCTTCCGCGGACGAAGCCCTAGTCGTAACGACGCCCCACCTTTCGGCTTTGCGTGATGCCGACAAGGTGCTTGCTAGTTTGCGAAGTATGAAAATTGAAAAGGTTAAAATAATCGTAAACAGGGTGCGTGGCGATTTAGTCGTAGGCGGTTTGGCTCTTTCCCCCGAAGAAATCGAATCGGCGCTTTGCACTCCGCTTGCAGGTGTCGTCCCCGACGACGACCAAGTTTTTTTGTGCAACGCAGGCGAACTTCCACCCGATTCAAAAGCCTTTAAAGCCTTTAAAATTCTAGCGAATAACGTCCTTTTCAACAAGCGAAAAATCTTCGACTATTCCAAAGATTATTTGGGGTTTTGGGGTGGGATAAAGCGGGGTTTAAAAAACCTATAATTTTAAAGCCTTATATACTTCGCCCCGCGTCGTTTACTGCAAGTGCTTGCCGACTGGGATGACCAACAAGGTCTATCCCATCCGTCAACCCCTTGCGAGCCTAGCGGTGCTTGTATCTAAGCCTTTAAAACACTTGAAAAGTGCGTTACTGCATTAAAGTCTAAACCACGATGACCGCGTCGCAAATCGGCTAAAAGTCAAACGGCTACCAAAGGTAGCCGTTTAGACCTAAAAGCCGTTTGCTCCTTTTCCCAAAAATTCTTTTGCAGAGCAAAATTATTTTCGGGATAGTGTTAAAGCATACCGTAGGGGTTTGCTTCTCCTGATAAACTAAGAGTTGTTTTAATTGACTTTTTATAAACAGCGAGATTATAAAGGATGCAACGTCACGTTGCCGTAGGGGAGGGGCTTGCTCCCCCTATCAAACGAAAAACATATTGGGCGGAATACAACTCCGCCCTACGAAATCTTATTTAATAAGATTTTAAAAAAACAAGACGAAAGAGCGTTAGTTTGCAAAAAGGAGAAAATATGAAAAAAGAAGACGCGTTAAGATTAAAAAGAGTGATTGAAAGCGACCGAATGAGCGTTACTGCCGAAAGCGCGCAAATTATTATCAACGATTTAGAAGGGGTTTTAGCCGACTATTTTTGCTTAGATAGTAAACCTAGTTTAAAAATCACTTCAAAAAACGGCAAATATAGCGTAGAAATTTCCTTTTTGGCTACTGCGCTCAAATCATTTTTAAGTTTATAAAGGTAAATAGCGGTTCGCCGTTAAAAAGGAAGGGTATAAATATTCGCCGTTCCTTTTGCTAATTTTAACCTAATTTTCACTTAAACACTTGCAATGGTCGGCGTTTAGTAGTATAATATTAGCAGTCGAGCACGGAGAGTGCTAAAATAAAGCGACGCCAAAATGAGTTTTTTAAGGGCGGTCGCAAATAAAATGCAGGTGATATTATGAAAAGTTTTAAAACGCAATCAAAAAGAGTTTTGGACCTTATGATCAACTCGATTTACACCAACAAGGAAATTTTCCTTAGGGAACTCGTTTCGAACTGTTCGGACGCTATCGATAAACTTTATTTTAAAGGACTTAAAGAAGGGCTTTCGGGACTTACGAGAAACGACTTTGCAATTACCGTTATTGCCGACAAAGACAAGCGAACTTTGACCATTTCGGACAACGGTATCGGTATGAACAAAGAAGATTTAGAAAATAATCTCGGCACGATTGCAAGAAGTGGCTCGCTTGCCTTTAAAACCGAAAACGCCGACGGCTTAAAGGCTGACGATTTGAGCGTTATCGGGCAATTTGGCGTAGGTTTTTATTCGGCGTTTATGGTTGCTGAAAAGGTCGAAGTTTACTCAAAGGCGTACGGTGAGGACTGCGCTTATCTTTGGGTTAGCAAGGGTACGGAAGGCTACGACGTTTTACCCACTCAAAAGGAAAGTCACGGTACGGATATCGTACTTTATATAAAGCCCGATACCGACGACGATAATTTTTCGCGTTATTTAGAAGAATACGAAATAAGAAGTTTAATCAAAAAGTATTCCGACTATATTCGTTATCCCATAAAGACCGAAGTTACCGAACACAAAGACCTTACCGAAGAAGAAGAAAAAGAAGGCAAGCAAAGAGAGAGCGTAAAAGTGCTTAAAACTCTCAATTCTATGACGCCACTTTGGAAAAAGAGTAAGAGTGAAGTGACTAAAGAAGAGTACGACGGTTTTTACAAGGATACGTTTTTCGATTACGAACCGCCTTGCAAACAGATTCACGTTTCTGTCGAAGGTAGCGTAAACTATAAGGCGCTACTGTATATCCCGTCCAAAATTCCCTACGATTTTTACAGTAAAAACTACGAAAAAGGCTTAAAACTTTATACCGACGGCGTTTTAATCACGGATAAATGCGCCGACCTTTTACCCGATTATTTCAGTTTTGTAAAGGGGGTAGTCGATAGCGAATTAACCCTTAATATTTCTCGTGAAACTATTCAGCAGAGCCGTCAACTTAAAGTAATCGGCTCTAATATAGAAAAAAAGATTAAAAGCGAACTTTTAAACATGCTTAAAAACGAGCGTGAAAGTTATGAAAAGTTCTTCGACAACTTCGGCTTGCAGTTAAAATACGGAGTTTATAGCGGTTTTGGCATGAATAAGGAACTTTTGCAAGATTTACTCATGTTTAAATCTGCGTCAAACGGCAAATATATCACTTTAAAAGAGTACGCCGACGCCTTGGGTGAAGACGATAAATTTATCTATTACGGTTCGGCAAAAACCGTCGACGGCGTTAAAAATTTACCCCAAAGCGCAAATTTATTAGAGTTGGGTAAAGACGTGCTTTGCTTTACCGACGAAGTTGACGAGTTTGCTATCAAAATGATTGGCGAATATCAAGGCAAGACCTTTAAAAACGTTTTATCTGAAACCGTTTTAGGCGAAGACGACGAGAAAATCAACCTTGAAAACAAGGGGCTTTTAGACGAGATTGCAGGTTGTTTAGATGGTAAAGTTGCAAAAGTAAAACTCTCATCCGCCCTTAAAAATCGTCCGGTCAGCCTTTCGTCCGAAGGAGAAATTTCGATTGAAATGGAAAGAGTTTTATCTCGCATGCCAAACGGTGGCAACGGCGTTAAAGCGGAAAAAGTGCTTGAAATTAGCCCTTGCCATCCTATCTTTGAAAAGATAAAAACCGTTTATTTAAGCCAAAAAGAACAAATTAAAGACTACGCCGAAGTGCTGTTTACGCTCTCGTCGTTATCGCTCGGACTTGAAGTGGAAAACTTGTCGCTCTTTAGCGAAAAAATTATCGAAATGCTTGCAAAATAAATTTTTACTCGGGGATAAAAGTGGGGCTATAAGTCGATTAAAAGTAGTATTTTATTAAAATTGGGGCGTTTAAGGAAGTCAAACGCTCAAAAAAAGGAAATAAATGAAGAGTAAAAAACCTATAGTTTTTGCATCTCGTTTCGTCATAATACTCGGTAGTATTTTTGCTCAACTAATAATGATGATGGGGCTATTTTTTGCGCTCGGCAAAAAATACGCTTGGGTAGAGATCGTTTTAAACGTCGTCGGTGCGTTACTGTTTTTATATCTCGTAAACAAAGATCAACCTGCCGTTTTTAAACTACCTTGGCTAATTTTAATTTTGCTCGCGCCCCTTTGCGGTATAATACTTTATTTTACCTTTGGCAACGTAAAACTCACAAAAAAACAGTTGTCTAGGTTTCGTAAAATATACGACGAGCGTCATGACGAATACTACCGCCAGAGCGAAATTTTAAAAAGGATGGCGGATGAAAATTGCAAAGGGTTATCTACCGTAAAATATTTGCGTAGCGCAACGTCCCTTCCCGTTTTCGACAATACTAAATGTGAGTACTTAAAAAGTGGCGAAGCCTTTTTTCAAACCCTTTGCGAGCAGATTGCAGGGGCGGAGAAATACGTTTTTTTAGAGTATTTTATCATTGAAGAAGGGGTTATGCTCGGCGGAGTCCTATCTGCTGTAAAAGAAGCCGTCGCCCGTGGGGTTGAAGTTTATTTTATGTACGACGACGTCGGCAGTATCGCAAAAGTTCCGTTAAAGTTTGAAAAAGAACTTTTAGATATGGGCATAAACGCCAAACGCTTTTTTAAATTCGTGCCGATAGTTTCCGTTCGCCACAACAATCGCGATCACCGTAAAATTGCGGTTATCGACGGCAGGGTAGGGTTTATGAGCGGGGCTAATATCGCCGACGAATATATCAACGAAAAAAGACCTTTTGGCAGGTGGCTAGATAACGCCGTTAAAATCGAAGGGCAGGCGGTTGACAGTTTAGTCAGGCTTTTCGTACAACTTTACAATATGTCGGGCGGTGAACTTAACGAAGAAGATTTTATTATTAAAGACCACCAACCTTTTATTGGTGGTTACGTGATGCCTTTCGGCGACTCGCCCGCGCCTATTGACGACGATAAGGTGTTTGAAAACGTTTATCTTGACTTGATTTCGCGCGCGGACAAATATTTATATATCACGACGCCCTATTTAATCGTCGACACAAACCTAACCGACGCTTTAAAAAGCGCTGTAAAAAGAGGGGTTGACGTAAGGATAATCGTACCGCAAATTCCCGACAAAAAAGCCGTCTACACAATGACCAAAAAGTCGTGCTTAAACTTGATGGAATCGGGCGTAAAAGTGTATGCGTATAAAGGCGGTTTCGTGCATTCAAAGACCTTTATATCCGACGGAGAAGTTGCTACCGTCGGAACGGCTAATCTTGACTTTCGTTCGCTAGTTCATCACTTTGAGTGTGGATTGCTAATGTGCAATACGCCGTCGATAAACGACTTATACGCCGACTTTTTGAATTTGTTTGAGTGTGAAACCGAACTTTGCACGCAGGAAAAAATGAAACTTAACTTTTTTGAAAGGTTAATTTCATCACTTTTAGGCTTGGTTTCACCGCTAATGTAAAAGGTTAAGATTTTGCAACGTTTATCAAAAATTTTTAAAAATCTATTGACAATAAATTTGGGTAATATTATAATAAAATTAACAATATAAAGGAGAATATTCATGGAACTTAAAGGCTCAAAAACTGAAAGAAATTTAAGGGAAGCATTTGCAGGCGAAAGCCAAGCAAGAAACAAGTATACCTTCTTTGCAAGCGTTGCTAAAAAAGCAGGTTACGAACAAATTGCCGAAATCTTTTTAAAGACTGCCGATAATGAAAAGGAACACGCTAAACTTTGGTTTAAAGCGCTTGGCGAACTTGGCGACACCGCGCAAAACCTTCTTCATGCAGCCGAAGGCGAAAATTACGAATGGACTGATATGTATGCAAAGTTTGCTGAAGACGCCGAAGAAGAAGGCTTCAAGGAACTTGCGTACAAGTTTAGAGAAGTTGCTAAAATCGAAAAGAGTCATGAAGAAAGATATCGCGCTCTTTTAAACAACGTTGAAATGCAAGCCGTTTTTGAAAAGGCTGGCGAAACCATGTGGGAATGCCGTAATTGCGGACATTTAGTAATGGGCAAAAAAGCCCCCGTCGTTTGTCCCGTTTGCGCGCATCCGCAAGCATACTTTGAAGTAAGAAAAGAGAATTATTAAGAGAAAAAGTAGCGGGCTTGGAAGTCAAACCTTCCAAGCCCGTTTTGCGTATAAAGCGCCGATAATCGACTTATAAGGTGACTTTTGTGAAAATATTGCAAAAATTTTTAAATAGATATTGATTTTTTTGAGTTTTCGTAGTAAACTAAATTTAGAAGGTTAGCAGTAATCTTTGGAGATATCAATTTAAATTAGGAGAAGTTTATGGAAGAAAACACCAAATTAATAATAGACGACAATATTTTAGAAGAGAGCGCCAATCAAAAAAAGAAGGGCGAACTTACCGCCTTAAAAGTTGTTAGCGCTATTTTATACGCGCTCGTTACGGGTTTTTTGCTCTTTGAGTTTTTTTGGATACTTTTTACAGAGCAGTCTAACGTGGGTTTGGGGCTTGCCGTATATCTTGTAATTATTCTTGCCGCAATAGGCAGTATTGCAAACGCCGTACCCACGATACTATCTTTAATAGGGCTTATCATAACGGTGGTCAAACGCAAAAAAGGCGAGTTTTCTATTTCAACACTCGTGTACTTTATCGTGTTTACGGCTCTTCCGTACGTTACTGAAGGGATACTGTTTTTGACTTGCTATATAGTAGCACAAACTATTTAAAAGACTATTTTGTGGGCGGTTAATTTACCGCCCATTTTTGTTTGTAAGCGCAATAATCGACTTATACAAGGACTTTTTTAGTTTCATCTTTGTAAATTTACAAAAATCTACTTAAAAATTTAAAAAAAGAATAAAAAGGGCTTAAAAACAGTTGATTTTTTGAAAGGGTTAATATATAATATAAAGGATTGTTAGGGTAGTACCGACGTTCGTCGGTTAAATCTAAAAAGTTTTCCAAAAGTTCATAATATACGTAGGATTCAACTGACGTTCGTCAGTTGAATTTAGAAAACTCTGTTCATAGTACATAGTTTGTGGAGGATTATCGAAGCGGTCACAACGAGGCGGTCTTGAAAACCGTTTGCCCAAAAGGCACGGGGGTTCGAATCCCTCATCCTCCGCCAACCAAAAGCCTATATCCACTCGGGTATAGGCTTTTTGGTTTTGAAAATTTAAAGTGGGATTCGAACGGGTGGGTAGTCGCAAACTAACGGGGCTATTGTTTCGTAGTAAGAGTTTGCGACCAAACAACCGATGAAACGGTTGTTTGCCACACTGGCGTGATAGTGAACAACGAAACTTTTTACGAGTTAGATGAAAAGCCCGCGCGTGCAAGGGCGAACAACCTTAAAACGAGAACTCAACTTAAAGCGAACGGCGCGAATCCCTCATCCTCCGCCAACCAAAAGCCTATATCCACTCGGGTATAGGCTTTTTGGTTTTGAAAATTTAAAGTGGGATTCGAACGGGTGGGTAGTCGGCAACGTGACGTTGCATCCGCTTTATTTTTTCATCTTCCACAAAGAACGGCGCAAAGCCGACCAAACAACCGACGGAACGGTTGTTTGCCACACTGGCGTGAAAGTGAACAACGAAACTTTTTTCTTTTTCATAATAGCCGAGCCGACTTGTATCAAGACAAGCACACGCCGTAGTGCCAAATTAAAAATAAAAGTGAATAACGTGTCATTTTTAACAAGATTTTGCTTGCTATTATTCGAGATTTGGAATATAATATATGTATCATATTTGAGGTGATATTTATGCTTAGTTATATGTCAGCAAAAGAGGCAGCAGAAAAATGGAATATTTCTCAAAGACGTGTTGCAATTTTATGTGCGGAAGAACGTATTAGTGGTGCAATGATGGTCGGCAATATGTGGATTATTCCAAGCACAGCGGAAAAGCCTATTGATAAGCGCACTATTAGATACGAAAAACAAAAAGTTCTTGAGTTAAAGCCTTTTGTCAAATGGGTTGGCGGTAAAGGTCAACTTATTGAACAGTTGGAAAAATATATTCCTGCGGACGGCGAAAAGGTTTTAACTAAGTATGCAGAGCCATTTGTTGGTGGCGGTGCATTGCTTTTTAATATTCTTTCCAAATACAACTTTGAAAGTTTATATATTAGCGATATTAATGCAGAACTTGTCAATGCCTATAACGTTGTAAAAAACAATGTTGACGAACTTATAAAGAAGTTAACCGAAATGCAACTTGCGTTCGTTCCTATGGATGAAAACGGACGTAAATATTATTACTATACAGCAAGAGATAGATTTAATTCTTTACAAATCACGGAAGAAACAGCAGTCGAAAAAGCCTCTTTGTTTATCTTCTTAAACAAAACTTGCTTTAATGGGCTTTATCGTGTGAACAAGAAAGGACAATTTAATGTTCCTATGGGCGCATATAAAAACCCGACTATTTGTGATGAAAACAATTTGCGCAACGTATCTGAGGCTTTACAAAACGTCACTATCGTTTGTGGAGATTATACTCTTTCAAAAGATTTTATCGATAAAGATACTTTTGTTTATCTTGATCCGCCTTACCGTCCTATTTCTGAAACAGCAGGCTTTACAGCGTATAATGCCGATTGCTTTGACGATAACGAGCAAATACGCCTTGCTAGATTTATTGATGAAATTAATTTAAGCGGTGCAAAAATAATGTTAAGTAATTCAGATCCGCAAAACGTAAACCCCGAAGATACTTTCTTCGAGGAACTTTATAAATCATATACAATAAACAAGGTTGAGGCGACAAGAGCAATAAACAGTAAAGGCGACAGCCGTGGCAAGATAAAAGAATTGCTGATTTGCAATTAAGGGAGAATTACACTTATGAAAAGAGATTTTAAGGAATGGTTAAAAACGTTTAGAAACAGCATTTGCGATTATAGTTATTACGTTGACTTTAACAAGGTTTACGGAAACGTAGAAACAATTAAGGTTGAACTTAATATTCTTAATTCGCTTATCGGCTCTAAAAATATAGAGGCAGATTTTGAAAAATTGCTTACGGATTATCCGCAAGTATTAAAATGTATTCCCGTATTACTAGCTGTGAGAGGTCGTGAAATTTATACAATTGATGGCGACGGCGAATATCTTTTCAACTTTAAGAAAATGAACTATTCCGTTGATGAATATAAAATGTTTATGAGAAAAACAGGGCTTTTCTCTTTGATTTCTGAACACGTTATAAATAATCTCGTTGATTACGTTACAGGTGTTGAAGTTGGTCTTGATAGCAATGGTCGTAAAAACCGTGGCGGTCATTTAATGGAAAACCTTGTTGAAGATTATTTACAAAAAGCAGGTCTTGTTAAAGGCGTTGACTACTTCAAAGAAATGTACATATCAGACATTGAGAAAAAGTGGTCTATTGACCTTTCAAACATTTCAAATCAAGGCAAAGCAGAAAAACGTTTTGATTTCGTTGTTAAAAAAGGTGCTACTATTTACGGCATTGAAACTAATTTTTATTCAAGTGGTGGCTCTAAGCTTAATGAAACAGCAAGAAGTTATAAAACGATTGCGTTAGAGGCAAAAGAAATTCAAGGTTTTGCGTTTGCGTGGTTTACCGACGGACAAGGTTGGCAGTCTGCGCGCCACAATTTAGAAGAAACGTTTGACGTAATGGATAATATCTATTGCATTTCCGATATGGAAAACGGCGTTGTTGATACGCTTTTCGCTGAATAATATGGCAAAGAAAATCCCTTTACAACCCGAAAATTTCGAGCTTGAAACAAATACCGTTTGGGCGTTCCCTAATCGTGGGAAATGGGCAACTCACGACGCTAAATATCGTGGTAATTGGTCACCTTATATTCCCCGAAACGTTATTTTAAGATATTCTAACGAGGGCGATACAGTTTTAGATCAATTTGTGGGCGGAGGCACGACTGCCGTTGAAGCTAAACTTACAGGCAGAAATTTTATAGGTGTTGATATAAACCCTAATGCGGTAGAATTATCTCGTAATAAATGTTTTTTTGACTTTGACTCTAACGTAGATATTTCTATTCGCCTTGGCGATGCTCGAAAGTTGGATTTGCCCGACGAAAGCGTTGACTTAATTTGTGCCCACCCACCTTATGCCGATATTATAAAGTATAGCGAGGATATTGACGGCGATTTGTCGCATTTACCTATTAAGTCATTTTTAATGGAAATAGGCAAAGTTGCGGAAGAAAGTTTTAGAGTTCTAAAAAAAGGTAAATTTTGCGCTATTTTAATGGGCGATACTCGTAAAAAAGGAATGGTGCAACCACTTGCATTTGAAACAATGCGAATTTTTGAACTTGCAGGCTTTAAGACAAAAGAAATTATTATAAAAGAACAACACAACTGCAAAGCGACAGGCTTTTGGAAAACAAACAGTATAAAACACAACTTTTTACTACTCGCCCACGAGTATTTGTTTGTTTTTAAAAAATAAAAAAAATTACATAAGACATAAAAGGAGCACTATTATGATGGATATTAACATACTTGAGAAAATTAATTTTGGTGAAATTGATGGATACGGAGATCCAAATTTGGAAAAATATTTTTTGGATAATGATTATTGGAATAAAATTGTTGAAAATGATATATTTTTTGTTGTGGGCAAAAAAGGCACTGGAAAATCATCAATATATAGAATGTTAGAAAAAGAAGCTATTAAACGTGGTAGTTTAGTAATTAATAAAGATTTTGGAGATTTTCCTTTTGAGAAATTACTACAATTAAAGGACGATAATTTTGCTAAACCAAATCAATATCAAACCATTTGGAAAAACTTAATATTAAATTTATTTATTCATAATATAGCTAAGCTTCCTATAGAAAATAATGAGTTTTTCGATCAAATAGTTAAATACGATAATACATATTTGAAAAATGCTATTGATTTACATAAAGAAGTTGTAATAAAAACAATTAAAAAACAAGGAAACTTAGTTTTTAAAAACATAGGTTACGCTGGGGAGTCATCCTCTAATGATACTTTTGGGCGAGGTGAAGAAAATATCTCACAAATAAATATCGCTCTCAGTGAGTTAATTCTTAATTTCTTTATCACATCAAATTATGAGAATAACATCATTATACAATTTGATCGTCTAGATGATAACTATAATCAATATCAGGATATTGAAGAGTATTATCAAGCAATAATAAGTCTATTTAAAACTGTTTATGGCTTTAACCAGTTGTTAAGATCGAAATCAATTAAAAATGCTAAAGTTGTATTGTATATCAGATCTGATATAATGAAGGCTATGGGTAATAGAGATGCAGAAAGTGCACGATGGGATGATTTTAGATATGATTTGTCATGGAATGTTAATAATATGAAAGATATAAATAATTCCGATCTATTAAAAATGATTGATAAAAGAATTAGAACATCTTCTTTAGATACGACAAACCTAACATTTGCAAAAGTTTTTGAGATTCCAACTTCTGAATTGAAAAAATGTGGAATAAAATACACCTTATTTGGGTCGCTTGTTCTTCAAACACTTTTTAGACCGCGAGATTTAATAAAGTTTGCAAAAACTTTACAAATGGAAGTTGTGAGAGAAAAAACTTTTAATGATTCGATTTACAAAACTGCTTTAAAAAAATATTCGAATTGGCTTGTTAATACAGAAATCGCAAATGAAATCAATCCAGTTTTAGGTGTAGATTATAAATATGTAATAGAGTTGTTACGTTTGTGTGGCAGTAGGACTTTAAGCGTAAAAGTTTTTACGGAAAGATATCTTTCTATAAAACATCAATTCAAATTTAAGCCATTAGAACTTTTAGAATTTTTGTATAGCGTAGGAATTATTGAAAACATATGGAAGGATAAGTTTGGAAAATATATGCATCGCTCAATTTTTCGTAACGAAGGTGATTTCGATAGGAATTTACAATTAAGAATTCTTCCTGCTGTTTGGACTGGATTAACAGTGTGATTAAGTAATCTTTCCCAAGTAGTTTTACGTTTCACACGCTCCGCCACAAAACCCCTATCACCATTTGGTGGTAGGGGTTTTGTTTGTAAAAAATCAAAGATGGATTCGAACGGGTGGGTAGTCGGCAACGTGACGTTGCATCCACTCTATCCATTTCATTTTTTACAAATAGAAAGGCTTTTTGCTTAGAAAATTTTGCTTTTATAAAATTTTTCAAAATTTCTTTGCGCAGTAAACCTTGACTTGTGAATATCTTATGTTACACTCAAATTGCGCCTAAAAATAAAATTTATGGAGGTTTAATAAAGTTTGTTTGAAAATTTTGTTTACAAAAACGGAGAAATAGTAGATAATAGTTGGGTAAAGTGGTGTCACTTTGGTGTTCCCGATAAAGAAGGGGAACGGCGAAATATAATACGTGCAAAATTAGCAGAGCTTAGACATTGTGAAGAATGTACAGCCCTATCAGGATGTTATTTTGTTAAATCTCTTTTGCCCAAAAATAAGGGTGAAGGAAAAGGGTTTTTACACGATAGTTGCCATTGTTATTTGACTAATAGAGAAAAGCCTAAATTTACAGCGTTTTGTGATATACGTAAATTTGAGAACTACGTGTTTTCTGATAAATATAAAGATAATGGTAAAATTCAATTATTTAAATCTTTGGGTTTTAAAGTGTCTGATTCTAATTTGTTAAAACAAGAGTTTGAACGTCAGGCAGAACGCGAATACAAATCGGGCAATTATACCCTCGGTAAATTGGACAGATACGGACAACGAATAAATATTTCTATAATTATAACAAATAAAAACGACAGACAAGTTGAATTTGTTTCTGGGTGGATGATTCACCCGTTAGGGCTAATTACTTGTAATACGCCATTAGGAGGGTAAAATGAATCTTTGGGATGAAGTTGAATTAATAGCAAACCTAGAAGAATTAAGCAAAAAAGGAATCTTTAAAGGCTATGGCGGTACGGTTGTTAAAGTTTACAACTGCTCTTGTTTAGTTTGGTTTTCAAACCCCAAAAACGTAGGAGAGTTTGCTTTTGCCAAAGTAAAGAAAGAATTCTTAAAGTTTAAATTTAGCAAGATTTTTTCTGCCGAAATAATAGAAGAAATGAAAGAAACGATGGAAAATATAGATATTGACAAATACGATTCTTTATCTATTATAAACGTAGAAGAATACGATAAAATTGAACTTTTAGTAGATAAGCCCGAATACAACGAAGAAGGCATTTTTAAAGGTATGACTGGATGTGTTTTAAAGCCTTACGCTATAAATGGCAAGTGGGCTATATTGTTTGATAACGTAGGCGAAAATGCTGACGAAAGCGTTGAAATTTTAGTTTCTCAAAAAGACTTTAAAGTAATAGCTTAAATGTAAAAATTCGGATTAGGTTTTTAGCCTTCCGCCATAAAGAGCCTGCACCCCATTGGGCGCAGGCTCTTTGTTTTTTATTAAGAATTATTTCGCCATACGGCGAAAGTTTTGAATCGCTCTTAAGCAAAAGGATTGCACAATATGAAAACGGATGATTGACGTCATAAACCAAAAGGACACCTATTTTAGGTGTCCTTTTCGCTTTCGCGTAAAATATATAAAGTTAAGTGTTGCAGTATTAACCTTTGAAAGGGTTTTTCCCGTAATACTCTTTATAGAGTTTGTTTAAATTCCTTGCCGATTGGTAAATAGACTGTGGACTTAAAAAATGTGAAAATTCAAAAGTGATATATTTTTTAACGTATGGTTTAACCTTGTTAATTTTTGCTTTTAAAACGTCGAAACTAACGGGGGCGAAAACTTTTGGAATATCTCTATCTAGGCCTTCTACGTTAGACCAAAGTTCAATGCCGTATTTGTCGCAAACTCTCTTTGCTTGCGCAAAATATTCGTCCATTTTGTCAAATGGGGCAGAGCCGTCTTGAAAAGCGCAGTAATCGATATAGCCCCCCGATTTTGCCAAAATTTTATCCCATTCTTCAAAAGTTTGTTCGGGGGATAATGCGCCTTCGTTTACCATGACCGTAGTGTAAAAGAACGGACTGATTAAAATAGGTTTTTCAGGTGATTTTTCCTTGCAAAGTTTACCAAGACCGTTAAACACGTCGGAAATGTTAAAGACGTCGTTTCCAACTTCGTGGGGGATATACCAACCTTTAAATGAAGTAAAATGAGAGTATCTTTCTAATACTTCGTCAATGAAAAGTCTGTTTCTTTCAATTTCGGTTTGTGCGTCGCCGTCGTTCCAAGTTAAAGTTGAAATATAAAGACCGAAAAAGATATTTATCCCACGTTTTTGCGCTTCTTCTAAAATAAAGCCGGCAAAATCGTCAGTTTCGTCTTTTATATGCGGAAAATGTTTAGAAGGGAAAATCGTTTTATTGTAAAAACCACCGCGAATAAATATTGCGGTATCTATACCTACTTCCATCATATTGTCAAGGTCTTTAGCCCATTCTTCTCTCGACCAATTGGAAGATGGGATATCATAGGTGATTTCGTCGATAAACGTTCCCGAAATAGGATAGATCGATTTCATTTTGGTTCCTCACTTGCAATTTGTGATAAGAATATTATAACTCAAAATTAAGTCGTTGTAAATACTAAATTTTAATTTTATTTATCAATTTTTGACAAATAATTTATTGTTTTTTTGCAAAATATAAAAAGTCATAAATTGTTAAATAGAGAGTGCTTTTTTGTTATTGAAAAAGAAGTGGAAAATTAGTATTCTTTTAAAAGAATACTATCTAAAGGGGAAAAAATGAAAAAGATATTCAAACTAATAGTTGTGAGTTTGGCGATATGCCTTTTACCTTTAGCTAATTCTATTAGCGCCATAGCTGAAACGGAGAGCGCGATAAACGTATATTCAACCAGTAGTGGACTTATTGCGCCTGCTTCAGTAATTATGGAATACGACGACGGAGACGATTTGTCGCCGTTTACCAAAACGGTATCTTCAAAAATGGTTCGTCCTGCAACGATGATAGTTGAAGTGGATGAAAACTTTACCGTTTTATGCGGTGGGGAAAGAATAGATTACGATATTTTTCGTACCACGTATATAAAATCTAAAATGATTCCTGCCGTACGAGTTGAAACTGAAGGCGCTGCTGATGCGCTAATTGACTATCTCTCGACAAGGGGATACGACTTTATTGACTTTTCGGTAGTATCGACTTCGCCTGCGCTAGTCAAAAAAGTAAGGGACGATAGGAAGAGTATTCGCGGTGTTATCGACTATACTAAAACGGACGTTTCAAACATGTCTGCAGGGCAAATTGCAAACCAAATGAGCGTAAATAAGTCGATTATCGGCATTTTTGACCAAAATCAGGTTGACGCAAAAAAGGTTTTTGAGTTGCAAGGTAGATTTAAATCCGTGTGGCTTAAATCAAATATTGATAGCGCGCACGACGTGTACGCGTGTATAGCGAGCGGGGCGGTAGGCTTTGTTACTGATAATTACGCTACCGTTTACGAAACCTATTTAAGCATTGAGGGAAAAACCTTGTCTAGGGGCTTTTACGGCATTGGACATAGGGGGCTTCCAAGCGTCGCTGGCGAAAATACGTTAGAAGGCATGATTGCGGCGTATGAAAGTGGCGCAACGCACGTTGAACTCGACACGAAGGTTTGCAAGAGCGGTGAAATCGTGATAATGCACGACGATGGATTATCTTCTACTACCGACGGAACTGGTAACGTGTTACAAATGACTCTTAGTGAAATTCGCAAGTATAAAGTCGTCAAAAATTCAAACGGGCAAGCCGTTACCCCATGTGAAATACCTACTTTAGAAGACGTTTTCAAATATTTCAAGGGTAAAGACGTCGTTTTAGTAGTTGAAACGAAAAATGCGCAGTCGCATTATCCCGCGCTCTTGGGTAAACTTATTGAAAAGTACGATATTGCAGATCAAGTCGTTGCGATAGGCTTTGGGTTAACGGAACTCGGGCTTGTGAGAGATCAAGTTCCCAATATACCTACTGCCAACTTAAACGGCACGACTAAATCGGATTTTCTCGTATATATGGCGCAAGTAAACGCTTTAAACACAACGCCAAATCCGTCGAAGTCTACGTTTATGTCGGACACGTGGGTGTTTAAAAACAGTCTTGCAAGGGGCTATTTGCCATATTGTTGGACGTTTTCTTCAACGGGCGATACTGAAGGCGCAGTTGCAAGGGGTATAGTTGGTATAACGACTGACCGAGTCGATTATTTAGGTAAATACGTCGAAAAAATAGACGAAACTTCGTTGGCGCTCACCCAAAGCGAGTTTTCAGGAACTTTTGAAATTGGAGTTATTACTTATAAAGGAATCACCGAAACGCGAGTAGCAAAGGTTTTGTCGTATGAGGAAACTGGCGAAAACACCTATTCAGCAATTATTGTTTATCAAGATAATTCGTATAACCGTTTGACTGAAGAATTATCCGTTGCGGTGGCTTTAGATGCGGAAGAGAGTAGTTCTTCGCAAGAAAGTCAAAGCGAGAGCGCAGGTCAAAATTTACACGAATCGACATTGCAAAGCGACGTAAACGAGCAATCTGACGGCGGGTGTGGTGGAAGTATTGCAGGAGCGGAAATAGGTTGTATTTTGATTGTTGCTGCGACTTTTGTAATAAGACAAAAAGTCAAAAAAAGTTAAAAGCATAGTTCAATAATGCTATTTATATTTTAGATTTTGCGATGTATACTAAATTTGTTAAGTTGTTAAATTTATCATAAAACAACAAAAAGGAGAAGAAAATGAAAAAGAAAATACTTATTGCTATTTTGACGGCATTATGTATCGTTGCTTCTGCTTTTGGCTTTACTTCTGCTTATGCAAGTGGCGAAAAGTACGACGGCGAAACTAACCTTGCCATTGATTCCAGTCTTTGGACGCCAAGTTGGTTTACCAGTCATTACGGATTCGTAACGATGGACGAAAACGGAATCTTATTCGATTCGTATGGTACGGATACTGCAGTTGGCGCTGTTGCTTTAAAGGACGCTCTTCCTTACGAAGGCAAGATAAGCATCACTTTCAATTCTGAAAACGCTAATGCAAACGGCTTTTTGAAAGTTGTATTTGCCGACGCTTCAGGCACTGCTGACGGTGGCGCAATGAAGTTCTGGGAAATCGCTCAAGGCGCAGAGCACCTTGCACTTGAAATTCAAACTAATTCGGTTTGCGCTTGGCAATATCAAATAGGCGGAGCATCGTCAGGCGTACACAATCAATTGGTTGTTGCCGAAGCTACCACTAACTATATTGACGGAAAAGATCACGTTATAACTATTGAATATAAGACGAGCGAAACCGCATACGATCTTAAGCTTTCTATCGACGAAACCGTACACTATGACGGTTCTATTGCAAGCACTTCTTTGTACTGCGGAAGCGTTTTAACTTTAGGTGGATATGGCAACTCAACCGTTACCGATAATCTCCATATTGAGTCTGTTACCGTTAAGCAAGAAGGCGAAGCTCCCGCTCCCGTTATCGACGAAGATAACCTTTTAGGTAAAGCAGACCTTTGGGAAGTTGCTGAAGCTGACGGCGTTACTTACGATGCAACTACCGCTACTTTAAACGTAGGCGCAAACGGCGGCGCTGCCGCAACTTTAATTGACGGCGTTCCCGCAGAGGCAAAAATCACTTTCAAAGTAGAGTTGAAGGATGTTCCCGATCCCGCTGAAGCTATTCATAGACCTATTTTAAAGGTTAGAATTATCGATATTCCTACCGCAAGCGTTTATTTAAGTTTAGACGACGACGGTAACGCTTGGTTACAACACGACGATAAAAACGGAAAGATAACTGCTCAAGGTGACTGGGCTCCCGCTATGTTAGCTGCGGCAAGCGACGTTGTTATCACCATTACCCCTGAACTTACCGACGGTGACGAAGGCGTTTACGTCGAAGCTTTAGTCGGCGGAAAGGTTATCGGTCTTATGGTAAACGACGTTAACGTCGTTGCTAAAAACCAATTAGAGTTTGGTTTTGGCGAAACGTGCTCAGCGGTTATTACAAGCGTTAAGGTTGAAGATTTACTCGTAGAAAAAGAAGGTGCGGCTATGGATACCACCGACCTTTTAGCAAGCGCGTCTAACTGGAGCTGCGTTTCTTCAACAATCGAAAGCGATAAAATTAAACTTGGTGGTCAAGATTACCTTGACGGTCAAGTTGCCATCCCCGTTGACAGCGTAGTAGAATTCACTATTAACGGAACGGCTGACGCAAACGCTTGGTATTATTTAGGTTTTGGTAACTTCCATTCGCAATTATGGGATGGATTAACCTTTGCTGAAGGTCAAGCAAGATTCAGAATAACTACTACCGGAACGTCGGAGTATTACGTTGTAGATATGAACTATACTACTATTGCTAAAACGACTCCTGACGTAACTAAAATTTTCGACGGAACAGACCAACACTTCAAGTGGGTTACCGAAAGTCTTGAAGAAGGATTAAAGATTACTTTATTCCGCAACGACGTTGAAGAATTTTCACAAGTTTACGCATACGATACGGCAATGGGCGCATCTGAAGAATTCTATCTTATGTTTAGAGCAACCGGCGCTCACAACGTAGATCCTATCATTAGTAACGTTAAATATAGCGTAGAAAGCACCATTGATTACACCGCTTACAATGAAGCAGTTGCAATTAAGAGAGCAATTTACGGTTTAGAAGTTCCTACCGAAGAAAACGCTGCAGACGTTAAGGCTCAAGCTGAAGCGCTTATTGCTGACCTTGACAACGAGTTCGTTGACAACGTTTTATACGCTGAACACATTATCGCGCTTGCAAACGCTCAACTCGTAATCGTTGCAGATAAGGCAGCGGCAAAGCCCGTTATCGACTTTATCGACGGATTGGCAGAAACCTACGCAACTATTACTGCAGACAACGTAGAACAAGCAGAAATCGACTTGGTTGACGCTCAAGATATGATAGACGCGCTTACCGACGCTCAAAAGGCTTACGTAGACGTTCAAAAACTTGAAGATATCCAAATTGCTATCGACGAATATAAACTTACACTTCAACCGTCAGAGTCTACGCCAGAGTCTACGCCAGAATCTACGCCAGAAAGCAAACCCGCTAAAAAAGGTTGTACGGGCGCAGTAGGTCTTCCCGCTGTGTTCTCTTTACTCGCTTTAGTAGGCGCAGTAGCGTTATTTAGAAAGAAAGACTAATACAATCTTAAAACGGTTTAACTAAAACTAAAAACGCCCCGTTAATTCGGGGCGTTATTTTTTTGCTTTTATTAGAACGGCGCAACTAATCACTCTTGTTGTTTTTTCTTTTCTAAATGGGCGTTTCTGTATTCGGTAGGCGAAACGCCGTATTTGTTTTTAAACGCGCGTGAAAAAACGTAAATAGTAGAGTAGTTGAGTTTCGTCGCAATTTCGGTGATGGGTAAACTCTCGCCTTCGAGTAGGTTTCTAGCCATATTTAACTTTTTATCGTTAAAATATTGAGAGATTGACGTTTGCATACATTTTTTAAAACAACGCGAAAGATAAGAATAATTGTAGTTAAAAACTTCGGCTAGACAGGACGTGTCGTCCATTGTGGTGAGATTTATGTCAATATAATTTGCAATGTTAAAGGTGAGCAACTGAAAATTATTTACTTTTGGCGGATGGTATTCTTGATTTGACGATTGCGCCCTATGCGCTACGCGTATGATTAAGGTTAAAAGTTCGTATTCAAGTAGTTTTGTCATGAGTGGCGCAGTCATGGTGTTTATGTAGTGTAATGCGTTGGAAAAGTACTTTTCATAGTGTGGGGAATGCAAAACTCTCGATTTTGGATGTCTAAACTTTTCCCAAGACTCTACAACTTCTGCAAATCGCTCTTTGTCGGTAAAATTAAAAGCAAAAAAGCAGTAGCGCAAAGGGTTTATGTTGTCGCTAACTATTTTATGTATTTCTCTAGGGAAAGAAACGTAAACGTCACCTTCGTTAACTTGAAGAGAAACGTCGTTGGTATAAATCGTGCCTGATCCTTGAAAAACGTAGGTTAATTCAAACCAATCCAAATGAACGTGTGGCTCGACTACGGTCGTAGAGTCGCACAACATTTCACCAAGTTGATATAACACTAAATCCCCTAAAGTTTTAGGGTCAGTTGTAAAGTTGTTGTCAAAATGATATTTCGTTCTCATAGAGTACCTATTGGGGGTTGATGATAAAAATAATAACATAAAATCAGCCGTATGTCAAGTGCTCTTTAAAAAGTCACAAAATGCAAAATTTTAAAGGTTTTCTCTAAAAAAACACAGCAAATGTCAAAAAGTGTTAAATAAATAGTATTGTAATACTATTCGTTTTAAACCTAGTTTAATGTATAATATACTCATACTGAATTACCATGTAGATTTATTTCACAAATTACGATAGGAGGCTTTGCGTGAAATTAAAGAGCATAATAAAAACAATCGTAATAATGACTATCGCCCTAGCAATTTTAACGATGACGGGATGTATAAACGTGCACACCACGTTTGAAAAAGACGGCTCGGGCGAGTGTACCGTCGTTATCCAAAAACAGGAAGGGGTAGACAAATCTGCCATAGAAAAAAACCTTGAAAAAATCTGTTCGGGTGTGGCAACGCAGTCGCAAAGAGAAAGGTTAGAAATCAAATCTTTAGAAGAAAAAGGCGACTCATTCGTTGCCGTAATAAAATTTAAACCTATTGCAGACACCAAAGGTCTAGGTAGTTTTTCTTTTGAAACGGGCACTAGTTTCGGCACTCAACTCGTTCAACGCAATCTTTTTTCGCAACTATCAAAAGGCGTTATACCAACTAGAAATTTAGTAAATTACAACAACAGTACTTTTAAGATAAGTGAAAAGGTTGCAGTAAACCCCAAGACCACGTCTGGCGAAGAAATATTAGCCGACGACTTTAAATCAAACACCAACGCATATTATACCGAAGAAAATTACTTTTTTACTTTTGTAATTTGCGGTATTGAAAACGTAACGTCTTTAACGTTTGAATTTCCCGGCGAAATACTTGTTTATAGCGATTTTAACGCGACGATTGACGGAAACAAACTTACAGTCCTTCCTCAAAAGGTCACTGCTCAAGAAACGGGTATAAAAAACGGCGAGCCGTTTATACAGGTCGGTGAGTACAGCGCTTTCATAGGCTACGTTGTATTTAAGCCTTCATTTGATTTTACGCCTTATATCATAATCGGCGCAATTGTACTTATAGTCGGCGCTCTTATAACCTTAGGTTTTACGACAGGGGCGTTTAAAAAATTCTTCAAGAGTAAAACTTGGGGAAAAATGGTCAAGAATAAGGTATTATATCTGTTCGTTCTTCCTGGGCTTATAATTTTTGCGCTATTTAACTACGCGCCTATGGTGGGTATTATAGTAGCCTTTAAAAATTATACGGTTGACGGTGGCATTTTTGGTAGCGAATGGGCAAACAATTTTGGGTTTGAGCATTTCATAACCTTATTTACTCACCCGGGTTCGGAATTCGGTATGATTTTAAGAAACACCGTTTTAATGGCTATTTTAAAATTCGTTGTATGTTTCCCCGCTGCTATAATATTAGCGCTTATGTTCAACGCTTTAAAAAACGGTTTTTTCAAAAAGGCGGTACAAACGATTTCCTACTTGCCCTACTTTGTATCGTGGGTAGTAGTTTCAAACATAGTATATCTTCTTTTAACGTCAAACGGCGGTATTATCAATCAGGTAATAGTGGCGTTTGGTGGAGAAAAGATTAGGTTTTATAGCGAACCACAATATTGGTGGGGTATAATCACGATTACTTCGCTTTGGAAATCCGTTGGATGGGGAACTATAGTTTATCTTGCGGCGATAACCGCAATAAATCCCGACCTTTACGAAGCGGCGTCGATAGACGGCGCAACCCCGTGGCGACAGTTGTGGACGGTAACCTTGCCGGGTATGATGCCCGTTATAGGTATACAACTTATACTCAACGCCGGCAATTTGATAAAAGACGATTTCGATCAAATCTTTTCACTCGTTGGAGAATCGAACTATGAGCTTAGAGAAGTAACCGAAGTCTTCAGCAGTTTAGTTTATAGAAATTTGCAAGGAGGTCCAAAGGGTTTCAGTTCGTCGACGGCAATATCCTTAGTTCAAAGTATAATTTCGCTCGGATTGGTAGTTGGAGCAGACGTTATAGTCCGCAAAACCGACAACCCCGGATTATGGTGATATCATGGTAAAGTCAAAATCTGCAAGAGTTGCTAACGTCTTAAATATTGCCGTAATATCTTTGCTTACGCTAACCTTTATAATTCCAGTAATACTCATACTTTCGGCATCCGTATCGACGGCAAATTCGTTTGCTCAGTACGGGTATACTTTAATCCCACAAGAAATCGACTTTTTTGCGTATCAATACGTATTGTTTTCTAACTCATTATTCGTAAGGGCTTTAGGCAACTCTATTTTCGTAACGGTAGTCGGAACTTTAATGATGGTTGCAAACTGCGCTCTATACGCGTTTGCGCTCGTTCAAAAAGACTTCGTGGGTAAAAAACTTTGTTCAATAATAGCCATTTTTACTATGCTTTTTGCAGGCGGAACAATTCCTTACTATCTCGTAGTAACGGGGCTTGGACTTGAAAACTCGCTTTGGTCGATTATTTTACCCGGCTCGATAAGCGCGTGGAATATCTTACTTATGCGAAACTTCTTTAACAATATTCCCCCGTCGCTTACCGAAGCGGCAGGGCTTGACGGAGCGTCGCACGTTCAAGTTCTTGTAAAAGTCGTATTGCCTACGAGTTTCCCCGTAATTGCTACTGTAATTCTTTTTACGGCAGTAGGTTTTTGGAACAACTGGTTTGGACCTTTGCTTTTCATTGATAAAAACCATAGAGAAATCGCGCCTATTCAGTCAATCCTTCGTGAAGTCGTTCAAGACGCGTCGGCTATAGTTGGGCAAAATACCGATCTTCCTACTGAAGCAATCAAAAACGCAACCGTAGTAGTTGCAACCTTGCCAATAGTTATCGTTTACCCCGTTCTTCAAAAGTATTTCATAAATGGGGTAATCTTGGGTTCGGTAAAAGAATAGTTTTTAAAATCTTAAAATCACTAATATGCAAAAAAAGAAGGAGGAAATTATGAGAAAACTTTTAATTTTAATCTTAACTCTCATTATGGCGTTGTCTGCAGTTGCTTGCGGTGAAGAATCCGTTCAATCGGGAAGTTCTGACTCCGCTGGTGGCGACGACACCGTACACACCGTAACTATTTACGTTTCGTCAGGCGAAATGTCTGCTAAAAACGACGACGCTTACGTAAAATCTAAAATTGAAGAAAAGTTCTATCAAGATAGGGGCATAAAAATCAATTTAGACGTTCAAGTTTATAGCGAAAGCGACTTCAACGACGTTATGTCTAACAAAATGGCTTCAAACAGTTGGGACGCTGCCGTTGGTTATATTGGGCAAGCGGGCATTGACGAAATCGTTATAAGTCAAAACGTATGTATGGAACTTAGCGACATGATTCCCCTTTACGATAATTTATATTCTCTCGTTCAAGACGAACTCACCGCAACGACGACTATCGACGGTTCAGTTTGGGGTATTCCTTCGTTAGAATTTTCTAATCAATACGGCGTATTGGTTAGAACTGACTATATGGCAAGAGTAGGATATACCGTAGAAGCAGGTCACAGCGACGATTTAGGTCCTATTGACGCAAAGCCCAATGGTAAATTAAAAACTCTTGTAACAATCGCAGATTTTGAAGATATGATGTATAGAATGAAGGCTCAAATTCCCGAGATTACCGCACCCCTTAGCGGATATCCTTGGGACGTTGAATCTACTCTCACCGTAGGTCCATTCTCAAACAGCGGTTACACTTTCAAAGTCGTTGAATCGACGGGCGATAGCGGAGCGGCAACTTCGGTCGTTCCCGGTCAAATAGCCGAAAGTTATTACGAAACTATTTGCCTTGAATACAAATGGTCGCACGACGGTCTTTGGGAAGAAGAATGTTATACCGGTCAAAAGGACAAAAAGATACAGTCGTTTGTAAATGGTAAAACTGCTATTTTTACCGTTGACCCCGAAATAACTAAACTCATCTCGGTTGCAAGAAAGTGCAAGGCTGCAAACCCCAACGCAACCTTTACCATTTTAGAACCTTTGTACGGCGTTGACGAAAACGGAAACAAGACCGACAAACGCGGTTATATGGCAAAGCAAAAGGCAAGCAGTTGTTTAGTAATCAACAAGAGATCTAGTAAAAACGAAGTTATTTTAGAATATCTCGATTGGCTTGCAAGTGAAAAGGCAAACTACGACCTTGCAACATACGGCGTTGAAAACGAACATTGGATCAGTTCGGGTGAAGGTAAGTACGTTTACCCTGCAAATAAAAAGGATAGATACGAAACAAATCCCCCGTATTCGGGTATGTACGGGCTTTTAAAATGGCAAGAGTATTCGTATAAACTTTACGATCATTATACTGCGGAAGAATACGGTTGGATTGATACCGTAAGAAACGCGCCCACCTTTAAAAACGTTTGCGAAAATATGCTCTTTATAGGAGAGCCTACCGATATGGCGCTTAATCACCAAACTGCTGAAAACGACTTTTTCCAAGACTGTTTAGTTAAAGCGTGGAACGGCGTAGTAGATCCGTCAACCACTTTCATTGCGCAAGCGCAAAGGTATAGGACTACGGCTGCTGAATATTTGACTTGGCTTACAAATCAATATAACTTATACACAATTTCAAGAAAGTGATAAAGGAGAAATAAATGAAGAAGATTTTAAGTTTAGTTACAGTCTTTGCATTGCTTTTCGGTTTAACTTTGAGCGTTTTTAGACCTGTAAATACCGTCCGTGCGGACGAGTATACGGTTGAATGCTCGGATGAAGAAAACCTTGCTATCAACAAGCACAACTGGTTTTTCCCTACTTTAAACTCGGCGCAATTTACGGTTGACGAAACGTCTGGTATGAAGTTTGACAACTTTATTAAAGACCAACAATGCGTTACCTATTTTAGGGGTGGCAATTTTAGCGAATTTAAACTTTCTCTTTTGGTAAACGCCAACCTTAATATCCCCGAAAAGGGCGCTCAATGGAAGTATTCTGAAGCGTATATAACCTTCCTTATCGACCGTGCTCCCGAAGACGCTTTGGCAGAGGACGGCAAACCTTGGTATGCAAACAAGGTATACGGTTCGTTCTGCTTTGGTCTTACTTCGGGTGGATTGCCCATTTCAAGATTTATGTATTACAACGCCTTTGCAAGCAACTGCCAAACGTCTGGTCAATTTTATCAACCTTCTGGCTATACCGACGTAAACGTAGTTGACGGCAAAGACCATTGGATTGAAATTGAAATCAAAAACTATAATAACGATGGCGTAACGGGTAAAAAGTGGATTGCTTATATCGATGGCGTTAAAGTTGCCGAATTTGACCGTGACGACGACTATTATTACGATTCTGATACGGCAAGAGAATACGAAGTAAAATATTCCGAACTTTCGGGCGGTATCGGTATTTATACCAATTCCGACTGGCCGGGCGGATACGCTCCTTCAAGAATGAACAACTTCCTTGAAGTAAAAAAGGCAAAACTCATTTCTTACGACGATAACCCCGAAGGTGAAGTAGTAGGTCAATGCGCAGCGCCCGTATTCAAAATTACGGCAAACGAATATCAAGTAGCGCCTTCTTATGATGCAGGCGACCCCGTCGAAATTCAACTCTCTGACCTTTTTGTCTACGAAGGAACGGACGAGGTGACTTATGAAGTTACTTGTAACGGTGAACCTATCGGTGAAATTATTAACGGTTTCTGGGCTTGGATTCCTACTACTGAAGGTTCTTACGATATTGACTTTACCGCAACGGTAAGTGAAGACAACCTAGCAAAGAATTATCTTACCATAAGAGTAAACGGTAGCGTTGAGCCTGAAAGTTCTACTAATACCGAAAGCAACGCTGAATCCGTTGCAGAAGGTTGCGGTGGTTCTATTGCAACAACTTTCTTTCCCATTGCTTTACTTGCTGGCGTAGTCTTAATTATTAAAAGGAGAAATAATGAATAAAAAAATACTTAGCGTTATGTCGCTTATTCTATCGTTCGGCATATTTACCGGGTGTACGATAGGTGGCGGTGGTGGCGAAGACGACGAGTCTACACCTATTATCGAATCCGTTGAAAAAGACGTCATGTTAGATTTAACGCCAACCGTTCCCGATGGCTACTTACAACTTTCCGTAGGTGACTCAAACGGCTATAAAACCGAAGGTTACGGATGTCAAGTTGATACTCATATCTTTAAAACGGCGTACAATAACTTTTACGGTGAAGAAGAGATGAACGAGTGGCTTGCTCGTGTGGACGATATGGAACTTCAGTCCATCAGAACGCAAATTTTCCCCGAATGGTACGAAAGGGGTAACGACAACGGATCGCCCAACGTGTTTAAAAAGACGAGTGAAAACGTAGATTTCAACTCTATCGAAATGCAACAACTTTATAGACTTTTAGATATCTGTGAAGAAAGAAACATCAAGGTTGATTTGAGTTTTTACGGCTGTAATAGAAATTTTGTGTCACAAGACGGTTTAATAAAAGGTTCTTGGCTTGCAAATTCTTATCAAAACAACTGGATAACAGCACCTAAACTTGAAGATGAAAACGGCAATCCGTACCCAGGCTATGAAGAATTTGCCGAAGCTGTTTACGCTGCGTTAGATCATTTGCTAAACGTTAAAAAATATACTTGTTTATACGTTTTTAGTATTTTCCCCGAGCCAAACGGCTCTTTCCCTGATAAAAACGGATATTGCGACGACAACGAATATTTTAAACTTTGCAAAATTGTAAAAGAAAAACTCGTCGCAAAAAATCTTTGGGGTAAAGTTACTATGGCTGGACCGGGAGACTGCGCTAACGACCTTGAAAGATATAAAAATTACGTCAACAACTTAAAGGACGTTTGCGAAACTAATACTTCTTCAGTATATAAATTTAACGACGAAAGCACCAACGCCGAAATGTACGAGTACGCTTACAATAACGTTCAAGCGTGTAAAGCAGTAGGCTGTACTTGGGGAGTGTGCGAAAGTGGTTCAAATAGGTTTATAGACCCTGCAAACCAGTCTGATATCGATACTTATAACAGAGCGATTTTTCTTGCGAGAACGGTAATAAACTATACTAACGCAGGTTGCACCAATATTAAATATTGGGTATTAAACGACGTAAATTACGGCGGTTATATAATGCGTTTGGGACTTTGGAAGGAAATCGGCGAAGAATTTAACGCCGTCGCTCGTCCGCAGTTTTATACTTGGTCGCTCATCACTAAGTATACGGAATTTGGTAGCGATATTTATCCCGTTCAATCGTCTGATCCCGACGTGTGTATGGTAGCATATCGTTTGCCTAACGGCGCGTGGTCCTATTTGATTGCTAATAGCGGAAAATCAACCAAGAGAATTAGTATAACTAGTCTTCACAGTTCGGCTCAAAAGGTTATGAACGTATATTCGGTGTCGGGGACGACTTTGCCCAATAATAACAGAACGGTTACGGCGTCGACTACAGCGCAGATGCAAGGTGGAATATTAAATATTACCCTTCGTTCTAACAGTTTTACTGTAATATCTAACAAATAAAGAGTATTTTGCCACGTTGAATTTCACCGTGGCAAAATTAACAGGAGTAAAAATGAAAAAAGTTTTTTTAAAGGCGTTGGCATTAATATGTTGCGCTATAATGCTGTTATCAGTGTGTTTTAGTTGTGGAGATCCTACTTCGGAAGTTGAATCAATCGAGCCACCTGTCGTTCCTGAAGGGTATACTCAACTTACCATAGGGGAAAGTAACGGTGTAAAAACCGAAGGTTACGGCGCTCAAATAGACACTCATATTTATAAGGCGTACAACAATATGTCTGACGTTGAGTTAAACGAAGCGTACAGAAGAATTAAAGAAATGAATCTTCAAGCAATAAGGACGCAAGTTTTCCCCGAATGGTTTGAAAGGGGAAATGACAACGACGATTACAATAAATTTAACTACGATAGCAAAAACGTAGATATGAATTCTATTGAAATGGAACAACTCTATCGTCTTTTAGATTTTTGCGAAGAGAACGGTATTTTAGTCGACCTTAGCGTTTACGGCTGTTGTGCAACGTTTGAATCTCAAGATTTAGATGAAAACGGATTGCCTAACGTACAGGGTACTTGGCTTGGAGTCCCCTTTACTAGAAGTTGGATAACTTCGCCTAAACTCGTTGATGAACAAGGAAATCCTTTCCCGGGGCTTCAAGAATTTGCTGAAAACGTATACGCGCTTTTAAATTATATTTTAAACGTAAAACAATATACTTGCGTTTCTGAGTTTAGTATTTTCCCCGAGCCAAATCTTTCGTATTTTACGGCAGAACAAAGGGTAAGTCACAGTGAATTCGTTCAACTTGCTAAAATTGTAAACGACAAGTTAAAGGCAGAAGGCATAAGAGATAAAATTAAATTCTCAGGACCTGCAGTTGCCCTTCAAAGCGCGATAGGCTTTAATATTTACGTTAACGACCTTGACGACGTGTTTGACAAATATACTATTTCATCTTATACCTACGACGATAAGGATAAGAACGAAACTTTATTGGATTATGGTTGGGCTATTAACGATATAGTAAGCGTTACGGGCAAAGAATGGGCAATCGCCGAATTTGGAAGTAAAAACGTTATCGACTCGGCAAACCAAACGGATATTGATACTTACGACAGAGCGTTGTTTTTGGCAAGATATATGATTTCACTTGCAAACCAAGGTTGTTCGAGTATGAAATATTGGGAAATTTTCGATATGATGTATGGTTCGTTTATGATGAATCTAGGTCTTTGGAAGTTTAGAAATAACGATTGGGAAGCAAGACCGCAATATTACACTTGGTCTCTTATAACTAAGTATACCGAAATCGGTAGCGAAATATATCCCATTACGACGGACGTTAAAAAAGACGGTGACGTCGTATCCGTTGCTTATAAACTTCCCGACGGAAAGTGGACTTATATGATTTGTAACGTGGGTAGTTCAACTAAGAAAATTTCTTTTGTAAATACTAACTTTGGCGCGCCTTCTCAAATGAATCTCTATGAAGTAAGAGCGTCTAAATGTTCGGGCGAATGTACGCCTATTGAGGCAAGCGCAGTTTTAAACAGAGAAAAGGGCGCAATCAATTTAAAGGTTTATGCAAATAGTTTCGTAGTTTTATCTGAAAAATAATTGGAGTAGAGCATGAAAGATTTAAGAGCAAAATATTACGATTTATTTAAGAGCGAATTGTTTGATTCTTGCGTACCGTTTTGGCTTAATAACGGCGTAGACGACGAAAACGGCGGGGTAAAGAACTGCCTTGATAGAAAGGGTAGGGTTTATTCTACGGATAAAAGCGTTTGGATGCAGGGCAGAACGGGTTATACATTTTCGCATCTTTGCAATCAATTTGGTAAAGAACAAAAATATCTTGATTTTGCAAAAAGTTGTATTGATTTTGCAAGGGAAAAGTGTACGGATAAAACCGATGGAAGGATGTATTTTACCGTAACTTGCGATGGAAAGCCTTTGCGCAAGAGAAGATATTGGTTTAGCGAAACGTTTTATATTATCGCAAACGCCGAATTTTTTATGGCAACGGGCGATCAAACTAAGTTAGACGAAGCGATAAAATACTATGATTTTGTTTATAAAATGTATAAAGACCCGTCTAGCGATCCTTATAAAATTACTCCTAAAACAATCTCTGAAACGAGAAGATTAAAGGGGTTATCTCAACCAATGATAATGCTCAACGTCTCGTCCATTATGCGAAATGCAGACAGTAAAAACGCCGACAAATATACTGATATTATTTCGGGACTTATTGAAGATATAAAGGCGTTTTACAAGCCTGATCTCGGCGCTATGCTTGAAAGTGTCACCGATAAAAACGAGTTTTTATCGTCTGTGTCAGAAGGGAGAGTTGTAAATCCCGGACATTGCATTGAAGCGAGTTGGTTTTTACTTGAAGAAGGTTTATACAGAAACGATAAGTCGATTATTGATTTTGCTAAAACCATATTCGATATTTCTATTGCTCTCGGATGGGATAACGAATACGGTGGTATTTTGTACTTTAAAGACGTTTTAGGTAACCCGGTAGAAGCGTACGAGCACGATATGAAACTTTGGTGGACGCATAACGAAGCCATAATTGCGTCGTTATATCTTTACTCGGTGACGGGTGAAATAAAGTACAAAGAGTGGTTTGAAAAAATTACGGCGTATGCTTTCGATCATTTTTCAGATAGAGAATATGGTGAATGGCTTGGTTATTTAAGGCGTGATGGCAAGCCTACCGAACCTCCTTGCAAGGGGCATACTTATAAGGGTGCGTTCCACGTGATGCGTATGCTTTATAAAGTAATTGAAATTTTCGATAAGGAATAAAATGATAAAAAATTTAAAGTGTAACGGACAGGATGCGCCTATTAGCGTTGATAGGCGCGCCGTATTTACTTGGGAAACCGATTTTAACCAAGAAGGCTTTTTAGTAACGATAGAAAAGAACGGTAAAACCTTTTTTACCGACGAAGTAAGGTCTAGTTTATGCCACTATGAGTATTTAGGCTCTTTTGACCGTTTATCGACTTATAGAGCCACTTTTGAAAGTTATTCGGGTAGAAAAATAGATAAAAAATCAATCGAGATTAGAACTGCGCTCGTTGGTGGTTTTCCTAAAGCATGCAAGTGGATAGGAGCGGGAAGTGTTGAAATTGATAAACAGAATTTTAACGGCAATCCGGCAACCTATCTATGGAAAAATTTCAACGTAGAAAAAATCGAACCCACCTATTTGCACGTAGCGGGGCTTGGGCTTTTCATAGCGAAAATCAACGGTAAAAGGGTGGGCGACGACCTTTTAAACTCTCCTTTTACAAATTATAATAAAAGCGTATTATATGCCAACTACGATATCACTAACTTATTACAAATAGGTGAAAACCAAATTGAAATAGTTTTGGGCGACGGTTGGTTTAATCAAACGGCAAAGGACGAGTGGGATTTTTACAAGGCCGAATGGCGTGATAATTGCAAGGCGATTTTGTATATTGAAGGTGGTGTTGAACTTTTTTCGGATGAGAGTTTTAACTGCTCGGTAAAAGGTCAAATAACCGCATCGTCAATAAGGCTTGGCGAAAGGGTAGATTTTACCCAAAATCACGGAGATGAATTCTCTTTTGCAGTAGTTATGCAACCGCCAAAAGGTAAATTAAAGAGTATGCAAGAGTTTGCTATTAAGCAAACGGAAAGGATAAAATATAAAAGCGTAAAAAAATACGACGGCGGATATATCTTTGATTTTGAAACGTCTATAACGGGTTACGTTAGTCTAACGGCAAAAATCGGCAAAAACGTTAAAATTCGCTATGGCGATAGACTCTCGGAAAAGGGTAGAATAGATAATTCTAGCAACGGTCAATACGTTTACGGTGGCGAATATCAAACCGACTTTTTAACGGGCGATGGCAAAGAATATACCTATACGCCCTCGTTTACCTATCACGCTTTTAGGTACGTTGAAATAGAAGGGTTAACAGAAATACCTAGCGATAATCAACTTATAGGCGTATTTATTAGAAGTTCTTTCCCCGAAATTGGTAATTTTTCGTGTAGTGACGAAAGGTTAAATTTGTTGTCACTTTTATCTAACCGTTCGCTTAAATGTAATTATACGGGCTTTCCTACCGACTGTCCTCACCGTGAGAAAAACGGTTGGACGGGCGATATGCAACTTTCGGCGAGAGTATTCATTCAAAATTTTGAATGTGAAGAAAACCTAATTAAATGGCTTGAAGATATTTGTGAAGCGCAATTAGATAGCGGAATGATTCCATGTATCGTGCCTACGGCAACGTGGGGATATAGTTGGGGGAACGGCCCTGCGTGGGACTACGCTCTATTTACTCTTCCTTATGAAATTTATCGTATTAAACGTTCTGTTTCGGCTATAAAAACGGTGTATAAAACCTGTGAAAAGTATTTAGACTTTATTTTTACAACTGAAAAAGACGGGCTTTACGAAATGGGGCTTGGCGATTGGAATTATCCTAAAAATATAGAGATAGACCTTTGCCCAACAAGGCTTACTAGTAGTTGTTACGTGTATTCAATGACTAAAACTTTCGCTGAATTTAGCCGAATTTTAGGCGAAGAAAATAAGGTGAAAGAATATACCGAAAAAGCGGAAAAAATTAAAAACCGCATAAAAGAAGAATATCTAGTTGAAAAAGAGATAGTAGGGCATACCGCAATTTCAGCCCTTATTTATTTTGATATTGCAAACGAAAAAGAGAAAGAAATTCTTTTTGAAAAACTGGTTAAACTAGTCGAAAAGACGGGCTATAAGTCGATTTTTGGTATTCTTGGCGCAAAATATACCCATAACGTGCTATGTAAAATGGGGAGAATAGACGTCTTTATTAAAATGATGAAAAATAGCGAATATCCGTCTTTTGGATATTGGCTAGAGCGTGGTGCAACGACTCTTTGGGAAGATTTTGAAGGAACAAACTCAAGAAATCACCATATGTTCGCCGATATTTTAGCAGTAATGCAGACTTATGTATTAGGCGTAAATTATGCCGACGGCGAATTGACGGTAACGCCGTATCTTGAAGGATTTAAGAATTTAGAGGGTAGTGTGTTAACTGTGAATGGCAAGGTTGACGTTGCTTTAAAAACTGACGGTACGGCAGTTAGCGGTAAAATTGTTGCGCCCTATGGCATAAAGGCAAAGTTAAAATTGCCCCATAAAGAAATTTTGCTTAAAGGCGGTTTGAATATTATCAATTGCCAAATTTAAAAAATACAAGTGTTCGGATTAGGTTTTTAGCCTTCCGCCATAAAGAGCCTGCACCCCATTGGGCGCAGGCTCTTTGTCTTTGATACTATTTTGGTAATTGTTTGCTATTTTAATACAAAAGTAAGTTGTATTTTTTATGCTATAAACGTAACTCGTAAATCATTCCTTTTAATAAAAACCCCCTTTCGAGAAAACAATCTCAAAAGGGGGTTTTTTATATAGTTTAAATTTGAGTTGTGGTCAAAGTCGTTTGCTAAGTATTGTTTAACGGTCGCTAAAGACCAACTCTTCGGGTATAACCACGTATCTATTTAAATTGTCAGGTCTATTATGTTTTTCCAAAATAATAGAAAATGCCGTTTCGCCTATTAAAAACGGGTTTTGTTTAACGAAGTTGGGTTTGTATTTTAAAAGGTTGTAAAAATCTTCAAATTCTTCGTCAAAAATAAACAAGTCGTTGACGGTAAGTAGGTTAAACCCCTCTTTAATTACCGATAGCGTTTTTATGCCAAGTTCGTAGTTAAAACAAATTATAGCGTCAAGATGGGGGTTCTCGATAAGAAAATTTTGTATATCGCTTACCGAGTGTTCGCTATAGTGTTGCAAAGTGTTTAAAATAAGATTTTTATTTATGGGTATACTATGTTCGTTTAGCGCGTCGCGGTATCCGCGGTAGCGCTCCAATAAAGATATGGCTGAGTCAAACGGGTTGGATATAACGCCAATATTTTTCTTTCCTTCTTTTAAAAAGTGCTGAACGATTTTATACGTGCTTTTTTTATTGTCGGAAGTGATTGAACTCGTTTCAACGCCGTGCAAAAGATTGTCTATTACTACCAAAGGATAGTTCCTTAAAGTCAGTTTTATAATCTCTTTGTCATAAGTGGTTTTATTAACGGGGAAAATAATCAATCCATGGCTATACGGTATAAATTTTCTAATGAGCGATTCTTCTAAATCTTGGTCGTAGTTAGACGTAGCGATAATAACGTCCCACTCGTTTTTAGTAGCGGACGCTTGAATACCGTCGAGTATACCCATCATGTATTTACTTTTCAAGTCGGGAATAATCACGGATACTGTTTTTCGTGTAGAAGCAACCGTAGGTTGGGTGAGAGCAATACTAAAAGATTTCAAAAGTTCTCTATTTTCTTCGGTCAAATTTTTGTTTATGTAAGTGCCCGAACCTTTTTTACGGAGCAAAAAACCTTCTCTTTTTAAATCTTCAATAGCCCTACGTGACGTGGTACGGCTTACGTTAAATTGAATTGCGAGAGATATTTCGGAAGGAATAGTTTCCTTGTCGTTTTGTAAAGCGTCGAAAATAAATCTATATAGGTATTCTTTTATTTGGTCATAAAGCGGTTTTCGTGTCGTTGCCATAAAGATCTCTCCTAGTTGAGATGTATTAAAAATAACATATTTATCTTAAAAAGTCAAACAAATTTAAAAAAACAAAAAATAATATGTATTAAATCATACATCTAATTGACAAAAAGGCAAAATTAGGTATTGAAAAAAGAAAAATGGCAGTTTATAATGAAAGAAAGATATAAGGAGGCAAAAAAATGAAACGAATTATTAGTTTTGTAGTAACCATAATTCTTGCTTTGTCTATACCCTTTGGTATGGCTTCATGTGGTGAAGAGGGCGATGGCAATATCGTCATCTACGTTGACGGCGGTGGCGGAAATGGAAACTTTAACACTACGGTTTCCATGGATAAAACTCCAGAAAACCCATATCCCTACAACACCTTAGAAAAGTTGGCTGAGGAATATATGACGGCGCATCCTGACGTTACGATTATCATAAACAAACAATCTTTAAATAGTGATAGAGAAGCGATTACTTCTTTGCTTGCTGCTGAAGAAGCGCCCCATTTGTTGTTCATGCAAACGCCAGATCCCGTAACCGACGCTAAAAACGGATGGATTGTCGATTTGTCTGAATATATAGAACAACCTAACGAATATTGCGAGCCGGGAACTTTAGGTAGCGCAAAGTGGAAAGATATATATAATGAAAAAGAATTTTTAGCAACTACTCGTATGACCGACGGTAAGTGTTACAGTATTTGTTTGGAAAAAATTCCCATCGGTATTTTATACAATAAGGATATGTTTGAAGAAGCAGGACTTGTCGACGAAAACGGCAATATCGTAACTCCCGACACGTTTGGCGAATTGTTAGAATATCAAGAAATTATTTCGACTACTTTGGGCAAAAATCCCTATTTCCCCATTTACACTTGGTACGATATAGTTTTAGAAGTGTCCGTATTTGCCGACCTTTTCGAGCAATACGACTCTATTGACAAAAACGGATTCATTTCTTTAGAAGAATTGGTCAAAGCGTATAATAACGGCACTTGGGGAATGAGCGTTACTCCTAAAACCGAAGCCGAAAAGAGATATAGAGAATACGTAAAACTCTTAAAGAAAAAGACTGAATATTATCCAAAGGCATGGTCTTCTTACGACGCGTTGGAAGAGTTTTTAAAGGGTAACGTAGCAATGATAGAAGCAACCGGTGGTTATATGGCTCAAGCGGCAAGCGACGAAACTAAAGGTTTTGACGTTGGCGTATTTGGATTCCCCACCCTTTCTGCAGAAGATTCTATATACGGTGGGAAAGGCGTATATCGTGGTTCGGCAGGTTTAACGACGGGTTATTTCGTAACCAATAGAGCAACGGTAGACGGACAAAAGACTGTAGACGCTTGCGTTGATTTCTTAAAGTTTTTGACTGCTCCCCAAAACAACAACCGTTTAATAAACGATTTGGGTTTAGGTTTGCCACTGGATGCAAACGCGCAAATTAACCCCTTGTTCCAACCCCTTGTCGATATTTATAAACAAGACAGTCAAGATCCTAACCGTTACGACTGGAATACTTTTAACTCTTGGAACAGTTTCAATAAATTGTATTACGATACGTTTATCATTACTACTCAAGGCTATCAAATGGGCAAATACGACATTGACGAAACCTTAGAAATAATTAGAAGAGCAACTGAAGACGCTATTGAAAAAGCAATGAAGGATAACGGTTGGACTAAAGAGACTTGGAATTAAAAAGCGGTGACGATATGACAACGGTAAAAAAACGTAATTATAAGGGGCTTTGGGGCTTACTTTGGATTTTACCCGGAATTTTATTGATTTTGGTATTTAGTTACTATCCGCTTTTTTCGGCGTTTTATTATTCTTTAACCGATTGGAACGGAAAACTTGCAGAGTTTATCTTTTTTGATAATTTTGTGGAACTATTTCAAGATCAACTTTTCTTAAATTCTATAATAACGGCCGTCGTATTGACGTGTAGCGGTATAGTATTAGGTAACCTTGCAACCTTTATTTTAGCGGAGTGTCTGTTTAATTTAAAAAGCCAAAAGGCGAGTAGCGTATACCGTTTTCTCTTCGTTTTGCCGTGTTTAGTTCCTGGTATAGTTACTATGCTTTTGTGGAACAAGATTATTTTTGCGGTAAACGACGCAGGGTTGATAAATAGTATTTTGCTATCGCTCAATATCATTAAAGAACCGCTAACGTGGTACGCTGATGAAAGTACGGTACTTATAAGTTTAGTTTTAACCAATTTCCCGTGGGTAGCAGGAACGTCTTTCTTAATTTACTTGGCAGGTTTACAAAATATCCCTGATTCAATATTAGAAGCGTCAAAGTTGGAAGGAATAACGGTTATGAAGAGAATTTTTTATATCGATTTACCCTATTTAATGGGACAAATCCGTTATTTCTTAATGCTAGGCTTTATCGGTGGTTTGCAAAATTACAGCATGCAACTTTTATTTACGAAAGGCGGGCCGTTCTATAAGAGTATGGTGCCGGGCTACTATATTTATTGGAATGCGTTTAACAACATGCGCTATGGGTACGCTTGCGCTTGCGGTGTAATAATGTTCGTTATTATATTTGCGCTTACGCTAATTTTAAACAGATTGAAATCTTCGGAGGATTTAACCTAATGAGTATGACGAGTCAAGTACCGAAGAAAAGAAAATTATCAGTTGCGCAAGTGATTTTACACGTAGTAATTTGCGTATTGCTCTTTTTATCGCTATATCCAATTTATATGATGTTGATAAAAAGCGTAAAGACGATTGACCAAGAAATTCATACGGGATTTCAAATTTCTTTCCCCTTCCATTTCCAAAACTACGCAATGGCATGGGAACTTGTAAACTCGTATATTTTAAACACTTTTCTCATTGCGATAGTAACGACGCTAGGCATATTGCTAGTATGTTCTTGCATGGCGTACGGTTTTACGAGATATGAGTTTTGGGGCAAAAACGTCTTATTTATGATGGTTTTAGCAATTATGATGATTCCTAGTATTTTAACCATCATTCCGCAATACAGCATGGTAAAAGAATTTAATATGGTCAACAAGCGAATTGGCGTTATATTGCCGTCGATAGCGGGCGCAATACCGATGGGTATGTTGCTATTAAACACCTTTTTCAACGGGTTACCGCAAGGACTATTCGAGGCGGCGGATTTGGACGGCGCAAGCGGTTTTAGCAAGTACTATATGATAGCCTTGCCCCTATCCCTTCCTATAATGGCAACGCTTGGACTTACTAGTTTCTTAAACGCTTGGAACGACCTAATATGGCCTCAACTTATATTGAGAAAAGACGAATTACAGACCATTTCGGTTGCAATGAATTCGTTTACGACTAACTATTATAAAACTACGCACAGTTACGCGGTGCCCTTAGCGGGTTACGTTATAGTAAGTTTACCATTGATTTTGGTGTTCTCATTTACTGCTAAACAGTTTATGGAAGGTCTTACTAGCGGTGCGTTCAAAATGTAAGTAAGGAGCAGAATATGAAAAAAATACTTTCGATTATTTTATCGTTAGCGACGGCGTTTTCTTTGATAGGATGCGGTTCAGAAGAAAGTACTAGCCAGCCTAACGGACAGGAAAGCGAATCTATTATGGAAGAGTCTATTCCCGACGACGTAGTAGAAACGCAAATTATTGCAGATAGATATTTCTCACACGGATTTACCGTTTCTTCGCAAACGGACGGAATCGCAACGCCGATAGGTCAAGTTAAGTTTGACGAGAGCGATAAGGTTTCCCCACAATGGAAACTTGCTCAATGGTACTGCGGATATTATCATAGAGCCGACGAAGAAGTGTACGATACCTATAATATTTTAAATGGTAAGCACGTTGTAAACGGAGCGAAACATATTTTTACCGATACGAGTAAAAAGTTTTCAATAGATACCGAAACGGGCGCAATAAGCATGCGTTTGCTCGGTACTAAAGAGTACGTTTCTAACCGTCAAAGCGGACAGCCTTGGCCACATATTTTATTAGAATATTCAATGGTAAAAACGCCACGTTTAAAGGATTTAAAGAGCGTACGTTTTGAAATGGATTTTGAACTTACGAGATTTTCAAGCGGATATACTTCTACATCTCAGGTAAATAAAGATTTGCATACCGCGCAATTCGTATTTTACTGCACGCTCGTAAACAACAATTCGAGAAGTAAAGATTACGGACAGTATATTTGGTTCGGTTTGAATTTATTTGACGCAAGATACGAAATAATTCCCGCATACGCATCTCAAGACAGCGGTAAGGAAGTAAATACGGGCGCGTTTATATATCAACCCATTTCTTCTAGTTATTGCAAAACGCCTACGAGAGTTGGGGAAGTGCAGTCTATTGACTACAATATATTGCCGAGAATGAGAGACGCTTTCCGCGCAGCGCAAGAAGCGAGATTTTTAACCAATACCAAGTGGGAAGATTTAGTATTAAACAGCGGTAATTTCGGGTTTGAAGTAACGGGTACTTACGATATAGCGGCGGACATATCAGTTTTGAATTTATATATTGGTGAGTAATATGAAACAAATTCTTCTTGACGAAAGTTTTGAAAACGGCTTTTGGATTCATCATACCGACGGTTTGGTTACTAAAGAACCTATAAAAAAGGTTGATTTTAAAAAGACTGCGCAAAAACTTCCTTCGTGGAAGTTGGCGCAATGGTGCAGTAGGTTTAATTTAGCAAACGGACTTGAAACCGTATGGGACGACGGCTCTTATGAATATTCGGACGCGAGCAAGAGCGTAAGAGTATGGAAAGGGAGCGGAAAGATAAGTCTTTCGCTTATCGGAAGCAAAGAATATCTACACGCCCGTCGCGAAGGGGAAGGTTGGCCACATATTCTTATTGAGCAAGAATTTGAAAAAGATTATTTTTTGCATGAAATAGAAGAAGTCGTCCAATCGGTAGATTTTACCTTAACGGGCTTTGCCAATATGATGTCGCCTAGCGAGCAAAACCAACTGCATACGGCGCAACTACAATGGTTTATAGCCGTTCAAAATAGGAATAAACAGTCTAAAGGCTACGGCGATTTCTTTTGGTTTGGACTTCCGTTTTGGGACTATCCGCGATACGACTATCCCCCAGCGTTTACGGCGCAAGACGGCGGAAAGGAAGAAAACACGGGTAAATTTATCAACGTGGTCGACTCTAAAAAGTTTTTGGATAAACCGATAAAACTCGGCGAGCGTACGAGTTTAGAAATCCCCGTCTATAAGTGGATAAAAGAAGGATTTACCCTTGCTCAAGAACGTAATTTTCTCAAAGAGTCTAAATGGGAAGATATGTGTTTGGGCAACATGAATTTAGGTTTTGAAGTTACGGGTACGTTTGACGTTTCCGTAATGATAAATAAAATAAAAATTTTTATAAAGGAAGGTAAGGAATGATGAAAAAGACATCAAAAATTGCAATGATAACCGCGTTATTGTTGGCAATGGCAATTACTTTGGTTACCGGTATTACGTTACCCACGCTTAAAGTAGACGCTGACGCTTCTACCGTCGTAAAGAACGATGGTACTACTACGGACTTCGTAGACTATTGGTGGAATGGCGGAGCAATGAGTTCGGTGTTAAACGAACAAGGCGAAACCGTAATAACTCTTCCCAATACGTCTTACGGACATAGAATGAACAACGGTAAAGACAAAAACGGAACGGGTACTGACATCTATACTGCGTCAATCAGTTATACGATGTCTACTGGTTTATTAGGATTCTTTGCGTTTGCGACTAGTGGTTCGCAATATCTTCAAAACGAATCCATCGCAATCGTATTAAACGGCGCTAATGAAGGTGGTCCTGTCGTAACCGTAGGTTTATCACACGACTCATACGATTACTCTTATCCCGTTGCATCTACGCAAAACGTAAGATTTGATATCGTTTGTACGGAAATTGAAAACGGCGGCGGTGTTTCTATGAGCCTTAAAATTAACGGCGAAGAACACGTTATGACCTTTGACGAAGCATATTTAAACGGCAGATTCGGCGAAGGCGTAAGAGATTTAGACGAAGTGTTCGGCGGATGGGAAAGTGTTACCGAAATAGTAGTACACGATTACAACGACTCGCACAGAGCGGCATATCTTGCTGAAACCAAAGCAACTTACGACGCAGTTCTCAGTTCTATTGCAGCTATCGATTACTCGGGCTTAACCGCAAGTAGCGAATTAGACGATATCGTTGCAGTTTACGGTCAAGTTAAGGAAGTAAAGGCTCAAATGCAAACCCTTGCTTTAAGAAATAGAGAAAAAGGTTTCCTTAATTCTAAATTTGCTCCCGTTGAAACGGCGCTTAACGCTGCTGTAGGCGACGACGATGAAAAGGCGACTCTCGTTGACATCGCGTCTTATATCGACGTATTTGCAGCAACGGTTGAAGCAGGATTAGATACCAAGCCCAAGGCAGAAGTTGCTGAAAGTTTAAAGACGGCTATTAATCTTGACGCATTAAACGATATTATCGACCTTTCTGAAACCTATTCGGAATACGCAAGCGAAAAGAAGGCAATTTATAACGACGCTAAAAACAAACTTGCCGACGCTAAAGACGCTTTAGTTCTTGCAGATATAGTTAAATTTGAAGAATCTGTAAAAGATCTTTCGGACAACGACAAGATTTTGGCTTCGGGCTCTTTAAAGAACGTTATTTTCATTGAAAACGCGCTTGCTGACAATCAAGAAGAATATCAAGCGAGAGTAAGCGCTGCCGCTGCAATATTAAGTAAAGCAGTTAAAAACTACGCTGGCGACCTTGCTAAATCTTGGGATATTTACAACGTAACCTTTATTAAGGCAAACGAAAACGGCGGTATCGATTATTTTGCAACCGACTACTATGACGACGATCCTTCGTCTGACGTTGGTATTTCGTTTAGAGATAAATTCCAACTTGACGGATTCTCAATCAACTTTACTTATACCGAAGGTCCTACCGGCGCTAACGCATGGCTCGGATTACACTTCTTCTCCGAACTCGACGTTATGCACATTTCGGACACCGACGAATTTGAAGCGTCTACCGGTATAACTACGCTTATTATTCCTAAGGCGGAAACTACGGAATTCCAAATGGGTTATCCCAAACTCTACGGCAACTGTCCCGTTGGCGGATGGCCCGTTATTAACGGCGGTACCGTTGGTACGGACATCAACGTTCGTTTTGAAAAGGTAGAAGGCGTTTATAACGTATACGTAAAGATGGGCGACGCTGAAGAACAAACTCTTTGCGTTCTTGACGCTAGTATTCTTGAAACCTATCTCGTAAACGGTGAAGGCTATCTCAATATCGGTAGTTGTGATAAAGATTTAAACACTTGTAAAATTACTATCAACACGATAAACGGTAAGCCTGCTGCATCTTTCGTTGCAGAAAACGAATACGTTGAAGAAATTGAAAAGCCCGAAACTTCTGAAAGTGAAGTAACTTCCGAACCTGCTAAAGATTCTACTGTAGAACAAGGTTCAGGATGCGGTGGCGCAATCGGCGGCGGTAGCGTAGCAGTTACCCTCCTTGCAGTTGTAGGCGTTATCTTTTGCAAAAAGAAAAAAGAAGACTAAGACTTAAATAATGAACCCAGCCCCGGTTGGGGCTGGGTTGCATAAGTAAATACGGATTGAAAAAAATAAATAACTTTAAAGTAAAGATTAGAAATATGATAGCATTTGATAATACGCGAAATTTAAGTGAACGTGATTATTGTTTGGCAGAAGAAGGCAAAAACGCGTCTTTGTTGACGACGGGGAACGGATATATGGGAGTCCGTGGCAGTCTTGAAGAATTTGGTTCAACAGGGGTTCAAGGTGCGTTTATTAGAGGTTATATAGATGAAATAGTTGAAATCGTTCAACCCTTCTGCGACAACTTATACATGAAGAAATACTATATAAACGAGGAAGAGTTAAAACGTTTTGACAAGCAAGTGTCATGCGTAAATATCCCCGATTTTCTTTTAATTCGATTTGAAATTGGCAATCGAGTTTTTTACCCATGGGAAGGAAAAATTCTTTCATGGAAGAGAACCCTTGACATGCAAAACGCAACTTTAACTAGACAAGTGCGTTGGCAAGACGACGATGGGAATATTACCGAATTTGTCTTTACGAGATTTGCATCTTATTCGGATAAACATAAATACGTGCAAAGGGCGGTTGCAAGGCCTATAAACCATACCTTACAAGTAAAAGCGCTTTCAGGCGTTGATACTGAAGTGAGAACGAACGGACAAAAGATACTAGTGGATCTAGAAAAAAGGTCGTGCGAAGGAATTTGCGAAGTGTCTTTCCGCTCGGGAACAAAATACGGTTTTGTAGGAAAGATTATTACTAAAACCGTATTTAAAGCGGATGGAAGTAAAGTCGAGTCTTACGGCAACGCAGACGGCGGTTTAGTATACGGGAAATGCGACTTTCCTACGGCTAGCGAATATACTGTTGAAAAGATAACTTATCTCTATACACAAAGGGATGAAGATATCGGTGAAGCGGGCTTTGTAAAATACCTTGAAGAAGACGTAGATTTCGACCTTGAATTACAAAAACATAGCCAAAAATACGGCGCTTTATTGCAAAAATTCGACGTTGAAATCGACGGCGATAAAGATAGCGAAGCGTCAATTAGATTTGCGAACTATCATACCATAATTTCCGCTAACGAACTAGATAGCGTTCACGGTATTTCGGCTAAAGGTTTAACGGGGGAAAAATACAATCAGTTCGTATGGTGGGATTCTGAAATTTATCAAATGCCCATTTTTACGCACGCATACCCCGAACAAGCCAAGAGATTGTTAGAATATCGATACGAGATGTTAAATCCTTCTCGCGAAAACGCAAGGAAGGAAAATAGGCGTGGAGCGCGCTACGCTTTCGTTTCGTCCGTCGAAGGAAAAGAGCACGTTTGGATATACGCAAGACATCCGTTTTTGCAAATTCATATCAATTCCGACGTGGCGTTTGGCGTTATAGACTATTTCCGCAATACCGGCGATTTGCAGTTTATGCAAGAAAAAGGTATGGAAATGTTGTACGAAATTGCTAAGTATTGGATAGATAGAGTTACCTATAAAAACGGAAGATACGAAATTTTAAACGTAACCGGCACGGACGAGCATCATCCGTACGTAGATAACGACGCTTATACTAACTACGAAACGGCGTTTATTATGAAAAAGACGGTTGAGTACGATAGGTTATACGATTTTTCATCAGCAAGAGAAAAGGCTCAAATAACCGACGATATTATAGCCGAAATTGAAAAAATAGCGAATAACACCTATTTGCCGATAGATAAAAACGGACTAATACCGCAATTCGACGGGTATTTTGATTTGAGTAGAACTCTTCAAGTAGAAGGCAATGGTAGCGGAACGAATTTTCAAATGAAAGAAGCCGGATTATACCACTTAAGCCAAGTCATAAAGCAACCCGACGTAATGCTGTTGTTTTCATATTTAAATATCGACGTTGCAAACGCCGACTACAACGCCAACTGGGATTATTATGAAAAAATGTGCGAATCGTCTTCTTCGCTTACTTTCCCCGTTCACGCAATTTGTTCGGCTTTGGCTGGTAGACCGCTTTCCTTTATCAATTATCTAAACGATTGTACGCATATCGACTTGAAAGATATACACAAATGCGCTTATCAAGGCGTTCACTCGGGTTGTCTTGCAGGGGCGTGGTTAAGCGTTTTTAGGGGAGTTTTCGGTATTTGCGCTAACGAAAACGGGTTGACTGTAAAACCAAACCGAATCCCATTCTGGAATAGCGTAAAACTATCTTTCGTCTATAAAGGCAAGCGAGTGAAAGCCGAAATGACAAGCGACAGGCTAGAATTTATTTCCGACTCGCAAGAAGAAATCATAATTGCTTATAACGGAAAAGAATATTCGTTGAGAGAAAAATTATCTTTAAATATATAAAAGGTATATTATGAGAAAGATCGTATCTTTGATAGTTGCGGTAGCCGTGTCGTTAGTTGCTTTCGGTTGCGGTAACTCGAGTGAAAAGAGCGAAAGTCTTGAAAGTGCCAATAAAGAAACTTTTGAGTGGAAGGTAGACGAAGTGGTTACGCCTTTTTGGAAGACGAAAAAAATAAAAAACGAAAGTATTTTGCTCGTTCAAGAAGACGGTAAAACCCCGCGTGGAAGTCTATTATTTGCTCCCGCACAAATTTTAAGCGTAGTATCTTACGACAACGTAAATAAAACGACCGTTACTTACGAGCAGGGTAAAGATTTTACGGTAGAAGATAAAACCCTTTGCGCCATAAGCGACGCAATGCCTTTTATGACTGTAGACCAAGTAGTTGGCAAGGAGCGTTTAGCAGGTTTTGACTATACTCAAATTCCTAGCGCGGACAGCGGGTTATATTTACCTTTTACCGAAGGTTCGGGGTTTATTGAAAGGCAGATTTACGTTACCTATACTTACGAAGAAGAGTGGGGCGGCATAACGCCGTTATTTGCAGGCGACAAATTGCCCAAAACCATTGATAAATTGTCTAACAAAAAAGACTTTGAACTAATGGTATTCGGCGATTCAATTGCTACCGGAGCAAATTCGACGGGGGTTATAAACGTTTATCCTTACGCAAAGAGTTGGCCCGAAGCCGTGCATCAAGCCCTAGAAACCCAATATCAAACCGAAATAGGCTTTTTAAACAAATCTGTAGGCGGTTGGACTAGTGAAAACGCTATAAAAAGTACTGAGTCCATAGGCTGGGTAGGCGGTGTTCAAATTACCCAAAAGGGAATAGGCGGAGTTTTGGAAGATATGCCCGACTATAAGCCCGATTTGGTTATTCTTGGCTTTGGCATGAACGACGCGTCGCTCGGTATAAGCAAAAAAACCTATAAACTGTATATGCAGAGAATAATCACCTTGATAAGGGAGAGAAATCCCGAGTGCGAGTTTATTTTGCTCGGAACTATGATTGCCAACCCCAAGGCGATCAATCAATCTAAAAACCAAATTGCATACTATGAAAAGTTGGAAGAATTAGTTGAAGAAAACGAAGGGGTTGCAAGCGTTAATATAGGGCAAATGCACCAAGAAATGCTTGATAAAGGCAAAAAATATATAGATATGACGGGTAACAACGTCAATCATCCCAACGATTTTCTCGCCGCGGTATACGGGATGAACATTTTGTCGCTATTGATAGGAGAATAAAAATGAAAGCGTTTATATTCGATTTAGACGGAGTTATCGTAAGTACGGATAAATTTCATTATCTCGCTTGGAAAAAGATGGCGGATGAAGAAGGTATCTATTTTGATGAAAAAATAAACGACCGACTTCGCGGCGTAAGCAGGATGGCTAGTTTAGATATCGTGCTAGAACGGGCGGAAAGATCGTACACGAGCGAGGAAAAACAAAACCTTGCGGAAAGAAAGAACGAGTACTATAAAGCATTTTTAGAGTCGCTTACTGCAAGCGATAGGTTGCCCTACGTTACCGAAACGCTATCTGCTTTAAGGGAAAAGGGCTATAAATTAGCGATTGGTAGTTCAAGCAAAAATACGCCTATAATTCTCAAAAAGATAGGCTATGAAAACTATTTTGACGCAATATCCGACGGGAATAATATAACGAGAAGCAAACCCGATCCAGAAGTCTTTTTAAAGGCGGCGGAGTTTTTGGACGAAGAACCGCAAAATTGCTTCGTGGTTGAAGACGCCGAAGCAGGCATAGATGCCGCGCTGGGCGGTGGGTTTAAATCGGTCGGCTTAGGCCCTGCGTCAAAATATTGTAAAACTGAAATAAAATTAAAACGGTTTAGCGACTTATTAAATCTTTAAAATGCGCCTATAAGTCGATTATCACCGTAAAATATAAAGGAGGAGTCATGAAAAAGAAAATTCTAATATGTTTATTAGCGATATGTTTGTGTTTTGCTTTGGCGTCTTGTATGAAGGGTAAAGATAATTCTTCATCAGAACCTACGAGCGAACAACAAAGTTCAACGCTAACGAGCGAGTCCTTAACCGAAAGTGAAGAAAGTCAAGAAAGTTCGGTTGAGAGCGATGAAGAAAGTTTGTATGAAAGCGAATCTGGCAGTTATCCTGAAAGCGAAGAGTCTTCACAGGAAAGCGAACAGCAATCTTCATTACCTTCTGACGTAGAATTCCCTGACGTTCCGTTAGGCTAATGTCGAAATTTAAGGAGTATTAAGATGAAAAAGTATGATGGATTAAACATTAAAATTATTTATTTAAACGAGGACGACGTTATAGTAACTAGCAGTATCGTTTTACCTGACGTTGAAATAGGCGACGGCGTACCTGGGTTTGAAAATTAAATAAAGGAGAAAAATATGAGTAAGAAACGAGTAAATATTTTAAAGGTGCTTTTATGCTTCGTGTTGGCCGTTTGTTTATTTGGCGGTCTCGGTACAATTAAAGACGTAACTTTGGCAGAGCAGGTTGCTAGCGAAAAGTGGATAGCGCCTTATCATCAGTTGACTGCATTGGAAGACACGGAAACCGGTATGACGCAATTGCCAATTGCAAATTACGGCGAAAGAATGTATTATAAAGAAAAACTTACCTTAGACGGCTTGACGGTTACGATAGGTTCGTCTAATATGGTTGCAAGTTCAAGATTCGGTGTTGGTTTTACCAACGTTGCGGATAATTACACGCCGGAAAGCGGACCGTTCAACATAACCGTAGTTCCTTCTTTATATAGTGGACAAGACTGTGTTTTCTTTAACTCTTCTCACGCAGACGGAACTATCGTTTATACGGCAGACACGTTTGCGCAAGGCGTTTGTAACGTAGACGGTAGCGTCGTTAATAGATTTATTAGCGCGCCGAGTCTTGGCGTTACGCCCGAATATAGCATTACTTTTAAATATATGGGCTTATTTACGCCAGATCCTTCCTACGGTAATTATTGGCAAGCGACGATCGTTCTTGAAAAAGGAACGCCTTTCCGCTCAAATTTAACTAGCGCAACTATAGCGTTTTTAGATTCTTCATTAAACGGTATTTTAGACGCTAACGGACAATGCTATCTTTCCGCGTTCGGTATGAGTGGAGCAGGGGCTTTCTACGTAGGATTAGTTACCGCAGAACAAAAGGCTCTTTTAGCGGCTGCTGATACGGCTTTAGCAAATTACGAAACCGCAAGACAATCAGGCGCGTCCGTTATAGAAGCGCGTAGAAACGCGGTAAACGAAATAGAGTCTCTTCCGGATGACTATAAGGCTGACTATTTAGCAAGATTAGAAGAAATCGACGCTTTAGAAGGCAACTGGATTCCTGCGTTTAATACTTGCGAATCTGCTATTTTTGACGCAACGACGGGATATTCTACTTTAAATCCCAACGCTTGGGGCGAAAGAATGTATTATACTAGCAAGGTTAAGTTGGACGGTTTAACTGTAACGATAGGCTCTACTAATATGAATGCAGGGGCAAGATTTGGTTTCGGTTTTACTAATAATACTCCGACGACCGACGGTAACTATACCCCCCAAACTGGGCCTTTCAACGTAAATATAGTTCCTTCCGAAGTGTCTGGTCAAGATTGCTTATACTTAAATAGAACGCATGAAAGCGGTACTATCGTTTACACGGCGGATACGTTTGACGTCGGCGTTTGCAGGGTAGACGATCAAGTGGTAAATAGATTTATCAGCGCGCCGAGCGCCGAAACGAGATATAGCGTTACTTTTGAATATATGGGCTTATTCACGCCAGCTCCTTCCTACGGTAATTACTGGCAAGCGACTATTACGTTAGAAGAAGGCAATGCCTTCCGTGATGGTTTAACGAGCGCAACGGTTGCATTTTTAGAGTCTTCATTAAACGGCATTTTAGACGCGGAAGGCGAGTGCTATATCTCTGCTTGGGGTATGGGAAACGGCGCTTTCTATATGGGCGTTCAAGACGCTGTGGCAAAAAGAAGCATTCAAGAAGCGGCTGCAGCAGAAGAAGCGTATAAAAACGCTATAATTAGCGGTGAAAACGTAGAAGAAACTAAGGCTGCATATCTTGCGATAATTGAAAACTTGCCTTCAAACGAATCAGTTGCGTACGCAAAGAGTTTTAGCGAGTTAGGACTTCAAGAAGTAGCACTTAAAAACGTTTCTCATAGCGCTAGCGTAACCGTAAGCGACAGTCTTTCTTTAAACTACAAAATTTCCGTTCCTGAAATTTGTGAAGCGGACAGAATAGTGTTGACTAGCATTATGGACGGCGACACTATCGAACAAGACAACCCCACTCAAGACGACGCAGGCAGATACGTATTTAAAGCTCAAGAAGTAACTCCTCAAAATATGACGGAACAAATTTCTTTAGAATTAAACGTATATAACGCAAACGGCGAAGTTACCCTTAATCGTAGGATAGAATATTCAATACAAGAATATTGCGAGAGTTTGCTTGCTTCAACTGAAGACGAAACTCTTCGTACGGCGATCGTAGATATGCTTAACTACGGAGCGGCTGCTCAAGAATACGTAAGTAAAAATACCGATAGATTAGCAAATGCTAATATTTCGGGCTATCAGGCTTTAGCAACCGAATTTAATGCAAGCGGAGCTAAGGACGTTTTAGCGGTAAACCCAGGCTCTAAAGCACAATTTACCGCCGTTACCCTTTCGCTTGAAGACAAAGTGTCCGTTTACGCTCGCTTTACCACTTCGGCAACCGAAGAGTTGACTGCAACCGTTAAAATCGGTACTAACGACGCTCAAACCGCTGAAATAGTAAAAGAAAGCGAAGGCGCTTATTACGTAATATGCAACGACGTTGCTCCCACTCAATACGCGGATAATATAATCTTTACGGTAAGCGTTGCCGGAGCGCAAGACGCAAGTTGCAGATATAGCGTTAACAGTTATATTGCAAACAAATATAACGACGCTAAATGCGGAGCAGTTGTAAAAGCGTTGTATTCGTACGGCGTTGGCGTAAGCAATTACGTGTCGGCGTTAAACGGAGCAAAACCCGCAAACGTTATTAAAGACCAATTCTTTAGCAACGGTTTATCTATGATTTCGCCTGACGGTTCTGTAACGACTACAAAGCATACCGTAAACGACGGAGCATCCCCGATTTGGCAAGTAGGACAATGGGATTCACAGAAAAATTTGGCAGACGTTGAACCTACTGTAAATAACGGCGTATATACTTATAACGACGGCGCGAAGGAATTATCCGTAAATGCGTATACGGGTAGCGTTTATATGGCAATCAACGGTGACGTTGAGTATGCTGACGGTGATAGAAGTCAAGTTTCTACGCCTTGGCCCCACCTTTTGCTTCAACAAGATTATTACGGTGATCAATTAATCAACCTTTCTCAAATGTCGTCGGTAAACATGCAAATGACGTATAAAGTAACTCATTGCGAAGATAAAATGCAAAGCAAAGTAGACGCGGCAAATCTCCATTGCGCGCAATTCGTTTGGTATATTACTATACAAAACAGAACGGAAGGTCACGCTGAATTTGGTCAATATATGTGGTTTGGTATGATTTTATACGACAACCGTGACGAAGGTAAACCGTTTGATCTTACTTATAAAGTTGACGACGATTCTACTGCAAACACGGGCAAGTTAATATGTCAACCTGCATCCGCAAGTTGGTCTTCTACTAAAAAAATGGCAAGTGTTGGCGAGACTATCAACGTTGATTTTAACATATTAGGCATAGCAAAAACCGCTTTTGAATATGCTCAAAACGAGTATAATCTTTTTAGTTCTAGTTCGTGGTCGGATATGTATATCGGTTCTATGAACTTTGGTATCGAACTTCCCGGAACGTATAACGTTGGCATACAAATTGATAACGTAGGCATAGCGTATACTAAAGCATAATAAACATTTAATAAAAAAGCCGTTGAAATTACTTTTCAACGGCTTTAATCTTGTCCTAAGTTTTTTTAGCGCGTTTCGTTATACGTAAAAAGTCAAAAGCGTTACCAATAGTTTTTTCCATAAAGAACCTATATCCATTTGGGCATAGGTTCTTTGTTTGTGGAAATTATTGCGGATATAATTTAGTAAAAACTCATTCTAATATAATGATAACTATCATTATGTAAAATTATAATTTTCGCGCGTATAAAAAAAGATTAGTTTTAACAAAAAATTGAGTGGAAACGTTAAGCGTGGTTTTGTATAATGTTTATATGAGTGTTACAGTCGCAAAATATAAATAAAAAAGACGTTTACGACGAAAAAAGTTACTAAAAAGGAGAAGATTACATGAAGATAGCAACGAAAAAGTATTTTCCGTTACTTTCGGCTTTGCTATGCGCAATTATGACGTTGACTATGGTAGAATTCTCACACAAGCAACCCGTTTTTAACGCCGAAACGACGAATTTTGCGCCTACCATTACTGCAATGCCAAACCGCGGTGAAGAGATAAACATTCTTGACGGCGATATTTTAGAGTACGCTTCGGCTTACGCTTTGGGCAAATCGGCTAAAATAATTATAACCCTTTTGCCTTTATGACGCGTATAGTCCGCGTGTACTTTTACAATAAGATTATTGACTTTTCTATTTATAACGGATATAATATAAAGGACAGTTAAAAAACTTTTATCGGCTGACAATTAGTCGATTTATGGGAGAAGATAGATGGAAGAAACTAAAAGGGGCAAGATCTTATATATTATAGGTGGACTTGCCTTTGTAATAGCCGTAATATCATTTATTTTGGGAGTAATTGATTTAATATCGCTATACGCTTCGTCGGAAGGGCAAAATTTGTTTGTCGGCGCGCAATTATACGATATGATAATAGAGCTCGTATTTGCCTTTTTGGAATTGTCGCTTGGGATAAATCTTATAAAACAATGGAAGAGCGGTGAAAAAATCGATATTCATAAAACTATTTCTCAACTTGTTAGCGCGGTAGTATACGCGTCTTTTATTAAGTTTTTATTTGCGGAAATTTTTTCTCTTATAGTCAGCGGTGATTTTTCATTAGCCAACGTAAGCACGGTATATATTGTCGTATATATCCTTTTCGGTATCGTAATGATGTCGATACCGTCGCTAATAAAAAAGCGCAAACTTATGGAATTATATTGGGTAATGTTAATATCTTCGGTTTTTGCCATAGGCTTTTGCTCGTTTGACGTCTTTAATCTGTTAAAGCAAAGCGCGCCTTTCGAGCAGATCGCAACCGACGGGGCAAACGGCGTTCTTATGTGCCTTATTATGGTCTTTGCCCTTGCAACGGTCGTGTATTATCTAAAAAACCCCTTGGTTTTAGATAGGGACGTAAAAGAAAACGAAGATTCCGAAGTGATAAAGACCACCAAAACTTACGAGAAAGTTAGGATATATTTAACGCGTGGAACGGACGATAAGGTAAACGTTTTAATTAGAGTGCTTACTCTTTTAAGCGTTATATTAGGGCTTGTGGGTATTGCTCTTTACGCTATTGAAAACGATTTAATTAAATATTTAGTAGGCGACCTTGGACAGATTATAAACTCGTTTATAAAAGCCGTTTCTTCTACGAATTTTAGCGACGTATCCGATTTGGTAATTGCCGTCTTTATGGTTTTTATATTCTCTTTCATTTATTTGTCGGTCGGAATAGGCGTGTTTACGCAAGACGGCTCTTATAAAATAGGCGTAATTACCATGGCGGCGATGGGTGTGATAATTTCTTCGCTTACAGGCGTTTTTTTGTTGGCAGACGTATTTTTTGATTTTTCTAGCACGGGAAGTATAGATTTAAAAGAATATTCGATTTTTGAAGTCATAATTTTAGTGTTATACGTCGTATACGTGTTAACCGGGAAAATTTACTCTAACATGATAAAAGACGTTAACGACGGAATAACGCAAAGGGGCGACTCCTACCACTCTCACAGTAAGTCTATAGCCCGAATAGTTTTGTTTAGCGGAATTTATTCAATAATAGCCTTTGCAACGCATTTTTTAATGAAACTAAACGGCGGAGAAATACGTTTGGCGTATCTGGCGTTTTTATTATCGACGGCGCTTATAGTGTTAGCGACCAATCTCGAAGTGAAACATCCGTTTAGCGAATACACGGTGGTAAAACGCAAGTTAAAAAGTGAATAACGCATATATAATAAACGGCTCTGCTACGCGTAGCAGAGCCGTTTTAACTTGTTAAATTTATATTTGTTCTCGCTTTATTTTTGGCGATAATCGGCTTATAGGCTGGGTTTTAGGGTTAAAACACGCTCAAAAGCCTTTTAAAATTAGTTTATTTTTACACCGCTTGGGGTAAAGATATAAACGTCCTTTTGAAGTTCGCAAAGATTGCCGTTTATAGCGTAGATTGCGCCTGAGAGTAGATCCACAACCCTTTGCGCGGTAGAGTCTTTTACGTCGCTTAAATGCACGATTGCAGGTCTGCCGTCTAAAAGATTGTCTATAATCTTTGCTACGTCGTCAAATGACTTGGGTTTAAAAATATCAATGGTGCTAGTAGGCGCGGTTACCGTAGGTTTTTGGTAGGCGACTACCTTTTCTTCTTCAGTCTTTTTTTCTTCAGATTTGCGACCTGTAATAAAATCAAAAAATCCCATAGCGTTCTCCTTTTAGTCCCTTGCGCCAAATAGCGCAGAGCCTATTCTTATCATATTGCTTCCGTTTTTTATTGCAATTTTATAGTCTTGCGACATGCCGACGGAAAGGTGCTTCACCGTCGGGGTGGCAGTTTTTATTTCGTCGTAAAAAGCCCTTACCCTTTGGCAAGCAAGGCTTAAAACTTGCTCGTCGCAAGTGTTTGGTAGCATTGCCATAACGCCGACGAGTTTTAAGTTAGATAGCCCGATAATCGACTTATAGAGCGTTTTTGCCGTATCAAAGCACGCGCCCGTCTTACTTTCTTCTTCGCCTGCGTTAATCTCTAACATAACTGCCTGGGTGATGCAAAGCGACTTTGCCTTTTCGTCTATCGCCGTTGCTAGTTCAACGGACGAAACCGAGTCTATAACGTCGGCTTTGCCGACTACGTATTTCAGTTTATTTTTTTGAAGAGTGCCTATAAAATGCTTTTCACAAGGGAGGTAATCGTCAAACTTATCCCTAAATTCTTGCGCCCTATTTTCACCGATATGAGTAAGCCCAAGGCTGATTGCAAGGTTCACCCTTTCGACGTCTACGAATTTAGTTGCGCCGAGCAAAGTAATCTCTTCGCCAAGGTTATTGCCGTTTGCAATTTCGGTCTTAAATTTTAGCAAATTTTCTTTAATCATAAATATAAACTTCGCCCTAAGGCGTACTGATATAAATAAGTGGTCGGTAAGATACCGACCACGTTTTCGTCAAGACTGCGCAGTTTTCTTTGACACGTCGCACCGAAGCGTAAACGTAGCAGGTCGCTCCTTCAAAGCTACCTTATGGCACACGCGAGAAACCGTTTAGTGCTGCTATATTCCTATCCTGACACGGTTCGCGGCGTCGCGTTGCATAAGACCTTAAAATCAACACGCCTTACTACGCGCAGCCAACCATACGTCGAGTCGGGGAAAACAATTCGGCCTTGCTATAGCGGATTGCAAGTACAGGGCACCGCTAACTCCCCGCTTAGCGCAGTAAGTATATTATACGGCACTTTTAAAAAATTTGCAACCAAAATTAAGGGTATATTTGTCAAAAACGCTTTACATAGCGTAAAAATTTTGCTAATATATAAGTATATTAGTAAATATAAAGACGAAGACGGAAACGCGTCCTTTAAAAAGTCCCTTACAGAGAGTCGGGTTGGTGAGAGCCGATAGGTAGAGTTTTAAAGGGTATCATTCCCGAGTCGCTCGGCTGAACAACAGTAAGCCCTGCCGTTTAACTTGCGTTAAAAGTTTCAAGAGCCGAAATTTTTTTCGGAAAAGAAGTGGTACCGCGAACGTTCTTCGTCTTCTTAGATGAAGGGCGTTTTTATTTTACTATCGCAGAGTTTTTCAAACTCGAAAGGATAGGTCGCGCCGATTTTAAGCGCTGTAAATTAAGTAAAGCAGAAAGTTAAACTGTAAAAGGAGAAATTATGTACAAAAAAGTAGACGCGTCGCTTAACTTTTTAAACAGAGAAAAAGAAGTTATTGATTTTTGGAACGAAAACGACGTTTTCGCAAAGAGCATTGCAAAAAACGAAGGTAATCAAGAATTTACCTTTTACGACGGTCCGCCGACGGCTAACGGCAAACCGCATATAGGACACGTTTTAACCCGTGTTATGAAGGATATTATTCCTAGATATCAAACGATGAAAGGCAAGCACGTTTTAAGAAAGGCGGGCTGGGATACTCACGGCCTTCCCGTAGAACTCGAAATCGAAAAGAAATTGGGGCTTGACGGCAAGCAAGATATCGAAAAATACGGCATTGAGCCCTTTATAAAAGAATGTAAGCAATCGGTTTGGAAATACACTAGCGAGTGGAAGGTTATGAGCGAACGCCTTGGCTATTGGGTAGACATGGAAAAGCCTTACGTAACCTACGACGACAACTATATCGAGTCGGTATGGTGGGCGCTCAAAACGATTAGCGACAAAGGGCTTTTATACAAGGGTTATAAAATCGTGCCTTATTGTCCGCGTTGCGGAACTGCCCTTTCTTCGCACGAAGTGGCGCAGGGTTATAAAGACGTAAAAGAGAAGTCTATCTTTGTAAAATTTAAGGTAAAAGGCAAGGAAAACACCTATTTTCTCGTTTGGACTACCACGCCTTGGACTCTTTCGTCAAACGTAGCCCTTTGTATGCACGCAGACTACGATTACGTTGAAATTTCGGCAAACGGCGAAACTTATATTTTAGCAGAAGCTCTCGTGCCTACCCTTTTTGAAGATTACGAAGTAATCTCTCGCAAAAAAGGTAAGGATTACGAATATTGCGAGTACGAGCCTATGTACCCCTACGCACTCGGCACTTTTAAGGAAAAGGCTTACTACGTAACCAACGCCGAATACGTAACGCTCACCGACGGTACGGGTATCGTTCACATTGCGCCCGCGTTTGGTGAAGACGACGCGCAAGTTGGCAGAAAATACGACCTTCCTTTCGTACAACTCGTAAACGAAAGGGGTAGATTCGTCGAAGAAGTTACCCCTTATAAAGAAATGTTTGTAAAAGATGCTGATAAACTTATTATTAAAGACTTAAAAGAGCAAAACGTACTCTTTAAAGAATCACTTTTCGAGCATAGTTACCCCTTCTGTTGGAGGTGTAACACGCCCCTTTTGTACTATGCGAGAAGTTCTTGGTTTATCAAGACCACCGCTATAAAAGACCAACTTATCGCTTCAAACGCGTCCGTAAACTGGATGCCCGAAACGATAGGCACGGGCAGAATGGGCAACTTCTTGGAAAACGTTATCGACTGGGGACTTTCAAGAGAGAGATATTGGGGTACGCCCCTTCCCATTTGGGTTTGCGACGACTGTGGCGAAATTCACGTTATGGGCAGTAAGGAAGAACTCAAAAGAGAATGCGGTATCGACGGGGATATCGAACTTCACCGACCGTATATCGACGCGCCCACTTGTAAATGTAAAAAGTGTGGCGGAGTAATGAGAAGGGTTAAAGAAGTTATCGACTGTTGGTTCGACTCAGGTTCTATGCCCTTTGCCCAACACCACTATCCCTTTGAAAATAAAGACCTTTTTGAAAAACAATTCCCCGCAGACTTTATATCCGAAGCGGTTGACCAAACCCGCGGTTGGTTCTATACCTTGCTCACCATTTCGACCTTGCTCTTTGGCAGAGCGCCCTTTAAAAACTGTATCGTTTTAGGTCACGTAAACGACAAAAACGGTCTTAAAATGAGTAAGCATATCGGCAACGTAGTCGACCCGTGGACGGTGCTTGATAAGCAGGGCGCAGACGCCGTAAGATGGTATTTCTATACGGGTAGCGCGCCGTGGCTTCCTTCGAGATTTTCAGAAGAAGCCGTGTCTGAAGGTCAACGTAAATTTATGGGTACTTTGTGGAATACCTACGCGTTTTTCGTCTTATACGCGGACATTGACAAGTACGATCCGTCAAAATACTCTATTGAAAACTGCAAGTTAAGCCTTATGGACAAGTGGGCTTTATCCAAACTTAACACCTTGGTTAAATCTGTTGACGAAGGGCTTGAAGACTATAAGATTTTTGAAACCGCAAGGCTTATTCAAGACTACGTTGACGAGCTTTCCAACTGGTACGTCCGCCGTGGTAGAGAAAGGTATTGGGGCAAGGATATGACCGACGATAAGATTGCGGCTTACACCACCCTTTACACCGTGCTCGTAACCCTTGCAAAAATCTCAGCGCCTTACGTTCCGTTCATGGCTGAGAGCATTTATCAAAATCTCGTTCCTAATTTCTATAAGGACGCGCCCATTTCAGTACACCTTTGCGACTTCCCCGAGTATAAGGCAAGTTTTGTAGACGCCGAACTTGAAGAAGGCATGAAGGACGTATTAGAAATAGTTGCGTTAGGTCGCGCCGCAAGAAACGGTAGCGGTATCAAAAACCGTCAACCCTTACAAAAACTCTACGTCGCCGCCGACAGAAAGGTTAAACTGACCGAAGGACTTTACGAAATCGCAAGGGACGAACTCAATATTAAAGAGTTTGAACTTCTCGCCGACGCTTCGGCTTTCGTAACCTATAAAATCAAACCCCAACTCAAAACCTTAGGTCCTAAATACGGCGCAAAACTCGGCGCTATAAGGAAGTTCTTGGAAACTTGCGACGCAAAAGAGGTGGTTACCGCAGTTAAATCGGGCAAGACTTATTCGGTCGAACTCGACGGCGCTACTATCGACTTTACGTTGGACGACCTTTTGATTTCGTCCGAGCCTGCCGAAGGTTTCGTTTCGGAAAGTTCGCTTGGTCTTACCGTCGTTTTAGACGCGCATATCACCGAAGAACTCTTGCTTGAAGGTATGGAAAGAGAACTCGTTTCTCGTATTCAAAATATGAGAAAGGAAGCGGGCTTTGAAGTTACCGACCGTATCGTTTTAGGCTATACCGCCCAAGGCGTTGCGGATAGAGTTTTAAAGGAAAGAAGTGCTCAAATCGGCTCTGACGTATTAGCCGAAAGAGTTGAGCCTACCCTTGACGGATTTATTAAAGAATTTGATATCAACGGCGAAAAAGTCGCCCTTTCGGTTAAAAAGGTATAATATGAAAATTGCAACCAAGTGGCAAGATTATTCTATAATCGCAACCGGCGACGGTTATAAATTAGAGCGGTGGGGGGACGTAACTTTGCTTCGTCCCGATCCGCAGGTTATTTGGCCGTCGAGAATAGATATGTCCGCCTATAAGTCGTTAAACGCTAAATATACGCGTAGCGAAAGCGGTGGTGGAGAGTGGCAATATATTAAAAAAATGCCCGTTGAGTGGACGGTTAGTTACGGCGAATTAAAGTTTAAAGTTAAGCCCATGGGCTTTAAGCACACGGGGCTTTTCCCCGAGCAAGCCGCCAACTGGGAAACAATGATGGGGCTTATCAAAAACGCGGGTAGACCGATCAGCGTACTCAATTTGTTTGCGTATACCGGCGGAGCGACGGTCGCTTGCCTTTCGGCAGGGGCTAGCGTATGCCACGTCGACGCGAGCAAGGGCATGGTTGAAAGGGCAGGCGAAAACGTCCGCCTTTCGGGGCTTGGCGATAAACCCGTTAGGTTTATAATCGACGACTGTAAAAAGTTCGTTCAAAGAGAAATTCGCCGTGGCAGGAAATACGACGCTATCATTATGGACCCGCCGAGTTACGGCCGTGGACCTAACGGCGAAATGTGGAAGATTGAAAGCGAACTCTATCCACTCGTTGAACTTTGCAGTCAAGTTTTGTCGGATAACCCCCTATTCTTTTTAATAAACAGTTACACCACGGGGCTTCAACCTATGGTGCTTGAAAACATTTTAACCCTTACCGTAAAAAACAAATTCGGCGGAAGAATTGAAGCCTACGAAGTAGGTCTTCCTACCGAAGAAGGTATAAATCTCCCTTGCGGAGCAGGAGGAATATTTATCAATGACTGAACAATTTAAGGTTGAAGACCTTATCATTTTGCATGAAGACAATCATATTATAGTCGTTTTGAAACCCCAAAACGTACCTTCGTGCGAGGACGAGTCAAAGGATAAGGATATGCTCACCGTAATTAAAGAGTATATCAAAATTAAAAATAATAAGCCGGGTAACGTTTACGTAGGGCTCGTGCATAGGCTCGACCGCCCTACGGGTGGAGTTATGGTCTACGCTAAGTCGTCAAAGGCGGCTTCAAGACTTTCCGAGCAAATGAAGACGGGCGACTTTGAAAAGAAATATTCAACCGTGCTCGTGGGCAGTCCCAAAGAGAGTAGGGCAACCCTTACCGATTATATGAAAAAGAACCCAATAAACAATATGGTTTACGTTTGTCCCCCCACCGTTGAAGGGGCTAAGTTTGCCGAACTTGAATATAGGGTTATTGAAGAAAAGGGCGGGCTTGCGTTTACCGAAGTAACTCTTCATACGGGCAGAAGTCATCAAATTCGCGTGCAAATGAGCCATATCGGCACGCCCGTTTACGGCGATATGCGTTATGGCGGTGAAACGGCTAAAAAGGGTAAACTTGCCCTTTGGGCAACGTCGCTTTCCTTTACCCATCCCGTTTCAAAGGAAAGGCTTTGCTTTAAAATAGAGCCCCCTAAAGATATTTTGCCTTGGAAGAATTTTGACACTTCAAAATCGGTCGATTTATACTAATTTTATTATTACAAACGGGTTTTCCCATAAAACCGTCGCTTTTTAGCGATATATATAGATAGGAGAAAATATGTTAAAACCAAATCAAATTGCCGAGAGTTATCTTTCGGTAGGGCAGGCAAAAGTTAGCCAAAGCCCTTTAAAAACTTTTCTTTTGGCTATTCTTGCAGGCGCGTTTATCGCATTTGCAGGCGTTGGCGCAACCTTTGGCAACGTGTACGCAAACAAAGTTGTAGGCGCAATGATTTTCCCCGGTGGGCTCGCAATGGTAATCCTTGCCGGTAGCGAACTCTTCACGGGTAACTGCCTACTTATAATGCCCCTTTTACAAGGTAAAATTAAATTTACGGATATGCTTAAAAATCTCGTTATCGTTTACCTTGGCAATTTGGTCGGCGCGGTGCTCGTTTCGGCAATAACCGTTTTTAGCGGAGCGTTTGACGCCGTTAAGGACGTCGTAATCGCAACGGCAACGAGTAAGGCTAATTTAGAGTTTTTTCCCGCGCTTTTAAAGGGCGTTGCTTGTAATATTTTGGTTTGCCTTGCCGTTTGGATGGGTATGTCGGCGGAAACCGCAGGCGGTAAAATACTTGCAATATTCTTCCCCATTGCAATATTCGTAGTTGCGGGGTTTGAACACTCGGTCGCAAATATGTTCTATCTTCCTGCAGGGTTTTTCTCGGCGATTAAGTCCGGCGCTGATTTAGGAACGCTTACCGTAGTCAATTCGCTCGTAAACAACCTACTTCCCGTAACTATCGGCAATATCGTCGGCGGTATGGCGGTAGGCGCAATTTACAAGGCTATTTACTTGCCAAAAAAGTCTGACGAAAACAAGGCTTAAAACCTTTTAAAAATTATCATAAAAACATAAAAAGCCCCGAATAGGTCGATTATCAGCCTATTCGGGGCTTTATTAGTTGCGTTTTTACGTAATCGCGCGCCTTATTTAGGGGGCTTTATCTCTATGATAAAGGCTTGTTTTAGAGTGACACGTATAGATTGCCACGCCTACCTTGGTAGGCTCGCAATGACGAGTGGGACTAACGTTGTTAGTCTATTTCAATAAGTTCCGAGCGAAAAACGTCGTCGTTTAAAAATTCGTATATATCCATATTAAAACCACGCGCAAGTTTAAAGATGGTGGTAAAAGTTACTGTTTTATTTAACCCGTTTAAAATTCGGTCTACCGTGCCGTGTACGAGTCCTGCGTTCTTTTCAAGCCTATAAACAGTAATCCCCTTAATTCTTAATAGGTCGTTTATTCTTTTTGCCACAGCGTTGTTAATAGTCATAATTATCTCCCATAAATCCTAGTTTAACTTACTTATAGTTTACCAATATGTGTTATTAAAAATAAGTTATTATAATTATGTTATTATAATAGTATAAACGCTTGACAATACTTCCTTTCTTATTGATAATAGTATTAAGGTGAAGTTATGATTATAAGTTTTTTTGGGCATAGAGATTTTCTTACTAGCAAAGTTGACGTAAACGACGTTATAAAAATTTTAGAAGACGTTTCAAACGGCGATAATATCGAGTTTTACTTGGGGTGTTACGGTAATTTTGATTATTTTGCTTACGACTGCGCAAAGGCGTATAGGCAAAAGCACGGCAACTGTAAACTCGTTTTTGTTACGCCATATCTTCAAGGAAGTTCGCGTTGTAAAGACTTTGCTAAAAAATGCGACGAGTCAATTTATCCCAATCTTGAAAAAGTGCCCTTAAATTTGGCTATTTTAGAAAGAAATAAATGGGTTATAGATAGGTCGGATTTTATAGTTTTTTATCGCTCAATAGGTTGGGGAACGGCTTTTGCCTACGATTATGCCGAGCGCAAAAAAAAGAAGTTCGTCAATTTATATAAATAATTTAACAGGTGGTTTTTTCGCTGAACTTGAAAATTAGTTCGGCGATTTTTTTATTGGCGTTTAAACCGTTTTGCCCCTTGCAGTTTTGGATTAAAATCGGGGCGGAAGTTTCTAATTTTAAGATGCTAGAATAAAGCGAATTTTCGGTCAAATTTTCTTCTTTTAAAACTTCAATCATTTTGCGTTTTTTAAAATATTCGGCGTTCTCGATTTGGTCGCCACGAGAGTTTTTGGTGGATAGTGGAATAGCAAGCGTAGGTTTGTTTAGGGCGGTGAGTTCAAAAAGAGAGTTAGCCCCAGCCCTGCAAACGACCAAGTCGGCAAGGTGCAAAAGGTCTTCCATATTTGGGCAAAACTGCATTTTTACGTAGCCTTTTTCAACTTGGTCTTCGCCCTTGCCTTTACCGCATATATGGACTATATCATAGCGATTCATCAACTTATACAGGCACTTTTCAAGCGTTTGATTGATAATTTTACTGCCTGAACTACCGCCGAAAACGAGTAAAATTTTCTTTCTTCCGCTAAGGCGATATTTTTTAAGTAAAGCAGTTTTATCTTTTGGCGCAAACAGTTCTTCTCGCAAAGGGCTACCCGTAAAAACGGTGTTTTTGCAATTCGATTTAGTTACGTCAAAAGATGTCAAAAACAAGTCCGAGTATTTTGCGCCGATTTTATTTGCAAGCCCAACGCTCATATCCGACTCGTGCGAAATTACAGGCACGCCCAACTTTTTTGCTCCTATTACGGTGGGCAAACTTACGTAACCGCCCTTAGAAAAAACTGCGCTTGGGTTTAACTGAAAGAGCAATTTTTTGGCTTCGCTAATTCCCCAAAAGAGTTTAAAGGGGATAAGGGCGTTTTTTAAAGTAAACTTGCGCTCTAATTTTACGGTCGGCACGTAGTAAAATTCAATTCCGCTTTTTTGGGCTAGTTCTCTTTCTATCCCGTCTTTACTGCCCACGTACACTATTCGGTCAAACCGTTTTTTTAGTTCGGGCAGTAGGGCAAGAGCAGGGGTAACGTGCCCTGCCGTTCCACCGCCCGTCATAATTAAAGTCTTCATTTAGAGTTCTCCTTATTACATAGTATGTAATAAAATTTACTAATTACTCAAAAATTATTCGCTAAGACTTGAAAAACGCCGTGATTTAGAGTACAATTATAATGAGAGAATGCGTTTTGCATATAGCAAAACGCACGCCCACGCAAAGTAATGAAAATTTTGGGAGAAAATTTATGAGTTATATCGTTGCAATCGACGAAGGCACGACTAGTACGAGAGCCGTTTTATACGACTTAGAGCAAAAGAAAATCGTTCAACAAAAATCTTCGCCGATAAATCAAATTTATCCAAAGCCGTCTTTCGTTGAAGAAAACGCCAACGAAATTTACGCCGAAACACTTTCTTCTTTAATCGAAATTTTAGAAGGGGCGGACGATATTAAAAAGGTGGTCGGCATAGGTATCACCAACCAAAGGGAAACGGTTATCGCTTGGGATAGACTGACTGGCAAACCGCTTTACAACGCTATCGTTTGGCAATGCCGTCGTACCGCCGATTTTATGGCCGAACTCGATAAAACTCACGGCGATATTATCCGCCGAAAAACTGGGCTCGTCATGGACGCTTATTTTTCGGCGAGCAAGATAAAATGGCTTATCGACAACGTGCCTGCCGTCAGCGAAAAACTTGCTAAAAACGAAGTTTGTTTCGGCACGGTAGACAGTTTTTTGATATATAAACTCACGGGCGGAAAGGCTTTCGTAACCGACGTAACCAACGCGTCTAGAACTATGCTTTTAAACGTCCAAACCCTTGATTATGACGACGAACTCTTAGCCCTTTTCGGTGTACCGAGAAGTTCGCTTCCAACGGTTGTCGATTCTGACGCAGTCGTCGGCGAATTTGAATATTCGGGTGTTAAAATACCCATTTGCGGTATTGCAGGCGACCAACAATCGGCGCTCGTAGGTCAAGGTTGTTTTGACGTAGGCACGAGCAAAGTTACGTACGGTACGGGCTTGTTTATGCTCTATAACCTAGGCAATAAGCCGATTATCTCTCAAAACGGGCTTGTAACGACGGTTGCGTACAAAATTGGCGAACATCTTGCTTACGCCTTTGAAGGTAGCGTTTTCAACGCGGGTAGCACTATTCAATGGCTTAGGGACAACTTGGGCTTTTTTAAGTCGTCTAAAGATAGCGAAGGGCTTGCGCTCAAAGTTGCAGATAACGGCGGAGTATATTTAGTGCCTGCTTTCACGGGGCTTGGCGCGCCCGTTTGGAATAGCGACGCAAGGGGGCTTATTTGCGGACTAACCCGTGGGGCAACCAAAGAACATATCGTAAGGGCAGGGCTTGAAGCGATGGCGTATTCGGCTAAGGATTTAGCCGTCGTTATGGAAAAGGAAAGCGGTGAAAAAATGCTCGAACTTCGCTCGGACGGCGGGGCTTCGGCAAACGACTTTTTAATGCAGTTTCAAGCGGACGTTTTGGATATCCCCGTAAACCGCCCAGTCGAAAAAGAGAGCACCGCTCTCGGCGCGGTTTACCTTTGCGCGGTCGGGCTTAAAGTTATGAGCCTTGGCGATTTGGCTAAGTTTAGACAGACCGAAAAACTCTTCACCCCGAGTGGGGATGAAAAATATAAAAAGTATTACGGCGAGTGGCAAACCGCCGTTAAAAGGAGCACGTTATGATAGAAAGAGAATTTACCGCTTCCGACGGCAAGAAAATTTTTTATAGATTTTGGCAAGCGTCAATGGCAAAGGGTATGGTTCAAATCGTGCACGGCATGGCGGAAAACACCCAAAGATATACGGCTTTCGCCGAATATATGGTAAGTAGGGGTTATCACGTTTTTGCCGAAGACCATAGGGGACACGGGCTAACGGACGATTGTAGCGGATATTCTGACGGCGATATGTTCCAAAAAACTTTATCCGACGTGCGTGAACTCGGCGTTATTCATAAAAATTTATACCCAAAACTTCCGCTCATAATCGTAGGTCATAGTTACGGCTCGTTTTTAACGCAGGCGTACTTAGAAAAATTTGGCGATTTAGTAGACGGCGCGGTAGTTGGCGGTAGCGCTATGATGAAGGGGGTTTTGGTTACGGCAGGTAGCGTCGTTTCTACTTTGGGCTGTATTTTCGGGCTTAAGAAAAAGCCTGCTAAACTTCTCGCAAATATGAGTTTCGGCTCGTATAATAAAAAGTTTACCGAAGGTAATTTTATATCGTCGATTAAGGAAGAGTGTGAGATTTACGAAAAGGCTTGGGGTTGTAATTTCGTTTTGAGTTACAACTTTTACAAGTATTTCTTTAAAGGTTTAAAAACCCTTTACAAGAAGAAAAATTATACTAAAATCGACGTTAATAAACCCTTGCTTTTGATTTCGGGCAAGGACGACCCCGTAGGCGATATGGGCGAGTCGGTGTTAAAACTTAAAGAATTTTACATAAAAACGGTCGGCGTAAAATGCGTTGAAACGGTTATTTACGACGGCGTAAGACACGAATATTTTAACGATACGTCAAGGCGTGACGCCTTTGAAAAAGTCGCGGAATTTTGCGACGGCGTTGTCGTAAAGGAAAGTAGTAAGTGAAAGAAATAAAAAGGGCTAGCGTTGCGCTCCCTGATTCGGTAAGGCAAATAATATCCCGTCTTGAAGACAAGGGCTTTAAAGCCTACGCCGTGGGCGGTGCGGTGCGAGATAGCCTTTCGGGTAAAACCCCGCAAGATTGGGACGTTGCGACGTCGGCTCTCCCCGAAAAAATAATAGAGATTTTCAACGATTACACCGTTATACCCACGGGCTTAAAGCACGGCACGGTTACGGTGAGAATAGAAGGAGAGAATTTTGAAATAACTACCTTTCGCTCGGACGGGGATTACGTAGATTGCCGTCATCCAAGCAGGGTTGATTTCGTAAGCGATATAACCCAAGATTTGCGCCGTCGCGACTTTACCGTAAACGCTATGGCTTACAATGAAAAAGATGGGTTAATCGACTTATACGGCGGTTTAGACGATATAAAAGGTGGAATTTTACGCGCGGTGGGAGATGCCTGCGAGCGTTTTGAAGAAGACGCTTTGCGAATTTTACGCTGTCTTAGATTCGTTTCTTCAACGGGGTTTTCCGTTGAAGAAAAAACCTTAAAGGCAATGCGTGAAAAGGCGAATTTACTAAAAAACGTTTCCGCCGAAAGGGTGTTTGCCGAACTTGACAAAATACTTTTAGGCGAGCACGTTCAAAAGGCGCTCACCGTTTGCCCCGAAGTTATTTTTACCGTTATTCCCGAACTTGAAAGATGTTACGGCTTTTTACAGCATAGCAAGTGGCATTTGTACGACGTGTATAAACACACGGTAATCGCTACGGCAAGCATAAGCGCGGATAGAAATTTAAGGTGGTGCATGCTACTGCACGATATCGGCAAGCCCGACAAATTCTTTTTGGACGACAAGGGGCAGGGGCATTTTTACGGGCATCCCGAACTGTCTGAAAAGATGGCTTTAAAGGTGTTCAAAAGACTAAAAGCGCCTAACGATCTTACTAAAAAGGTTTGCGAGTTGATTAAATATCACGATAGACCGTTTGCGATAGACCGTAAAAAATTAAAGAGAGATTTATCCAAGTTTGGCAAGGAATTGACGCTTGGGCTTTTGCAAGTAAAAATTGCCGATAATAACGGGCAGGGCACGCAAATTGCCCTTGCCGAAAGCGATAACGTTTTAAAGGTAAAAGAAATAGTTTTAGACGTAATAAACAGCGGTGAGTGCTATACGCTAAAAGACTTGGAAATTGACGGAAAAGACGTTGAAAGGTTTGGATTTAAAGGAAAACAAGTCGGCGAAGTTTTGTCCGACGTTTTATCCGACGTTTTGTCAGACAACTTGCCAAACGAAAGGCAAAGGCTTTTGCAAAGCCTTGAAAAAAGAGCCGAAAGATTAAAAAAGTAAGCCTATAAGTCGATTATTTGCAAATTTTTACCCAAAGGTGGTGGAGTATGAACGAAAATATTGAAAAAAAATTATCAATGCTTCCGGATAGCCCGGGAGTTTACGTCATGCTCAATAGCGAAAAAACGGTCATTTACGTAGGCAAGGCAAAGGTGCTTAAAAATAGGGTTAGGCAGTATTTTCATCTAAGTAAAAAGCCCGAAAAAGTAATGGCTATGGTCGCCAATATAGACGACTTTTATTATATAATAACCAACTCTGAAATAGACGCCCTTTCGCTTGAAAACAACCTTATTAAAAAGTATAAGCCGAGATATAATATTCTACTTAAAGACGACAAGACTTATCCGTATATAAAAGTCAATTTAAAGGAGAATTTTCCGTCCTTTTCGGTTACCAGAAAAATCCGTCGCGACGGGGCTAAATACTTTGGCCCGTTTATGGGTGGCGTCAGCGCAAACGAAACGCTTGAAATTATAAATACGGCGTTTATGACGAGAAGTTGCGCCATAAAAATCGACGTTCAAAAACCTAAAAAAGAGTGTTTGAACTATCACATTAAAAAGTGCCTTGCGCCTTGCTCGGGCAGATGCGACAGGGCGGAATATATGCAAAGGGTAAACTCGGCTCTCGACTTTTTGTCGGGTAATGACGATACCGTAGAACAGATTTTAAAAGAGAAAATGTTTAAGTTTTCGGCGCTTGAAGAGTTTGAAATTGCAATGAATTTTAGAGAGCGCTTGAAGATGCTTGAAAAGATAAAGTTAAAGCGAATTACCGCTTTAAACAAATTTGTCGACATAGACGTTTTAGCCGTTTCAACCAACGGCGTTTACTCTAGCGCGAACTTGCTTTTTACCCGTGGCGGAAGGATGCAAGGCGGTAAAAATTTTGCGTTAGAAGACGCGTCTGAAACCGAATCGGAAATGATTATAAGTTTTATTTCGCAATATTATTCTTCGGGGGTGGAAATACCCGACGAGATTTTAATTTCTGAAGAAATTACCGATAATCGACTTATAGCCGAGTATTTTAAGGTGAATTTTGGCAAAACGGTAGCGATAACCCACCCCGAGCGCGGTATAAAACGCCAACTTGTCGACATGGCGAAGAAAAACGCCGAAGACTATCTCGAAAAGGAAATCGACCGCATTAAGCATAAAGACGATATGACGAGAGCGGCTTGCGAAAAACTAAAAAAAGTGCTTTCGCTTAAAAAATATCCCCGCCGTATGGAGTGTTACGATATTTCGCATATAAGCGGAGTTGATAAGGTTGGTTCAATGGTCGTGTTTATCGACGGCGAGCCCGACAAGACGAGTTATCGCAGGTTTAAAATTAAAACGGTTGAAGGCTCGGACGACTTTGCTTGTTTGCAGGAAGTTTTAAAGCGCAGGCTCGATAAACTCGGCACGAGTGAAGAAGAGAATTTCCCTATGCCAGACCTAATTGTTATCGACGGTGGCAAGGGGCAACTTTCGTCCGTCAAGGAGATTTTAGACGGGTATCCCAATCTTAAAATTGACCTTATTTCGCTTGCAAAGCAGCAGGAAGAAATATTTACCGAGCATAGCCAAGATCCCGTCGTTTTGCCACGGCGAGAGTACGTTTTGAAGATGTTACAGCGCATAAGGGACGAGGCGCATAGGTTTGCTATAACCTATCACAAAGCCACCCACCAAAAGACTAATTTGAAGTCGGTTTTCGAGCAAATCGACGGTATCGGCGCAAAAAAACGCAAGGCGCTTTTAGACCGCTTTGGCAGTATTGAAAATATAAAGCGGGCAAGCCTTGAACAGCTTGCCCAAGTTGACGGCATAGGCGCAACTTATGCTAAAAAAATTAAGGAGTTTTTTACCGATTATGAAGGTTAGAAAGGTTAAAGAAGAAGTCGTAAGAGTTTCGGTAAACGATTTTGCAAAAGAATTAGATTTAAAAGTCGTTTCAAAGGGCAGGGGAGAAATCGTTTTAAGTTCGATTAGCGTTTCTCGTCCCGGGCTTCAACTAACGGGGTACTTCGTGCATTTCGATAGCGGAAGAGTTCAGGTTATCGGCAACGCCGAAAACGAATATTTAAAGGGTATGACGACTGAAAAAAGGTATCAAGCGCTTGAAAATCTCATCTCGCGCGCAATACCTTGTTTAATAGTTGCAAGGGGGCTTGAAATTTTCCCCGAAGTAGTTGAACTTTGCGAAAAGCACGATTGTCCGCTCTTTTCGTCAAGCAAAATTACTACCGTGCTTATCAACGACGTAACCGCTTATAAAAGCGAAGTTTTAGCGCCCACTCAAATAGCGCACGGCGTTTTCGTAGACGTTTTCGGCATAGGCATTTTGATCACGGGTAAATCGGGCGTAGGTAAAAGCGAAATCGCGCTCGACCTTGTAAACCGTGGGCATAGACTCGTCGCCGACGACTCGGTTATTATTAAAAATATAAACGATAAACTTATAGGCAAGTCCCCCGTAAACATCCGTTATTTTATGGAAATTAGGGGAATTGGTATAATTAACGTCCAACAAATGTTCGGGCCGGGCGCAATCAGTCCGTCAAAAACTATCGATATCATTGCCGAACTTTCCCCGTGGGAACATGGTAAGGGCTACGAACGTATCGGCAACGAGGACGTTTACGAAGAGATTTTAGGCGAAAAGGTTTTAAAACTCAATATCCCCGTAACCCCCGGTAGAAATATCCCTATCGTTTTAGAAACCGCCGCTCGTCAATTCCGCTTAAAGCAAGCCGGTTACGACGCCGCATCCGACTTGATAAATTCGGTTTTCGGAACTAACGAATAATGGACGTAATAATAAAAATTCAACCCCGTGAGCGAAATTTCGCTCACGGGGTTTTTTAGTTGCTATGATTTAAAAGTGGGGCTATAAGGCGGTTATTGCAATGGTTAAGGCTTTTACTATATCTTCGAGTGGCATTGAAAATTCGCCGTTTTTGACTTGGCTTGGTAAAAACGGAACGTGAATAAACCCAACTTTTACTTTGCTACCATGATACTCTTTAAGTAGGTGGTAAAAGATTTCGTTGCAAACGAAAGCGCCTGCCGAGTGAGAGATTTGGCAAGGTAAATTTTCGGCTTTAATCTTTTCGGCAATGGTTTTTACGGGCAAGGTGGTAAAGTAAGCGTTTTCGCCGTCTTCGCAAATTTTTTCAAGGCTAGGCGAGTTGCCTTCGTTATCGGGGATAGGCGCGTCCTTTAAGTTTATTGCTATAAGTTCGGGGGTGATAGCCCGCCTTCCGCCTGCTTGACCAACGAAAATTATCACGTCGGGATTGATTTCATACGCCTTGTTTTTAACGGCTAAAAAAGCCTTTTCAAATACGGTGGGGATTTGCAACTTTTCTACTAAAAACCCACCTATAACTTCATTAAGCGCCAAAACGCACTCTAAACTAGGGTTGATTTTTTCACCGCCAAAAGGCTCGAATCCCGTAATCAATAACTTTTTCATTTTTTTCAACTTAGTTTTTTGGGTAAAACCCCTTCCTTGTTTTTGGTTTATTTTAGCACCGCTTACGCTTTTTGTCAAGTGGTTTTATGAGTTAAAATAAAGTTCGCCAAATTAAAAATTGACAAGTTCCTATCGAAACTTGTCAATTGTTGGTGTAGTGGGTTTTTGCTACCTTTTTTCTTAAAAAATGCGTCTATAGGTCGATTATTAGCATTGCGTGAGAGAAAAGTCTTTAAAATTTAGCCTTTTTACACTAAAATAAAAAATGAAAAATTTTTCTTTATTTTTTGTTATAAATTTGGTATAATATAGGAAAGAAACTAGAGTAAATCGTTTTTTAAGTGTAAACACGAAAAATTATATAATTTTTAAAAATATATACTTTTTTTGTCTATTTGACCTTGAAAACGCTAAAACCGATACTTTATAATTATAATACCATAATTATAGGTAGGCGTAGCGAATGAAAGCGTTTTGTTATGAAAATGAAATCGTTGTTTTCTGGTATCCAGTAAAATTATCGGGAGAATATTCTATATCTTTAAATGGAAAGACAATTTGCCTTATAGACAAAACTTTTTGTAGAATTAGCGGTTTAACCCCTAACACCGAATATGAAATATCTATAAGTCTAATAAATGAAAAAAACACCGTATTAATAGGCAAGGAAATTTTCAAGACGGAAAAGGTAAAGCGAACTGTTGACGTGTCGAAAAGTCCGTATAACGCTATTGGCGACGGAGTAACGTTAAACACCTTGGCAATTCAAAAAGCGCTAGACGATTGTACTGATGAAGAAAGGGTTGTTATACCTAAAGGTGTGTTCCTTTGCGGTGGGTTAAAAATAAAGTCGAATACTGAATTGTATTTGGAAGAAGGCGCTATTTTGCAGGGTAGCGAAAATCCCGAAGATTATATCCCAAAGATTTGGAGTAGGTTTGAGGGAATTGAAAGATTTGCTTACCAGTCGCTTATAAACGTCGGAGAACTTAAAAATACGGGCGAAATAACGGTCGAAAACGTAAAAATTCATGGCAAAGGCTCTATAATTGGCGGTGGTTTTAATCTTTTGTGCAACACTTGTGGTATAGTTGGAACAACTGAAAGCGAAAAAAGAAAAGCGCTTACCACTTATCAAGCCGATTTAGATTCAAAAACTTCTCATAGAGAAAGGGGTAGGCTTATAAACGTAAGCAATGGGCAAAACGTAGTTATAGACGGATTAAATCTTGGCAATTCGCCGTCTTGGAACTTGCATTTCATTTACTCAAAAGATATAATTACCTGTGGTTGTAATATTTTTTCAACGGGAATTTGGAACGGGGACGGATGGGATCCAGACTCATCCGAAAACTGCGTAATTTTCGATAGCGTTTTTAATACCGGTGATGATTGTATTGCTATAAAATCGGGAAAAAATCCTGAAGGAAATATTTTAAACGTCCCTTGCAAAAACATAGACGTATTTTCGTGTAGGGCAAAAATAGGTTATAGCCACGGTATAGCAATCGGCAGTGAAATTTCAGGTGGAGTAGAAAAAGTTAGATTTTGGGACTGCGATTTTACCGGAACTTATTTGGGTTTGCATATCAAAACGACTGAAAAGCGCGGTGGTTATATAAAAGACGTAGAAGTTTTAAATAGCAAAATTTCAAGGGTAACTATTAGACAAGTTGGATATAATGATGATGGTGAAGGGGCAAATTCTTTGACCGAAATTAGTGATATAAGGCTTGAAAACGTAATAATTGAATACACTAGTGACGACCCGGGGTTTGGCTACGTTGACGTGGATTCGTATATTTACGTAAACGGATTTGAAAAAGATAAAGAAAAATTTAAAAACGTTACGCTAAAAAACGTTCGTGTTGTTAATACTGAAAATATTAAGGATTACGACGTGGCAAACTGTGAGAACGTGGTTTTAAACGGCAAGCGTTTGACAAAAAGAGAGGATATGAAAAAAGTTTTAACAGCAGAAGACGGTGTAAAAAGGTTGCTTGAGATCTTTGATGAAAAGGTTGGGGTAACTTGGGAAATTCTGCAAAAAAATGAAGAAGATTACACCCCAAAATTGAGAATAGGTACGGACGTTTATCCTATTTTTTACTGGCGAGAAGATCCGCAAATACAAGCCGTAGTTAGAAACGGGAAGTATAATATCGGGAATTCTTGTAGTGCAAAAATAAGTGGGCAAGCGGGAAAAGCGTATGGAATAGAGAGTTTTTTATATAAAGAACTTGATTGTGCCGAATGGATTTTAGATTCTGAACTTAAAAAATTAACTGCCTATTATAATAAAAATGCTGTTAACGTTGTTTTGCGAATGAAGAATGATAAAGTTGCAACGTTGGAACTTGGTGCAACACTTCCTTTAAATGCCGAAGAGCAGGTTAGACATACCGTTTGGGGAAGGGAGGGTATGGAATCAACGCGTGTTGTTTCCACTAACATAAGACCGCAATCTGTATATTTGTTTACGGACAAAAAAGAGCCATATTCTTATAATGATGCAATTAAAGAGTTGTACGGGCTTTCTTTACGCGACGCAAACATTGCAGTAGCCGTATATAAAATGCTTACTGGTAAGATTGATTTAAACTGGTTAAAATTGCGAAATAATCAACTTATAGACTATCTAAATGCCGTAAAAGAATCAAGTTATAAAGAAAAGAGTTTTGTTTTTAAGGAGGTGTAATATGGAAACTTTTAAGCGAGTAAAAGTGGCGGTGGCGGGCTTTAAAAGTTCGCACGTTTTAGAAATGTTTAACATAATTAAAACCAGTCCATATTACGACCTTGTTGCTATTTCGTTTGACAAAGAAGCAAAGGAGAGAATAGAAAAAAGTTATCATGACGAGAAATATTTTGACGAATATCCGTATTATTACAGTGACGAAGAAATGTTTGAAAATCATTCGGAAATAGAACTTTGTATATGCGGGGCTGAAAATAGCGAGCATTTTAAACAGTATAAATTGTGCGCCAAGTGTGGAATAAACGTAATAATGATGAAAATCCCTACGCTTGATATGGAAGAGTATGATGAAATGTTGCGTTTAGAAAAAGAAACGGGCATTAAAATTTATATTGAACTGGAAATGAGATGGTTTGCAGCCGTTGAAAGAATTAAAGAAATTATTTATAGTGGTGAACTTGGCGAAATAACGTCTATTACCGCATATAATTATTCACATTTTCCTATGTGGTGGCTTCCTTGGATGAATATCCCTGAAAAAAGTTATGGAAAACGTCTTCAGTTGTATCCTAATGCGGAAAAGTTTAGGGGAGGTGCTTTAACCGACCACCCCCACGTGTTTGATTTGATAAGATATATCACTGATTCAGAGTTTGATTCTGTCTATGCTGAAACTGCTCCAAGTATGAGAGAAGAAGCGTTAGTTGAAGATTTGGTTTACGTAATAGGTAAACTTAAAAACGGAACTATAATTTCGCTTGACCCGTCGTTTGCAAATAGAGAAATTAAGCAGTTCAATCTTGACAGTAATAAAGATAGGTTAAGCCATTACCCCAAAGCCGTACAAGTAGGACTTTCCGTTTGTGGAACTAAAGGCTCGCTAATAAGCGACTTGTACAACCCAAACACGACTGAACAACTTCGCTTTGAAGATTTTGAATATAGGGTAAATTCTAGGTTTTATGACTTATTAAATCCAAGAGTTTCGTTTATGGAAAGCGTTGCTAAAAACCTACGGAATATTAAACAAGAAGATTTATGGATATCTCTTGAAAAGCATAAAAAGACGATGCAAGTTATAAATGCATGTTATGAAAGCATATATAAAGGGGAGCGAGTAAAAATATAAAAAGCGCCCTATAAGTCGATTATTAGATAAAAAACCGATTACTATTGCCAAACAAAGTAATCGGTTTTATGTTTTTGGTGAATTATACTTTTGACGTCGTTGAACGGATGTAAAGAACTGTTTTTTCTTTAATAGTCGTTTTTACCGGTTTTAGCGTCTTTATATTGTTAATTAAAAGGTTAATTGCAGAATTTGCAATATCTGTAAACGAATAATAGAAAGTAGTTAAATTTGAAGAAATAGGAATAACCGTATCCAACTGGTCGTAACCTATAAGCCCAACTTGGTTGGGAACGGCTATATTGTTGTGTCTTAACAAGTTAAAAATATTCTCGGCAATTAAGTCGTGGTAGCAAAAAATACCAACTCTTTGTGGGGCAGATTTTTTTATTTCGGCAAGTATATGGCTATTTGCAAAAGTGTCAACCATATTATAAAGCAAAAATTGTTCGTCGCTAAACTGTATTTCCTTTGATTTCAAATAATCAATAAATCCCGAGAATCTAAGCGACGGGGCTTTTGTTATTCCGCATAAAAAAAGTTTTTCATATCCGAATTCAAGCAAATGCTTTGCCGCTTGTTTTCCTGCCGAATAATTGTCGGAGTGTACGCAACATGCGTTTTCAATAGGGACGGAAGAAGAAATAAAAACACAAGGAATAGGAAGCCTGTTGTAAATATCAATGATTTCAGTATTTTTATTTTTAAAAAACGATATAACCCCTACACAGCCTTCTTGAACGAATGAAATTAAGGTGGAAATTTCATTATCTGCAGAACTTATTTTTAAAACGGGTGTATAACCTTTTTTTAAAATTGCCGTATTTAATGCCTCTGTAACTTTTGAAAAATAAGGGTTCGTGATCGACTGAAGCAAAACCCCTATTTTTTTACTGCCTTTAAGGTGCTGGTGCAAATTAGAATTTGGCGACATTATACCGTTCATAACGTATTTTTTGTTGCCGATTGCAAGTAAAAAGTTTTCTTCGGTTAAATCGTTTAAAAGTTTTAGCGCAGACGTAAACGAAACGTCGTATTTTTCAATTATTTCGTTAGCGGTAAAAAATCTTTCACCACTGCTACCAAGTCTATTATTTAAAATGTCGTCTTTAATAATATTTTTAACGCTACTAAGTTTCATAAAATCCAATCCAAAACAGCAAAATTTGAGTTTATATCAATTTTATAAGAAAAAAGTCAATTTGTCAAATTTTAAAGGGTAAAAAATCATATAATTTTTAAAATTATATACTTTTTTTTGTTGGGTGAATAAAAATTCTTTTATATTATGATGTATAATTGAAATGCAAAATTTTAATCGTGGGAGGAGCGATATGAAAATTTATGATACACCCTCGTTAGAAATTTTATTAATTGAAGTTTCTGACATAGTTACAACTTCGCCAGGAAACGTAGATGGCGACAATGAATTTCAAGATCCGTTCAACTAAAAGGAGAAAAATGATGAAAAATTTCAAAAAGAACATTTTAATAATTTTTTCAATTATGCTTTGTTTTTGCGTTGCAATGGGTGGCTTAAATTTAGATTTAGGCAAAAGTGTAAATGCGCAAAATGGCTCGGTAGAAATTTTGACTGGCGGTATTGACAGCACCCAAAACTTGTTTGAAACCGCAACGATTTCGGATACCAACTACATCATCAACCAGTGGAATGGTAACGGCGACAGTCTGGTTACGGTTGGCGATTATATTGCGACGAAGGCAAACGGTTCCCACGTCACGGTAGGCGGTATCAGCCAAATGCCCATCACTACGACTGATACGAGTAAGGCGCTCTCTTATTCGGGAGCAAGGCTTACGATGGATGGAACGACCACCCTTGACATGGGTGTGGTTGACTTGACGGATAGCAGAGCGGAAGACGTGAACCCTGTTATCGGCTTTGTTCCCAGTTTAAACTTTTTAGGACCTAAAACCGCAGACGAAGTGACGAATCCATATCTTGGCATATATTATACTTTCAGATCGACCGTAAATCCTGAAAAATATTTCAGCATTGCAATGAAGGAAAGCGTAACGTATAAATACGCTTCTTTGGGTATCGGCTATAACGGTACTTGGACGCACTACGGTCAAGGATTCCCCAATGTTGCAGGCGCTTCATACTGGAATATCGACGATAGCGATAGAACGGGTTATTCATCGTTTAGATTTGACGGTTCGATGATTACAACTACTTCGGGACAATGCTCTACGGCTACGAACAGAGTTTGGATTGCAGACAACGTTGCGGCAGACGGCGGTGAAGCGGAATACAACTACAACTATCCCGTCAAGATTTATTACGATTACGAAACTTCCTGTTTTTATCAACAGGCAATTAGATACGATAGACGTAACGAATTTGGAGATAAGGGTGTGCGTGTTACGGCGGACGACGGAAGCCATCGTTATTTGCTTTTCAATGCCGCTCAGGGTAACATGGGTAAAGGCTATAGCACAGCCAATAAAAACTCGAACGGCTGGGAAGGCTTTACCGAAGAAGAAGCAAAGAGCGTAGCCGTTAGCGTTCACGTTGACTGGAACCCTGCATATACGGGTAGCCACGATATTCTTATTACGGATTTTGCAGGTGAAAAGGTAAGCACGGCAAATGCGGACGACTTGAAGGCAAACAAGGGTACTGCGGGCTTGATGAAGGAATTTACGAGCAAAAACGGTATTGCGAGCTTGGCTGATGGTTACAAAGTAAATCTTTCCGATAACGATATTTTTACGAAACTCGTTTCGTTTGAAGTGTATCCCGAACAAGTAGGTAAAGCAAAAGCAACTAACAATTCCGGTCTTTTTGAAGTTGGCTTTACTCTTTCTGACGGCACTAATAACCTTAAAATTAACTTAAAAGACTTCAATGAAGGTGATAATTATCGAAACTGCTATACCGTTTCGGTAAACGGTGAAGAAAGATGGGCGCAAAACCAAGAAATGACGTTCACGACGGGCGACTACGGTTTCCCTTCCCCTTACGGCTTCGATAAGTACGTAAGATACCCTGCAACGATCTTGCTCGATCAATACGGCGTGGATGATGATGCAGGTGTGGATGAAACGGTTCAATGGTATTCGAGCGACGTTATTAGAACGGACACGAACTATACGCCGATGGCAAGTTACTCCATCTATTATAATGCTGCGGACAACTGCTTGTACGTTGACGCGGGTTCTTGGGTTGCTGCGAGATACACCAACCATGAAAGAGAGGACGGAGTTGTTGTTAAGCGTTGGAAGATTGCCGACCTTGGTAGCACTTACGGCGGACAAAGAACAGCGTTTGCAGGTTTTGGCGATAAAGACCTTTCTTTCTCTATGGCAACAACGCTCGTAAACGGTTTTGATTCTGTTAAGATTAGAGTTTTAGAAGTTGACGGACAAAAACTTGGTACGGATCAAAACGGCAAAACTTTTGCTAAATTTGATACGGAATTATCTGAATTTGAAAGCGGAATTGTTGGCAAAACTTATACTTTTGCTACTCCTGTAGCGGTTTCTTCTTTAGGTAATTATACCCTTACGTTAACAACGCCATCTGGTGGAACAGTAGACGTAGAAAACGATAAGTTTATCCCAGAAGAAATCGGCGAATATTTAGTAACTTATGACGTAAACGGTCAAAAGTTTATTTCGTCGCTTTCAATATATCAATCTATCATCAATGAAAATTCTATTGTAGGAAACTTCACAAAGGTTGGTGATTATATCGACTACATAAAGGATATTTCATACGGTGAATTTACCGCAGACAACTTCTCGGGCGGTGGACTTATGGTCACCACACGTAATAAATTGCCCGAATACGTCAACGTGACTGACACAGATAATGCGACAAACCCTTGGCTTATCGACTATGACTCAAGAATACCGCTTGGCGTAGAATTAAACAACGCGATAAACCTTGCGGATAATACGGAAGAAACTACATTAGTAGAACTTGCATTCCCTGCCCCCGACGGAACGAAAAATTATAAGTTCCATCAAAACAAGGCGTATAAGGTAATTATTGCGGATGCAGAAAATAGCGATAGATATATCGCAGTATATTTCTGGAATGCGTGGTATAGCGGCGGCGACGGTAGCACCAGTAAGATGAGTATGCGTGTAGGCGCGATTGCTTCTTGGGAAACTCAATCGGGCGAACATAGCGGCTTGATTGGTTACGATGACGGAACGACCTTCACGCTAGTTGACAAAGAACAGGGCGATGGGGTTCTGTTGGAAGACGTTACCTTCGCTGGTGATAGTAACGATACGGTAAGAGTTAGTTTTGATTACGAAACGGGTAAATTATATGCAAACGGGGAGTTGATTCGTTCGTTTAAGGACGTTTCCGCAAATGGCACCAAGTTCTTTGAAGGCTTTACTGACGGAAAAGCAAAACTTTCGGTTAGCGTACAAAGATCAAACAAGTACAGTACGGACGAATGGACGAGATTCTGTATAATGACTATTGACGGCGTTTCACTCCTTGCGAAAAACGGTGAGATTTACGACAATGGTTTGGGATTAAAGCCTTATATGGTAATTGAAGATTTGGCTACGGGAACGTCTTTTGTTTATGATGAAAATACAACCGTAAACGTAGGTTCAATTTTCAGTAGCGAAACTACAAGAGCGGTAGGCTATCTTGAAGAAGGGGAACTTAAAAATATAAACGACTTAAATAACGTCGTATTAAATGAAAATAAGACTTACGAACTTGCATACCTTGATTTCTATACCGAGGCAGGCGCGTCGATTAGAATTAGCGGTTATACTGGCTTAAGATTTAGAGGATTTATTGACAGTCAAATTGACGCTAGTATTCAAGATAATATCAAAGAATACGGTATGATACTTGCTCCTACCGATTATATTGAAAACAAGGCGTTTACCTTAGACGATTATCAAGAAGGCTCAATGTATAAGCAACCTGCCCAATATACCGTGGAAGGTGCAGAGTTAACTCATTTCTACGTTACTATGACACACCTTAAAGCGGCTAATATGGCAAGAGAATTCTCTGCAAGAGTGTACGTAGAAATTTCTTACGACGACGGTTCGACGGGATTTGTTTATTCAAATTATACCGAAACAGACAATTCAAGAAGCGCTTACGAAGTTGCAAAATCTGCATATAGCGACGAAGACGAATATGCGGGAATGGACGAAACTACCGTTTCTTCAATTAAGACTTTCCTTCAAAATAATTACTTAAATAAGGCTATCGACGTAAACACGCTTGGCGTTAAGGCAAACGGCGATACAACTTATACCGTTGATTCAGTTTCTACTACTGAAACGACCATTAGTTTAGTTGTTTCGGGGGCAAGCGGAGTAAGGTGTTTGGTTTATGACGGAGCGGCTTATTTGGCAAACGGAAGTACGCTTATAATGGAAGATTCGGGCGATAAACTTAACGTTACGTTTACTCTTCCTACTAGAACGACTGACGTTCAAGAACAAGCGGTTACTATTATCGAAAACGGCGCAACCGAATATTCAATTTTAGTTCCTACAAATGCAACTCAAAGCGAACTTTTTGCGGCGCAAGAACTTCAAACTATTATGCTGAACTCTTACGGGGCGGAAATGCCTATCGTAAGTAGTTACGACGGTACGACTACGAAGTATATTTCTTTAGGAAATACCGAATTGAGAAAAAAGGCTAATTTAACCCTTTCCGCATATACCGAAAATCAAGGCGGATTTGGCATAAAGTCTTATGGCGAAGGGGTTGCAATATATGCTGAAGACGATTATGCGTTATTCTACGGCATGTATAGATTTTTAGAAGAAAATTTCGGATATAAGTATTACGCTTACGATTGTACCGTTATAGATACGGGCGCAACTCAAACACTTAAAAACTTTGATTATGAAGATTATCCTGACATCAAATACCGTTCACTTTATAGCGAACTTACAAGGGTTGGTTATAGAACAGGACAAGACGCAGACAACCTTCCTGAAGAGTTAAAGGCAGCATATATCAATATGCACCTTTACAATACGGGTTCTGCTTATCAAATCGTTGACGGTAACGGATATTCTTCAGGTAACTATGGTACTAGCGTACCCCCGTTCGCTTATGGGCTTGACGACCAGAGTTTGTTGACTTATTTCTTGCCTTATGATGATAGCTGGAATTATTACGGTTCGGAAACAACCTACGGCGAATCGCATCCTGAATGGTATAACAAAACGGACGACGGCATACAGATTTGTTTGACGAAAGCGTACAATAACGACAACGGTATGTACAATATTATCCGCGACAAGCTGACTTGGCTTATTAAGAATAGACCTAATAAAACTTTCTTTGAAATCGGTATCGGCGACAATAGAGCGATATGTCAGTGTTCCGATTGTCAGTCCGCTTATAATACCTATGGCGAAAGCGGTGTATACCTTCGCTTAGTAAACAAACTTGCAAACGACGTAAAGGTTTGGCAGGCAAATAATTGCCCTAGAAGAGAAATCTATTTGATGGCTTATGCTTACTTGGAATTCATTGAACCCCCCAAGGGCGGTGTGGTTGCAGCGGACAACGTAATCGTTCGTATCGCTCCTATCGAATTGGATTATTCGAAAGCAATTACGGCAAGCAACAACTATTATGATGATAGTTGGCTGAATAGAATTACTTGGACAACGATCTTTGAAGGTTGGTCAAAAGCGGCTGTAAACCTTGCTATTTGGGATTATCGCGCAGACTTCCGTCATTATTTGCAACCGTTGCCTTTACAGAAATCTACCGAAGCGAATATTGAATACTACAAAGCTCTTGGCGTAAAAGAAATTTATTCCCAAGGTATTGCAGGAAGAGAAAAAATTGACATTTATCCCTTCGCTGAAATGGACGACTGGATTCGATGCAGAATGTACTGGGATACGACGCTTTCTTACAACGATTTGAGAACAGAGTTTTTAAACGCTTATTACGGCGCTGCGGCTCCATACGTTTTACAATATATTCAAAATATTGAAAGTGCTTTTGGTTCTACGGAATTTGAATTAGGCGAAGACTTAACCGTTAGTCAGTTAAAGAGCAGATATTCTAGTTCTTGGGTAAGTCAAACAAAAACGATTTTTGACAACGCTTATTCGGCTGTTTCTGGAAATGCGGAAATTACTAGGCGTTTAGATTATTTATCAATGTTCTACAGATACTTACAAATAAAGTGTAGTTATACGGGCGCAGATAAGGCAACTTTCAAAACTATGTGTTCTAATCTTGGTATTTGGAAGGTTGAAATTAATCTTACGGTAGAAGATTTTACTGCTTAAAAAAGAAGGCTATGTCCCAACTCGCGACTGATATTCGAAAGATTATTTGCGTCGCAATACTAGTCTTTTTATGGCTTTTTACAATTCCGATTACCAGCAAGGTAATTCCCTTGTAAAAATCTCATAAAAATCCGTCTTGCTTGCAACTAACCCTTCTCATAAAAATCAGTCGTATGTTGTGACAAAGCCAAAAAGAAAAAGTAAAAATTTTAATGGATTGATCGGTGTTGTTGCCGCAAAATAGGTAACAACACCGCAAAATAATATAATAAGGAGAAAGAAAATGTTGAAAAAAACACGTTCATCTTTAGTTGCGCTTTTATTAAGCGTGATGATGGTATTAAGCGTAGCGTCGTTTAATATCAATGCAAAAGCGGACACTACCGCTACGGATGCGTTTACAGGTGGAATTGCTCAAACTGGCAATTTGTTTGAGATTGCAACTGTTTCAGACGCAAACTACATTATTAACAAATGGGACGGCAATGGCGACAGTTTAGTTACCGTAGGCGATTATATCGCAACCGCGGCAAACGGTTCGCACGTCACGGTAGGCGGTATCAGCCAAATGCCCATCACGACGACCGATGCGAGCAAGGCTCTTTCCTACTCGGGCGCAAAACTTACGCTTGAAGAAACGACCACTCTCGAGATGGGCGTGGTTGACTTGACGGATAGCAGAGCGGAAGACGTAAGCCCCGTTATCGGTTTCGTACCTAGTTTGAACTTCTTAGGACCTAAAACTGCAGACGAAGTGACGAATCCATATCTTGGCATATATTATACTTTCAGATCTACCGTAAACCCTGAAAAATATTTCAGCATTGCGATGAAGGAAAGTAAGACCTATAAGTACGCTTCTTTGGGTGTTGGCTACAACGGCGCTTGGACGCACTACGGTCAAGGTTTACCTAACGATCCCGGCGCATATTGGAATATCGACGATAGCGATAGAATCGGTTATTATTCGTTCAGGTTTGATGGTTCGATGATTACCAACACATCGGGACAATGCTCTGGGGCTACGAAGAGAGTTTGGATTGCAGACAACGTTGCGGCAGATGGTGGTGAAGCGGAATACAATTACAATTATCCTGTTAAAATTTATTACGATTATGAAACTTCTTGTTTCTATCAACAAGCAGTAGAATACACCAGACGTGATAAGTTTGGCGATAAAGGCATGCGCGTTACGGCGGAAGACGGAAGCCATCGTTATTTGCTTTTCAATGCTGCTGAAGGTAGTATGGGTAAAGGCTATAGCACAGCCAATAAAAACTCGAACGGTTGGGAAGGCTTTACCGAAGAAGAAGCAAAGAGCGTAGCCGTTTCTATGCACGTTGACTGGAACCCTGAATATACTGGTAGCCACGATATTCTTATTACGGATTTTGCTGGCGAAAAAGTAAGCACGGCAAATGCAGATACCTTGAAGGCGAATAAGGGTTCTGCTGGTTTGTTGAGAGAATTTACCTCTCAAGACGGAACGTTGACCTTGGGCGATAACTATAACGTTATGCTTTCAGATAACGATATCTTTACAAAACTCGTGTCTTTTGAAGTATATCCCGAACAAATGGGTAAATCTAAAACCGTAAACAAATCGGGACTTTATAGCGTATCTTTCCAACTTTCTGACGGTACGGATACCCTTAACTTGAACTTGACCAATTTTGAAGAATTGGGTGCGGAAGAGACGATTGTAGATTACAGAAACTGCTATACCGTTTCGGTAAACGGTGAAGAAAGATGGGCGCAAAACCAAACTATGGCGTTCACGACGGGCGACTTCGGTTTCCCTTCTCCTTATGGGTTTGATAAATACGTAAGATATCCTGCATCCATCTTGTTAGATCAGTATGGTGTAGATAATGACCCTGGGGTAGATGAAACGGTTCAATGGTATTCGAGTGACGTTATCAGAACGGACACGGACTATACGCCGATGGCAAGTTACTCTATCTATTATAATGCTGCGGACAACTGCTTGTACGTTGACGTAGGTTCGTGGGTTGCTGAAAGATACACCAACCACGAAAGAGCAGACGGCGTTACGGTTAAGCGTTGGAAAATTGCAGACCTTGGTAGCACTTACAACGGACAAAGAGAAGCGTTTGAAGGCTTTGGCGACAATCTTTTGAGTTTCTCTATGAGCACGACGTTGATGGACGGCTTTGATTCTGTTAAGATTAGAGTTTTAGAAGTTGACGGACAAAAACTTGGTACGGATAAAGACGGAAAAGTTGCAATAAGCACGGGCGAATCTGCTAAAGCATTTGCTCCTGTAGATGACGTAATTTTGGCAGGTAAAAACGTAAGCGTTCCTAGTCCGTATAGACATAACGTTCTTGTAGGAAAAGTAGATTTAGGCGCAGAAGATTTCACGGCTAAAATCACTACTCCCGACGGACAAATTTGTGACGCGGTAGACGGCAAGTTCGATTTTGTTCAAATTGGAGAATACAAAGTAGAATATTTTGTTGATGGAGCAAGTATAGGTGAAACAATCCTTACCCCTGCTGCAATGGTTGACGGCGAATTAGTTGCTTTAACTTCGTTTACCGTTAAAGAAGGTCTTTCAAAAGGCGACGTATTAACTTTTGCCGATTTAAGCGTAACTGCAAGCGACACCCTTTCGTTAGAAGGCGCAACCATCGTTTTAAGCAAAGGTGGCGAAGTTGTTTTAACTAGCGAAAACGTAGATTCTTCTTGGACTACGGATGCTTTAGTAAATGGCACTTATGAAATTACTATTACGACAGATGAGTTTACTGTAACAAAAGCGTTTGAAGTTAAAACTAGCATCAAACCGTCTGCACCAGTTGAAAACGGTAGTGTAAAAGTAAGCGGCATGGACGGAGAAGCTATCTTGCTTGAAGGAAGTAATACTATTCAAATTATTGCAAATGAAGGTTACGTTCTTGATACGTTTACTATCGGTGGTGAAGACGTAACGGCAGAAGTTGTAAATGGATACTACACTTACGATGCGCAAGACGTTTCGGAGCACGTATATTATACCGTTACTTTCAAAAAATTGACTTATACGATAACCTTTATGGCTGCTGAAACTGTTATTGGTACGGTTGAAGGCGTTGAAGCAGGTACTTTATTTAAGGATATAGACGCACCTGATATTCCAGCAAAAGAAGGATATATAAGTCAAGGTTGGTCAATAGACGGCGATAGCGCAATTACGGGTGACGTTACTGCTTACGCAGTTTACGGATTAAAGCCTTACGTTATTACTTTCGATACTGCAGGCGGTACTCCTATTGACGCTAAAGAATACACCGAAGGCGAAGTAGTAACCGCATTTACCGAAACTACTACTAAAGAAGGATATGACTTTGACGGTTGGTATTTAGGCGAAGAAAAATTCGTATTTGGCAATGCTTTAACCGAAGATATCACTTTAACTGCAAAGTGGATTGCTAAAAAGTTTACTGTAACTATTGTAAACGGTCTTTTTGCCGATACTACTATTGAAGTTGAATATGACAAAGCAGTTGATACAAGTTCAATTTCTAAAGACGGTTATACCTTTGGCGGATTATTCACCGATAAAGAATGCACTAAAAAATATAACGGTGAAAAAATAACCGGTGCGACTACTTTATACGCATCTTGGACTAAAATCGAAGAAAAGAAGGGCGGTTGTATGGGTTCAGTTTCCGCAACTTCCATTTTTGCAGGTCTTGCTATTTTAATGGCTGGTACTATCATTAGAAGAAAAAACGATAACAAATAAGGTATTATGAAAAATAACATTTTCAAAACTATGAGCGGAAAATTGTCGGCAATACTAATGGCTATATGCTGTTTGTTTGCAACCTTTGGCGTCGGCAATTTTTCCGCCAAAGCACAATCTGAATATCCCATCTCCGTCGTAAATTACGACGGAGTGGATTATGCGGGCGTTAGGATAGACAAAAACAACGTTGATACTTTTAGAGAATCGGTTGATTTGTCGTCTTGTGATTTAGATACGCCTATTTTTCAATTCGTCATCACCCCGTCTGAAAGGGGCGATGGTAAGAAATATACTCCAGATTTTGAAAAACTGACGTTTATTTTGTCAGATCCAAGTAATAAGGCGCTATCTGTAAGTTTCGCTCCAAGAACAGCAGACGCACCAAAGTGGAATTATATATGTGCGTATGTCGGTGGCGAAAATCAAACGTTACTAGGCGAACATCACAACAACTTAAAGTATGAAATTGATCCGGAAGAACCGGAATGTGTTTTATCCGATACTTATGCCTCTATCTCTCCATATACTTTCGATGGTTATGGGGCTGACTTCTCATACTTTAATTTTTATGACAAAAATGGGAACCAAGCAGTTGCCGGAAAGCACGGGGTTATAAGTATATATTATGACAGAGAAGAGAACGCCATTTACGCAGATCAAGGTTGGAAGTGGGTTGATGATGACGAATCTAAGCCACATACTTTGGTTGATAAATATAAATTTGCTCCAAACGGAGAAAGAAGGTGGAGAATTCGCGATTTAGACAAGGAAGACTACAAAAAAGGTGGAAACGTTGTTTCTACCGTATGGAACGGATTTTCTGATTTGAGCGATTTATCCTTAAAGGTTACTTTTGACCAAAAGAAAAATCAAGATTATTCAATTCTATTGGTTTCGCTTGGCGGTAAAACGTTGACGGGCAACTATTTCGTCGAACATAAAAACAAGGGCGTTATAGGTAGAGAATTGTCCGTTCCTCAGCCTATGTATTTTTCAAATACACAGTCTTACGATTTTAAGGCGTTAGGCGGTTTATACACAGTTAAGGATCCCGATGGTAATTTAATTATAGAAAAAACCACGTATTCATCTACTGCTAAATTTGTGCCGACAAAAGCAGGTGTATATACGGTAGAATATTTTGCATTAGACCCAAACGAAAACGTAGAAAAGGCTCATTCTTTGAGTATTACGGTTTTGCAAGAAGGTGGTTCTACGCTTTCTTTAAACGGGGTAGAGCGTAATTATCTTTTATATGATGAAATAGACGCAGGTTTCGTTTTAAGTAGTACGATTCAAACCGAACTTCCCGAAGTTTTCGTTACGATAAAAAGAAACGGTAGCGTTTTAGTTCCTAAAACAACTTGTCCGACAGATTTCTCGTATCGTTTTGAACAAGAAGGTCAGTTCACCTTCGAGTATGAAGTTACCGACTATCTAGGACAAGTAGTAACCAAATCTTTTTCGTGCAGTGTAAATAACGTAAGTTTAAGGTCTGGTGAAGGAATTTCTGCATCTGTTTTATATACGGCAATAAACGAATTCAAAATGCCGACGGCAAACGACTATTCGCTTATTAACGCCGTGAGCGGAACGAAAATCAATCCTACGAAAGTTGATATAAAAGTAAGCCTAAACGGTGGGGAATGGAAACCTTTGTCTGCAAACTTGTTCTTAAGCGAAGGGGTATACGATATTTTATACGAATATCACTACGGTTCAAACGTCATTACAACACAGAGAAAGATTGCGATTTATAACGATCTTCCTACCGTTAGCGTTGAAAAAGCCCCAACAAACACGGTTTTATTTGAAAATCAAACTTTTGATAGTGATTCTATTAGAGTAAAGGCGCTAACAGGTAAGGCTGTTGTATTTCCATACGGATATTTCAAGAGTAGTGAAACTTTTAACGTGGAAAAGTTTAGCGGGGATACCGTGGAAGACGTAACTTCGCAGTTTAAATCTGGAGCATATTCAGTAACTTTTAATGAAGAAGGGGAATACTGCATTTCTGCGGTGATTGACGTAGACGGTATATATAAAATTCGTAAAAATATTTTTATCGAAGTAAAAGACACTTGGATAGATATTAAAACCCCATCTTCGCAAATAGTAGACGTGGGAACAGAGATTGCGATACAAACCCCTAATGCAAAAGATTTTTACGGCAATGAAATTTCAAGTGGAAACTATAAAGTTACGCTTGACGAAAATGAAATTGCCGTTACAAACGGAAAATTTACTCCTGTTGATATAGGCGAGTATAAAATAGTTTATACCGTTTCAGACCAAACGGGTAGTAAATCTTGTGAATTTATTTATTACGCAGTAGATAGAATTGCTCCGACAATTACTACGACTAAAGAAATTAAATCTTCTTCACAAGGTGAAAAAGTTACTCTTGCAACCGTGCAAGTTTCGGATAATTCTAAACTAAATACGGGATATTCAATTTTGGTAACTTATAACGAACAAGTTGTTTCTGTTGTTGGCAATGAGTTCATTGCAGAAAATGAAGGTATTTATAAGGTTACGATTATAGCAGAAGACGCTTCCGGAAACGTGTCAGAGTACGTTTATAATATTGAAATAGGACCTAAAAACTACACGTGGATAATAATAGCGTCTATCTGTGGAGTAATCGTTTTAGCAGGCGGTGTTTTGTTTTTTATTATTATGTTAAAAAAGAACAATGCTCGCAAAAAAAGTAAAGAAGAAAAGGAGATTGAACAAAATGAAAAAAAGGATGATTAGTATTGTAACAGTATTACTGTTGACTTTATCGCTTTTTATAGGTGCCGTTGGTTGTGGGGAAAATAATGACGATGGCAAAGAGCATATCTATTTTGGATGCTATGAAGGCGGTTGGGGTAGAGAATGGCTTGATAAGAGCATTGCAAAATTCGAACAAATGTACCCGCAGTATAAAGTAGACGTTCACTATGAAAAATCGTATGATTCAACTTCTTTGCTTGAAAAAATAGATATGATTGATCAAGATATTTTTTACGGCGGATTAGATTTATACACTTATTTATATCAAGATAAACTTATGGACGTAACGGACGTTTTAACAACCCCTCTTAACGAATATCTTGCGGACTCTAAAATCCCCGTAACTGAAACTAAAACGATTGCTAGTAAGATGTGGGGAGATATGAAAGATTACGCAACTAGTTATGATGGAAAATACTATAACGTTCCTTTCGGCGGTGGTTTTTACTCTCTTAACTATGACGTAGATTTGTTTAATTCAAAGCAATTATTTTTAGACAAAGACGGAAACTGGTGTAATTTGTCAGGCAATTTATCTATAGGTCAAGACGGGGTTGAAGGCACTTACGACGACGGTCTTCCCGTTACTTATTCTGAATTTTTGAAACTTTTAGAAAGAATGAAAAAGAGAAACGTTATTCCGTTTACTTGGTCGTCCGTTAACGGTTACACTCAACATTTCTTGCACGCATGCGCCGTTGCTCAAGATGGCGTAGATGCTTTTAATACTTTTAAAAATATGGACGGCGAATATACGTTTGAAGGAGATAGCGCGCCTACGAAGATTACTCCTGCAAATGCTTATTTACTCCGTAATTCTATTGGTAAAAAGGATGCTTTGCAGTTTGCATACGATATTTGTAAAAAAGGCTACTACGACTCTCAAGCGGGTGGCGGAAGTATGGACTACTTGACTGCTCAAGATACGTATCTTATGAGTATTGAAAACTCTAAAACGCAAAATGGCGTTTATCCTATCGCATTTTTTGTTGACGGTGGACACTGGCATAACGAAGCGAAAGTTTCTTTAGAAATGATGGCGGAAATGTCTGACGATTATAAAAACAGAAAGTTTGGCATAATGCCTTTCCCTTGGTTTGATAATGCGCTTGCTAGTAAATCAACCTTCTTTATGTCTTCACCAAACTCTTCTTTGCACATTAAAAAGAGCGCAAAACAAAAAGAAGGCGCTAAAAAATTGTTAGCATATTTAAATACTGATGAAGCGCTTGCGGTTTGTACTTCTACTTGTGGCAATATACGTTTTATGGATTATGAAATGACAGACGAGCAAATAAAGTCAATGCCGTATTATTATCAAACGGCATGGCAAGCATCAAAAATGGGCGACGTTTGTTATAACCTTTGTGACAATCCTTATATTTTCAAGAATTACGCATATTTTGACGAAATGGGTTGGGAGTGGAGTTGTACGACTTCCGATGGAAAAACCTTAAACAATCCTTTAAACCATTTTAAAGATAAAGAAATGTCGTCTTTGACGGTTAAAGATTATTTAACCGCTTTACTTAATACGGGAAAGGAAGAATGGAAGAAGATTTATTCGGGTAATAACTAATGAAATCAGTATTAAATAATATCAAGGCAAAGCATGCGGGCAAAAAAAATACTTATATTTTTATGTTTGCAATGCTTTGCATTCCTATATTGTTCTTTTTGGTATTTAACCTTGGAGTTAAGGTAAACTCCGTGTTATTATCTTTAAAACAATATGATAGAGGTGATTATAAATTTTGGGGTTTTGGAAACTTTCAACAAGTTTTTTATGATTTGTCAAATAACTACGAAGTAAAAGAGGCTACTAAAAATTCAATTATTTTTTATGGCGTAAATATGCTTGTCATTTTACCGCTTTCAGTATTCACATCATACTTTGTTTATAAGAAAATCCCAGGTTCAGAGTTTTTTAAAATAATGTGCTATTTGCCACAAATGGTGTCGGCGATAGTTATGACGTTAATGTTTAAATATCTCGTAGATAAATTACTTCCAATGGTATATATTGCACTAGGGCAACAAGCGCCAAACGTTTTTGTTGACGGAACTAAATTAGGCGTAATGATTGCGTATAATATTTGGGTGGGTATAGGCGCAAATATTATTTTATCGCTCGGAGCAATGTCAAGAATTCCCGATCAACTAATTGAAGTTGGAGAACTTGAAGGAATTTCTCTTTGGAAAGAATTTTGGATGATAACTTTTCCCCTTATTTTCCCAACGATAACCGTATTTATCGTAACCGGCGTTGCAGGGTTATTTACAAACCAAGCGTACGTTTACAATTTTTACGGTGATTTTGCGCCCGAAGATATAGGCACTTTAGGCTACTTTATGTTTATTAAGGTTATAGGTAAGAATTCTTCACCGGCTTCTTATCCGTATGCAAGCGCATTTGGCGTGTTATTTACACTCGTCGCTGCGCCTATAACGTTAGTCGTAAAGTATTTGCTTGAAAAATTTGGTCCTGAAGCGGAGTTTTAAGGAGGAGATTTATGAAAAAGAAAACGTTAAATTCATTTTTCTCTATATTCTTTTTTGTTTTATTGATTTTATATTGTATATCATTAATTTGTCCTTTTATCTGGACGTTTATAACGTCTTTAAAACAAAGATTAGAATACATATCAAATCCTTTCGGTTTGCCAAATAAATGGCTATTTTCTAACTACGTAGACGTTTTTGACGCTTTATCTGTTTCAATAAACGGTGTAAAAGAAATTAAGTTACCGCAATTGTTTTTTAACAGTTTAAGTTATTCAATAATTAGTGCGATCATTATCGTTTTTACAAACTGTGTAGTTGCTTACGTAGTCGCGAAATATCCCGGAAAAATTGCAAATATTATTTATGCGTTTGTCGTAGTAAATATGATTTTACCCGTTGTAGGAACTTTGGCTGCAGAACTTCAAATAATGAACTTTTTGCATTTTTATGACAATATGCTTGGAATCTTTTTAATGAAGATAAGTTTTGGCGGAACAAACTTCCTTATCTTTTACGCAATGTTTAAAAGTGTTAGTTGGACTTACGCAGAAGCAGCGTTTGTTGACGGAGCATCACACTTTAAAGTGTTTTTTGCAATTATGTTACCTATGGCAGTTCCAACTTTCTTTGCTTTATCACTTATGCAATTTATTACTTATTGGAACGATTGGCAAGCGTCACTTATGTATTTCCCAAGTACGCCTACGGTTGCATATGCTTTACACTCATTCCAATTCCCGGGAGCAGGAGCAAAAGTTACAGGCGTGCCGTATATTATGGCGGGATGTATTTTGGTTTCAATGCCAATAATTATCGTCTTTTTAATATTTAGAAACAAGATAATGGGATCTGTTTCTGTTGGTGGATTAAAAGGATAATTGTTTTTAAGAGGACTTTATGAAAAGAAAAATTAGAGTTATTTTTACTTTAATAATGGCGTTGGCGCTTACTTTATGCGTGTTGACTGTTAATGCAGATGAAGGTGTAGAGCAAGAGGCTATTGTCACAATTGAAGACATTGTCACATCTAATGGGGGTGAAGTTTCTTTTAAGAAAATAGACCCTTATTACGACAATTATAATATAAATAGAGGGTCTAACACAATTGATACAAAAGGCTCTATAGATGAAGTTTTGGTTTTGTCAACAGAGTCGCCAAGTACCGTGTTTACTTTTAAAACTCATTTAAACCGTGACCATTTAACAAAATATTTCAATATTTTAGAGTGGTTTATCGTTCCAACAAATTTGCAAACTTTTGAAGAGTTTGGAATTAACGGGGCGGCGGACAGCGATTTTGAGTCTTTCGAAATAACGATAAAAGACGTTAATAATCCAAATAAATACGTTGTTTTTAGGACTTCTAATAGACCGGACTCGACCACTTATAGAAGTTCTGTTGCCGGACGTGCCGGGGCTAACGGACAGTCAGTTAACGGATATACAGCCAACTTTATGGAAGTAGACCGAAATTGGGGTACGGCGCTTAAAGCAAGCCACGTAGGCTGTTTTGATGGAACGGAAGGTGTTCCTGAAGGGTTTGACCCAATGTTACCACTCGGAGGATTTGTATCTCTTGACTATGAGGAAAAAATAGTTTATTCGGTAACGGGTAAAAATAAGGGTGAAAGAACTCTCGTAAGGGATTTAGATGAAGGTACGCATATGCTCGGTACTGATATTCCATGGACGGGGTTTGAATCTAAAGAACTTGAAGTTAGCATTAGATTTATAAATATTACTTCAGGTAGAAAAGCATCCGTTGCGATATTAGGCTTTAATGGTGTCGATTTTACAAAGGGTGAAATAATTGACACCGTTGCGCCAACCGTTATACAAAAATCTGAACTAGACGGCACTTTATTTGGTGAAGTTGGTAGACCTATGCCTATTATGGATTTCTATGCTTACGACTTTTTAGACGGTTATATAAACGAAACTAGTAGTAGGGTTTATTATAATTATAATAAAGCGGGACAAATAGAGTACGAAATAATTGGCGGTAAGTTTACTCCTGATAAGGCAGGAATTTACAGTATCGTAACGACTGCAAAAGATAGGTTTGGAAACGTAGGGAATACCGTTAGTCAGATAGAAATTAAACATATTATGCCCGAAATTGAAATAAGCCTTCAAGATGAACTAAACTCTAGTTATACCGTTGGCGAAAGTGTTGTTTTGCCGAAACTTAACGTTTACGGTGGAACGGTAAACAAAAATTATAGAGTGGAAGTTTATTACGGTGATAAATTGATTGATATGCGCGAAAATACCGTTAGTTTAGAAAAACAAGGTGTTTATACCGTGCGTTACGTCGTTTGGGATTATTACGGCCAAGAGTTTTACTTTGATTATTATCTAAATTCAACGCTTGGCGATAAACCAACGGTTGAATTCCCTCAAATGCCTGAAAACGTAGTTTCGGGAACAAAAGTCGAAATACCGCAATTTAAAGCAATAGATTATATTACTTTTGGTGACGGCGTTGATGCGATTGTAAAATACGAGATAAAAGAGCCGAATTCAAGTCAATATGAAAGTCTAGACGCTAATTATTTCGTACCAACCGTTGAAGGGGAATACAAAGTAAAAATAATCGTTGCTCAAGTTGGAGATTTAAGTAATACGCTTGAAAAAGAGTACGTTATAAACAGTAGAGATTGCAATTTAGTAAGCGATTACTTTATTATAAAAAACGTCGACTTGGTCGAAATAGAAGGTAATTTTGCTTTCGGGGTAACGCAGGAAACGGGTAGTTTTTCGTTTATAAATGCTATCAACAGTAAAAACTTACAATTCGAATTTAACGTTTACGACGCTAGCGTAGACACTCAAGTTAGGATTAGACTTTTTGATTCGTTAGTAAAAGATAATTACGTTGATATAGCAATTAAAGGTGAAAATACTCGTGAGAGTTTATTGCTTGTAGGCGGAAAATCATACTTAATAAACGGCGCTCCGCTTGGTAGAAGTGAATTGATAGGAAAGACGGAAGAAGAGATTGACGGTTTAAAATCTGCCACCGTTTATAATTTATCGTATAAAGACGGTTGGATTTACGACGGTACTACGTCGGTATGTAAGATTGATAACTATGAAAATGGAAAGTCTTTCGACGGATTTTCTAGTGGAAAGGTCTATTTTGAAATGACCGCTCTAAATTCAACTGGAAATACTACTGTTGAATTCTCCGATTTTTGCGGAAATAAAGACTTTGAAGTTCAGGCAACCGATATTACCTATCCTACGATTTCTCTTTCTAGCGTTGGCAGAATTGCAAAAGTTGGAGATATAGTTTCGTTTACTTATTCTGCATACGATTTATTTGACACCGAGTGCGAAATTTACGTAACTATAACTAAAAAAGGAAAACAAGTTGCCGTTGGCAGAGAAGGACAGTGTTCTTTTATGGTGGCTGATTTTGGTACGAATTTAGTTGTTATTGAAGCGGTAGATAAAGAAGGTAATACAACTACGATAAAGTTTAATATCGAGTGTTTTGATAATATCAATCCAAGTATAACGATTAGCGATACCGCAAAAAATAAACTTAAATTAGGTAAATCCTTGACGTTACCTACTGCGACAACGTCGGATAATATTGATACCGAATTAAAATACAGCATTTACGCAAAAACGCCAAGCAAATCTTTCGTTATAATATCTAACCATACTTTCACCCCTGACGAAGTGGGATTATGGACTATATATTACTACGTTGAAGATTCGTGTGGGAACTATGACGTGCAAACGTTATATATCAACGTCGTATAAGGAGAATTATGAAGAAGTCAATAATAAGAGTTATTAGTTTATTAATTTGTTTCGTAATTTGCTGTTCCTTTATTTCGTGCAAAAAGGAAACGGAAGACGACGGAACGTACTACGGAAGAGTTCAAAAAATAGAAGAAGGTTCTAAATTTTTAGTTAAAGACGGTGCGAGTGATTATAAAATTCTTCTTCCAAGCGAACCTGTTCCTGCTGAAGAATATGCAGCATCCGAATTTAATCAACTATTGTCGCAAGTAAGCGGTGTAAAACTTGAAGTGGTAACCGAAGCGGATTTAAGCGTATCCACCAAATATATTTCAATCGGCGATACGGTAATGGCGGAAGATGCAAATGCTATTTTAAGCGTAAACGGCATAAATAGAAACGGGTTTAAAATCAAATCTTATAAAGACGGATTATTGATAGTTGCAGGCGATAGAAGCGGTCTTATATACGGCGTATACCGTTTCTTTGAAAAACAATGTAACTATATGTATTATACGCCTGATGAAATAAGATTAGATAAATCTTCATCTATAAAGATGCACGAGTACGATTTTGAAGATTGGCCAGACTTTCCAAATAGGGAAATTTATACTTATGCAAATCTTCATTATCCTGAACAAACTATGCGTTATTATATGAATAGTTCAATGTTCTCGAAACACTCTGAACTGTATGGGGAAGGGACTTGGTGGAGTTCGCTTTTAGACCAATCTCTTGTATTACAGTTGTTGTCATACGAAACTTATAGAGCGGAAAATCCAACTTGGTTCGTAGGTGGCGCAGGCGGTTCAAATGAAACTAATCCACAACTTTGTTTTTCAAAAGCGCTTGACGATATGAAAGCGTATGAAAAAGGCGAGTGGTTTGACGAAAACGGCAACTGGATAGAAGGATATGCTGACGGCAGTCACGGAATGTTCTGGACGCTTTGCTATAACTTAATTAGAAATTACGTATCAGTTGAAACTGATAAAACGTTGTTCCAATTAGGTATGAGCGATAACAAAGACTTCTGTAACTGTGAAAGATGTAAAGAAGAAATTTCGGCATATACTCGTACCGGTTTAGTTATAAGATTTGCAAATCAAGTTGCAGACGTTGTAAAAGAATGGCAACAAGCAAACTGTCCTGAAAGAACTATATATTTAACAGTTTTTGCATATTTAACGGTAGTTCAACCACCCGTTAAGTTGGTTGGTGGCGAATATCAGCCTATTGATGAATCGGTAAAAGTAAGAGATAATATTGTAGTAAGATACGCTCCTATTCAAGAAGGTTATTTATTCCCACTTTTAGATAAAGAGCGCAATGCTAACGCCTACTTTCAAATGAATGGTTGGAAGGCTTTGGCAAGTCATTTTGCCGTTTGGGATTATACTGTAAACTTCGGTGAGTTTTATCATCCGTTCCCTTCGTGGATGACTATGTACGATAACTTAAAGTCTTATTATGATTACGGTTACGTAGATATATTTAATCAAGGCAACAGTTATTCTGAACATTTAGCATTTTATTGGTTTGATATGTGGATGAGAACTCGTCTTTGTTGGGATATTCATGCCGATTACGATAAACTTGCAGAAGAATTTTTAACTGCATATTACGGTGTTGCTTCTGACTGCGTAAAAGAGTATATGGATAGACTTAGTTTTATTTACTTAAAGTGGGCGGAAAAGAGTGGTTATATAGGTAAACTTGGCGCAACCGCAACACTTGACAAGTGGCCTATTGAAGTAGTTGAAAGTCTTTGGACAATTTTCAATAAAGGCTATAGTGCTATTGAAAATAGTTCTTCATTAAGCGCAGAAAGAAAACAAGTTTTGAAAGAAAGACTTGATTACGAAACTGTATTTTGCCGTTTCCTTGAACTAAAACTTCATTCTATTTATTTCTCTAGAGATGAACTTATTGAAAAGATAGATACTTTTGAGGCAATATGCAAAAGAGGTAATCTCGGCGGATTAAGGTCTTGGACTACTATTGATGAAGAAATACTTGCTTTTAGAGCCGCACTTTAAAGTATTGCGTTGTTATAAAAGCAGAGTGTATAAAAACTTATAGCGTGAGCAAAGAAAGGTATGACACAGTATTTTGAAATTTTAATTGAATTATTAAAAAAGACGGATGACGTAAATAAAGAAAACGTTCAAAAGGTTTCTAATATTATTTGCGATTGTATTAAGGGGGATGGCGTAATCTATATGTTTGGTTGCGGACATTCTTCCCTTATTGCATCCGATTGTTTTTATAGGGCTGGGGGGCTTGCAAACGTTCAGCCGATATTTATTCCCGAACTAATGTTGCACGTTAGCGCTTCAAATAGCAACTTGCTTGAAAAAGACCAGTTAAGTTGTAAATACGCATTAGACGGTTACAAATTTACAAAAAACGACATACTATTCGTGTTTTCAGTTTCGGGTATAAACGGTGCGCCTATAGAAGTTGCAAAGCAAGGAAAAGAACTTGGTTTAAAAGTTATAGGTGTGGGGTCTTCTACTTATTTTGATGAAAAATCAAGGCATTCTTCAGGGAAAAACCTTTCCGACTACTGCGACGTGTTTTTGGATAATTGCGTTCCTAAAGGTGACGCCGTTATAAAACTTAACGAAAATCTAAATGCGGTATCCGTATCTACGGCAATTTCTTCGGCTATCATACAGTCTTGTATTGCAGAAGGAATAAAAAGTTGTTACGACGATGACGTAGATATTCCCGTTTTCGGCAGTGGTAATTTGGCTGAAAATTTAGAGAACAATCAAAAATTAGTAAACAAATATAAACGTAGAATAAGGTGTCTTTGATGATGAAAAAGGTAACGGTTGTTGGGCTTTGTGGGCAATCCGTATTTTTAAAAGGAAAAGCCATATCACAAATTGGCGAAACGAAAATTTACGACGAGATGCACGTAGAACTTGGTGGGAAAGGTGTCAATAGCGCTTTGACAATTCATAGACTTGGCGGTAACGTTAAGTTTCTTACTGCGCTTGGCAAGGATTCTTACGGAAGAGAGTGCAAAGAGTTTTTTGGCTTTGAAAACTTTAACGCTACCATTATTGAACGAGATGGAACGAAAACGGACTACGGCGTTATTTTAACTGATGAAGACGGGAACAATTCTGTTTCCGTCTATCAAGACGCGTCCAAAAATATGACTGCTAAAGACTTATCTTGTTTTGAAGATGAAATTAAAGAAAGTGATTACTTATTAACTCAAGCCGAAATGAAGGATGAGATATTGCTTGAAATAGCAAAAATTTGTAAGCAAAGCGGAACTAAAATAATATTTGATCCTTCGCCGGCAAGGGAATTTCCAAAAGAATTCTTGCAAAACGTTTGGCTATTTACCCCAAATGAAACGGAATACGAAAACCTTTTTAAGCAGATAATACCACAGCGTGTAGTAATAACGAAGGGTGGGCAGTCCGTTCAACTTATAGAAAACGGAGTAAAGACGACGTTTGAAGTAGAAAAAGTAGTTGCTCGAAATACGACGGGCGCAGGCGACGTTTTTAACGGTGCGTTAATGTTTTCACTATCTAATAACGAAAGCCTTTTTGATGCAATAAAATTTGCAATTAAGGCGTCTGCATTTAAAGTCCAAAGCAAATACGTTATTGACGGAATACCAACTCAAAAAGATTTATTATGATTTATTTTGATAAAAAGACAAAAACTTTTTATTTAGAAAGCAAAAACCTTACCTACTCATTTTGCGTGAATAGGTACGGTTTTTTGCAACATTTATATTTTGGCAAGCGCATAGATAGGGAAGACTTAACAAGTGGCGTTTGTCTTGTCGATAGGGGGCATGCAAGTAATATTGCAGGCGCTTTTAGGTATAATTCCTTAAACGAGTATAAAAACGAATGCCCAACTTACGGTAGAAGTGATTATCGTGAGAGTATGTTGGCTTTTAATTTTGACGGTGTGAGAGTCGGAGATTTAGTTTTCGACAGTTTTGACGTGCTTGACAAAAAGCCAAGTTTAGTAGGGATACCGTCGGTAAAAGGCGGAGAAACACTCGTCGTAAAGATGAAAGACGGTATGCACGACGTAGCCGTTTTGTTGTATTATACCGTTTTTGAAGATTTACCCGTTATTTTACGACACACCGAGATTTTAAACGAAAGCGATAAGCCGTTCGTGTTAGATAGAGCATATTCATTTTGTGTAGATTTGCCAAGCAAAAAATGGGAAGTAATAACACTTCCGGGCGCACATTTAAGAGAGAGATTTATTGAAAGAAATAAACTTTCACACGGGATTTTCAGTATAGACAGTAAACGTGGCGTTTCGTCTGGGCAAATGAATCCTTTTATGGCGCTCGTAAGAAAAAACACTGACGAAAGTCAGGGCGAAGCGTACGGTTTTAATTTAGTTTATAGTGGGGATTTCATTTTTAAGGCGCAAATTGAGGAAAACGATAACGTTCGCATTCTAGGGGGTGTGAACGACTACGATTTTTCTTGGGAATTAAAACCTAGCGAAAGGTTTACTTCGCCTGAAACTGTAATGGTATATTCGGATAAAGGCTTGGGCGAAATGAGTCGTGCTTTCCACGATTTATACAGAAAATATCTTATAAACGAACGGTTTGTAAGTAAAAGTCGCCCTATCGTTATAAATAACTGGGAAGCGACTTATTTTGATTTTAATACAAAAAAATTATGTAAAATTGTAGATAGTGTAAAAAATACCGGCATTGACACCTTCGTTTTAGACGACGGTTGGTTTGGGGTGAGAAATCACGATAAATCGGGGCTTGGCGATTGGTTTGTCAATGAAGAAAAGGTTAATTTACGAGAGATTATAGATTATACCCATAAAAACGGGTTAAAATTCGGGCTTTGGTTTGAGCCTGAAATGGTAAACGAGCAAAGCGAGTTATATAAGGCGCATCCCGACTGGGCAATTAAAGTAGAAGGTTTAACGCCGTGTACGGGTAGAGATCAACTCGTTTTAGATTTGACAAGAAAGGAAGTAAGGGATTATATAGTAGAAAGCGTAAGCAAAATTTTAAGAGAATATCCTATTGATTACGTAAAATGGGATATGAATAGGTCGCTTACAGAAAACTACTCAAAGTGGCTTGGCGTAAACGGAAAAGAAACTCATCATAGGTACGTTTTAGGCTTATACGATATTTGCGAAAGAATAGTAAACGGTTTTCCAAATATATTCTTTGAAGGTTGCGCAAGCGGTGGTTGTAGGTTTGACCCTGCAATGCTTTATTATTTTCCACAAATTTGGACTAGCGACGATTCAGACGCTTATATGCGGACTATTATTCAGTACGGAACGAGTATGTGTTATCCGTTATCGTCGCAGTCTTGCCACGTTTCGGTTTGTCCAAACCATCAATGTGGAAGAAATACCCCGTTTAGTAGCCGTGGGGATATCGCTAGTTTGGGTGCTACGGGTTATGAACTTGATACGACTAAATTGAGCGAAGAAGACTTAATGGCAATAAAGAGCCAAGTAGATAAATATAGGCTAAATGAAAGGTTGATATTAGACGGCGATTTATATAGGCTAAATAATCCGCTTGAAGAAAACTTATTTGCGGTTATGGTCGTTTCTAAAGATAAACGGGTTGCAAAACTTACTGCTATGCGACCTATATCTATTCCGAACGGCGTTGAAACTCGTATTTACGCTCAAGGGTTAGACGAGAATGCGCATTATTATATAAAAGAACTTGATTTAACCCTTTCGGGAAGAAATTTAATTAACTTTGGGTTGCTCGTAAAATTTACGAATAACGACTTTGCAACTATTGATTATACCTTTGAAAAACGGTAATAAGGAGATAAAATGATAGTAAACGGAGATAAATGTCACGATTTGTTGGCTGAGAATAAGCCTTTATATTCGTTTGATGAAAATATGTCTTTTGAAACGCAAAAGGAAAGAATAAGGGCAAAACTAATAGAACTTAGTGGACTTGATTTGATTGCCCAAAACGCTTGCGAGCCTAATTTGGATATTGAAATTGACGAAATGAGAGAGGGCTACCGTTTTATTCGCTTTACTTTTGAAAGTGAACGTGGGGCAGTCGTTCCATGCTATATGCTTATTCCGGATACTGGAAAGGAAAAATATCCAGTTGCAATCGTACTACAAGGGCATTCTACTGGCTTTCATAACTCTATAGGCGTTGCAAAATACGACGGGGACGAAGAAGATATTCCTAGAGTGGCTTTTGCTTTACAGGCAGTTGAACAAGGCTATATTGCGCTTGCAATAGAGCAAAGGGGTATGGGAGAAACTAAACCCCAAAAGCCAAAGAGATTGTGGGCAAATATGTGTCATCATACGGCAAGCGTAGCAATGTTGCTTGGTAGAAGTCTTTTAGGGGAAAGAATGTGGGACGTTGCTAGAGCAATAGACCTTTTACCTAATTTCCCACAATGCGACGTAAACGATATTATGATAACGGGAAGTTCTGGTGGAGGTACGGCTTCGTATTTTTGTGCGTGCTATGATGAAAGAATTAAACTTTCCGCTCCAAGTTGCGCTTTTTGCCCGTATCCAGAATCAATTATGGATATTTATCATTGCGCTTGCAATTATATAAACGGTGCGTACAGATATTTTGATATGCAAGATTTGGCAGTTTTAATTGCTCCTAGAAAACTATTGCTTGTAAACGGTGAAAAGGATGAGATTTTCCCGATAGAAGGGGCTAAACGCGGCTATGAAACTGTTAAAAAGATATATAAAAAGGCAAACGGCGAAAATAATTGCAAGTTGGTAATAACTCCTAAACACCATTATTGGTGCGACGATATTGTATGGGAAGAAATTAAAAAGTTTAGATAAATGTTAAAGATAGAAGATATTAGAATCCGTGACCCTTTCGTGCTTGCGGATAAAGAAAATAAAACTTATTACGTTTATGGAACGACAGAACTTTTAGACGGCTTAAATGCAGGTAACAAGTTTTCCGTTTACGTATCTAAAGACCTTGAAAACTTTGAAGGTCCTTTTACTGTGTTTGACGGTGGGGAAATAGGTTTTTGGGCAACAAAAGATTACTGGGCGGCGGAAGTCCATAAGTATAACGGGAAATATTATTTATTCGGCAGTTTTAAAGCGGAAAATCACGTCAGAGCAAGTCAAATACTTGTTAGTGATTCGCCAAAGGGTAAGTTTAAACCTATTTCTGAAAAACCGCAAACGGTTGACGGTTGGGAGTGCTTAGATGGTACGCTATACGTTGAAAATGGAGAGCCATATTTGGTTTTTTGTCACGAGTGGACTCAATGTGGTATTGGTGAAATTTGGGCGGTTAAATTAACCAAAGATTTAAAAGAAAAAGACGGAGAGCCTTTTATGTTATTTAAGGCAAGCGACAATAAGGAAGTTACGTCGTTTGATCTTAAACAACCTAGAATGGTAACGGATGGACCGTTTTTGTTTAATGAAGACGGAAAGTTAAAAATGATTTGGTCAAGTTCTGCGCACGGAAGATACCTTGTATTGGAAGCCGTTGCAGACTCTTTAAAGGGAGAGTGGAAACATTTAAGTAGCCGTTTTGATTTTGACGGTGGACACGCTATGATTTTTACAGCGTTTGACGGTAAAAAATATTTTTCTTTGCACGCGCCTAACACGCCGCCAAATGAGAGAATGAAGTTTATCAAATATGGAAAATAGTAATTTAGCAAGCAAAAATTGCAAGGAAAAAACAAAAATTCATATCTTCCTTACCTTGGTTTACTTTTTGTCGTTGTAATGTGAATAGTCGTTTCTATATGTTCAGATGTTATAGAAATCAATATGGATAAAAAGAGAAAATTAAGAAGAGAATAAGATAAATAGAAATGAAGATAAACGAAGAAATTGAAGAAAAGGATATAAAAAAATATTCTTACTTACTTATAGCGTTGTGTTGGATAGTTTACGCGTGTTCGTACATAGGTAAATTGGGTTATAATGCTAACATAATTCAGATAGAAAACGCTTTCAACATTTCGCATGCAGAATCGGGGACGGTAAGTTCTTTTTTCTTTTTTGCATACGGCGCAGGTCAAATTATAAACGGGCTTTTTTGTAAGAGATACAATCTTAAATACGTTGTTTTTGGCGGTCTTATATTATCGGGTATTTCCAATATTTTAATAGGCGTTGTAACTAATTTTGAAATCGTTAAATATCTTTGGGTTATTAACGGTGGTGCGTTATCCGTGCTTTGGGCAAGTTTAATTAGATTTTTATCCGAGACGCTAGATAAAAAGTATATGTCAAAAGCCGTAGTCGTTATGGGTACTACCGTTGCTACGGGTACGTTTTTAGTTTACGGGTTAAGCGCTCTGTTTGTTGCGTTAAAAGTATTTAAACTGATTTTCTTTATTGCAGGAATACTGTTACCGATTATTGCAATTACGTGGTTTATTTCGTCGCCATTACTTGCGAAAAAAATAATAAGTGGACAAACGGCAAACGGGATAGATTCGAAAGATTTAAACAAAGAAGAAGCCGCTACAGAAACTAAACGCAAAGAAGGTATGAAAGACCTTGTAGGCGTATTTGTTATATTTGCAATTTTTGCAATAATGACGAATTTAATAAAAGACGGTTTGACAACTTGGGTTCCCATAGTTTTAAAAGACGTTTACGGTTTACCGGATTACATAAGTATTTTATTGACGTTATTATTGCCACTTTGCGCAATATTTGGAGTTTCCGTTGTCGTTACTTTAAATAAAAAAATTAAAAATTTTGTTTCAATTTGTACAATATTATTTACAGTTTCTTGTATTTTGATAGGCATTGTTATAACTATGTTGCATTTCAATATCTTTATTGTTGCCGTTATAAGTTTTGCTATAATTGCGTGTTCAATGCAAGGAACTAACAACCTAATAACAAGCGTAATGCCTCTTTACTGGAAAGATAAAATAAATTCAGGTATGGTAGCAGGTATTTTTAACGGTTGTTGTTATATTGGAAGTATGATAAGTTCTTATGGTTTAGGGCTTATAGCCGACTTGTACGGTTGGAATTTCGTTTTTTGGCTTTTATTTTTTGTTTGTTTCGTCGCAGTTGTGATAGGCATATCAGAATTTATTATAAGAGTAATAAAAGGTAAACAAAAAGGCAAATAATGAACTTAATGATTTTTGGGGATAGTTATTCAACTTATGAAGGATATATCCCAGAAGGGTATGGCACTTATTATTGTAAAAACGGTAGAGAAGACGGCGCTCCTGCAAGCAAAATCGATTTGGAAAATACTTGGTGGGCGAAACTTATAGCCGACAAGGGGTATAAGTTGGTGGTAAACGACAGTTGGACTGGGGCTACGATTTGCTACACGGGATATGACGGTGCAGATTGCTCTCAAACGAAGTCGTTTATACGCCGTTATCACAATATGTTAAGTAGCGGTTTTTTTGAAAAAAATCAAATAGATACGTTATTGTTATTTGGGGCAACTAATGACAGTTGGGCTAATTCTCCACTTGGCGAAGTGAAAACAGAGAACATTACAAACCAAGATTTATATTTCGTTTTTCCTGCGATAACCTATTTGTTGCAAGAATTAAAAAGAGTTTTGCCAAAAACAAAAATATATTTTATTATTAACGACGAATTAAAAGATGAGATAGTTAACCATATCAAAAGCGAAACGAAAAGATTGGGGATTGAAACTATTGAGTTGTCTGGAGTTGAAAAAGAAGGAGGGCATCCAACGGTTGAAGGTATGGACGCCATATATAGGCAAGTAAAAAACTTTTTAGAAAAGGAGTAAATTATGTGGGAAGGAAAGAATAAAGCGATTACGTTTAGTTTTGATGACGGTGTAAGACAAGATAAGGAACTTGTTAAGATATTAAATAAATACGGTTTAAAATCAACTTTTAACCTAAATTCTGCATTGCTTGGTTTAGAACCAAAACTTGAGTGTAACGGTAGAATAGTTGACCATAGCAAAGTTCAATTTTCTGAAGTCAAAGATTTATATAGTGGGCACGAAGTAGCCGTGCATACGTTAACTCACGAGTTTTTACCAAGAATGTGCGAAGAAGCGATAGTTTATCAAGTTGAAAGGGATAGGCTTATTTTAAGTGATTTAGTAGGTTATGAAGTCGTTGGTATGGCATATCCTAACGGTGGGCAAAACAACGACGATAGAGTCGCTGAAATTATTAAAAGAAGAACAGGAGTAAAGTATTCACGAACTATAACTGCCACGGGTGAATTTTTACCACAAGAAAATTTATACCGTTTCAATCCTACCGTACATTTTGTAAATTTAAGCAAAATGAAGGAACTTTGGGAAAAGTTTATAAGTGAAGAAACCAAAGAAGATAGAGTTTTCTATATTTGGGGACACTCGTACGAAATAGATGCAGGACATTTGTCTTGGGAAGAATTCGACGATTTTTGCAAAATGGTAAGCGGAAGAAAAGACGTGTTTTACGGCACGAATTCGGAAGTTTTGCTTAATCAAAAATTATATAAGTAGATTTTTAATCGTTAAAAGGAGATAAAAATGAGATACGTAGTTGATCACGATTTGCATATTCATACCAACCTTTCAGTTTGTTCTGCAGACGAAGGGCAAATTCCCGATAGTATAATTAAAGAAGCCAAAGAGGCGGGTTATAAGCAAGTGGTTTTAACCGATCATTACTGGGATAAAGCCGTTATATCTAAAACGAGAGATGAGTTTTATGATATTCAAGATTATGAGTATCTTTGCAAGGCTCTTCCTTTGCCTAAAATTGAAGGGGTAGAGTTTTTATTTGGTTGCGAAACGGATATGGATAAGGAAAACGTTATCGGTATCCCTAAAGAAAGATACGACGATTTTGCCCTTATTTTAGTTCCTACAACGCACTTACATATGCACGCTGCTGACGTTACGAATTTTGATCCCGAATACCGTGCAAAATTATGGGTTGAAAGGCTTGAATGCGTGTTAAATGCAGATTTGCCATTCTATAAGGTGGGGATTCCCCATTTGACTTGTGGGCTTACAAATAGAAGTACGGAAGAAAACTGGCGCAAGACCTTTGATTTTATACTTAAAGAAGATTTGCACAGATTGTTTACCAAGGCTGCAAGTTTGGGGGTTGGTATTGAACTTAACCGCGACGATATCAAGCGTATATTAAACACGGACGTTAAATATTTTGACGTATATAAAATAGCCAAAGAGTGTGGCTGTAAGTTTTATATGGGAAGTGACGCGCATTCTCGTGGCGTTTCAAAAAATGCTAGAGAATATTTTGAAAAAGCCGTTGACTGCATAGGTCTTGAAGAGAGCGATAAATTTATAATTAAAAAAGACTAATATAAAGGCTGACAAAACGAACGACAATGAAAAAAGAATTTTTTAAAAAGGTGAAAAGAGAAGCAAAAGACGTTTTAATGACGTTTGTTGCTGCTATAATATCGGTCGTTGCATTGCACACTTTCGTTATACCTGCAAATTTTGCATCTAGTGGTATAGACGGGCTTTGCACGATTTTATACGAAATAACAGGCTTAAATATGGGGTGGTTTAAATTGATGATAAACCTTCCATTGCTCGTGCTTGCTTGGATATTTTTAAACAAAAAATATGTTTTTTACGTTATGTTTTTTACCATTTTAGATTCCGTCGGCGTAATAGTTTTAGAACAAGTAAACTTTTTCGTGTTTGTTCCCGAAAGTTTAACTATGGTAGAAGTTGTAGGCTTTAGATTAATCGCTGCAATTTTCTCTGGAGTTATGATGGGTATTTGCATAGGAATTATGTTAAAACTCGGCTATTCTTCGGGTGGCGTTGATATAGTTGCTTGTTTAGTGCATAAGATAAAGCCACATTTTAACGTTGAAAGAATTATAAGTGTTTGCGCTTATACGATAGTTGCAATTTCTTATTTCGTTTACTGGGATTTAACTAGTATTTTACTGTCGATTATTCAAATTTTCGTAGCAGAATGGACTATTGCAGGGCTTTTAAGACGAGATAGATTTGCAATAGAAGTTAAAGTCGTAACAAAAGAGCCTGAAAAAATAAGGGACGAAATAATTTACAAACTTAAACACAGCGCAACGATCGTAAAAGGACAAGGTATGTATTCCGGCGAAGACACTTTCTTGGTTTTAACCGTAATGAATAGCCGTGATATACCTGATTTTATGAAGACGATGAAAAAACACCCGGAAACCTTCGTTTATTTTTCAGATGGGGTTAGAGTTCAGGGGGAATTCCATTTTTCGGAAGAAAAAGAAGGTGGCAGAGTTGATGCTTACCAGTAATAAAGAGATTTGTTATGGGTAAAAATTAAATGATTTTATTAAGATTAAAACCGTAAATTGTTTATAGGAGCGAACAATGAGAAAGGGTAGAATAACTATTCCAACTGACGAAAGTTACGTAGAAGGCACTAAAAAGATAGCCGACCTTTGGGGCGCGGACGCGGTTAGAGATTGCGACGGCGTAAAACTTCCTAAAAATCCAA
>JAFTTJ010000035.1 GCA_017466825.1 Clostridia bacterium
CCAAGACAGATACTTCCCGTTAAGCAATGCTAACCCAAGCGGTTGGACGGAAAAAACGGGTATAGACAAATTTATGGTTTGGTCTTACGAAGTAGACTTCGGTTATTACTTTAACTACTATCCGACCATGCACAACTGGATAGCCAACTTCCAAACCTATAAAGAATTGGGTGTTGAAGCGGTAATGATGCAGTCTTCTTGGAATACCTCGGGCGTTGCGGACAGTTATCTCGACGCGTACGTTGCATCTAAACTGCTTTGGAACTTTAAAGTAAACAGCCAAGCGGAAATGCAAGCGATAATAGACTCTGCAAAAGAAGAATTTATACAGTATTTCTACGGCGACGCTGCAAAAGACTTAATTTTACAATATTACAACGATTTTGACGCTTTATACGAAAGCAAATTCGGTTCAAAAGGCTACTTAAATAGTGGCAGACCGTTTACGGCTAGCGAATTAAACCACCAATTAGATTTAATCAATCAAGCGATAGCGAAAACTTCTGACCAAACCTATAAAACTCACCTTAAAATGCTTTCGTGTACGCCTAGATATATGCTCGTACAATATTGCGGTGTTACAGACGTAAGTTTAGCAAACGATATCGGACAGTTTGCAACTAGAACTACCGAAGGCTCTACCGTAAGTAACGACGCTTATTTAAAAGACAGTATTTCCTTTATGAAAGGACATTCGATAGTTAAAAATATTGAATACTACGATAATAGCCGTTTAACGCGCGTCACCTTACAAATGCCCGACAATGCGGAATGGTACAGCGAAGCTCCACGACTTACTAACGCTTATTTAAATAAGTTATACGATATGGGCATTCGCTCGATTACGATGCGCGCGACGTCATCCGCAACTAACGGCAATATAATTTATCTCTACAACGGCACTCCAAACTATTCGTGTGGCCCTTCGGAAACTATAAATATAGTAAAAGACGGTGGCGATTTATTGTTTAGTTACGTTGACTTAAGCGGAAAAGTTTACTCCTCCGGTCAAACGCTTAAAACCGAATTAGACGTTTACTTCGATTGTTTTACTGAAAACGAAATACTTGCAAACGAAATTGGCTTGACGCTTGCTAACGGCGCGCAAATTATCGCGTCTAACTCAAACGGTTACACCCTTTCAAACGTAGGCGTAGAAAATAACGCAGGCGGATATATGTCGGCTTACTTCTCTGCCGAAAAAGTAAACGATTGGCTTGCGCAAGGCTATACTACTCTTTCGGTTGACGTTTCGTTTACGGCAAGTTCTAATATCGACCAAGTAGTCGGTTTAAACGGAACTAAAATAGGCGAAGGCAACTTTATTGAACTATTTACCGACAAAAACGGATCTGTAAACTGGAAATTTAAACTTACCAAAGATATGCCGATTCAGTTTTGGGCTCAAAAGAGCGACTCTGTAAATAGCGGTGCGTTTACCTTATCAAATATTAGCATAGTTAACGATTCCCCTACCGTTAACAAAGGTCACGCAACCATTTCCGACTCAAAATACGATTCTAACAACCGTTTAACGAGTTTAACCCTTCAAATTCCTAACGGTTTAAATTGGTGGGAAAATCCTCCGCTTTTAACACAATCCTATTTAAACCAACTCTACGCTCAAGGCGTAAGGAAAATTTATATAACCTTTTCCGCTAACCCGTCGACTAACAATTTAGTCGTACACTACGGCGGAAGCGACAGTTATTATGAAACCACTCGTGAAATTAGCATCTCTTCAAACGGCGGAGATATATCCTTTAGTTACGTAAACCTAAACGCCGGTGGAACGACCGTTGCTACGGCGCTTACGCTTAATTTTAGTTATTCATCTTAACTAACGAAAAGCGGAAACTACCGTTATTGTTACTGATATTAAAAAATATAGGCTCTGATACTTAAATGCGAGCCGAAAATAATAAGGAGTCATGATATGAAAGACAAAAGTTACTCTTGCCCTACGGTAGAAATTTTATCGTTTGGCGACTTGGACGTAATAGTTACGTTCGAAATATTCTCTAGTGAAGACAGAGATGACATTTTTGACGATTTATAAGGAGACAAACACGTGTTACGAAAATTTAGAAACTCAATGATTATTTTGTGTGTTTTTGCCCTTACCTTTTTATCGCTAGGCATAATTACCCTTATGCCCACCCCCGCAAAAGCATCGCCTTCACTTGAAAGCGCAATAGCAGAATTTGCTATGGAAAACGGCGCGGCTATCCGTAAGGGTTCGGATAAACAAGGTATTCGTTTTAACGCTATTTTAAGCGAAAGCACCTACACGACGCTTAAAGACGCAGGCGCTGAATTCGGTATGTTAATCGTGCCTAAAGATTACGTTGACGAAGGCTATGATTTAACGGTTGAAAACGTTTTTGGTAACAACGCCGTTTACGTACCCAACGTTAGCGCGTCTTCCCTTAAACAAACCAACCCCGATAAAAGGGCTATAATTCAAATTTCTAGACCGACTATTAGTTTTGTCGAAGGCGTATACAAAATTTACGGCTCAATCGTAAGCGTTTTACCAAACAATATTCCGCGTGGTTTTATAGGTAGAGCGTACTTAAAAATAAACGATACATATTACCTTGCCGACTACGCCAACGATTTAGTTGATAACAATACCCGTTCTATGGCGTATATCGCGCAAACCGCTATTAACAATTCCGACGTGGACAGCGCTACTTTACAAACTAATTACGTTGATAAAGTAAAGGACGAAACTTTTGATTATACCGTAAATAAAGTTACGATTAAACTCGACGGCACGACGACGACCGAAGTTTTAACGCAAGGAAGCGCAGAGTTCGGCACGCCCGTTCAGTACACCGCTGAAAGCCGTTGGGGCGTTGAAAGTTTTGGCGTTGACTCTTTCGTCGGTATGCAAAACGCAAAATTTAACGTATTGTATAGAGAAGTTCCCATAGACGTAATAGTTGACGCCGACGCTAGCGCAACCGAACTTTACGCCGCTAACGAACTTGCAAGTTATATCGAGCAAGTTACGGGTAAAGCCGTTTACGTAGGCGTTCAAAGGAGAACTACCAATAATATTTACGTTTCGACGGATACGAGC
>JAFTTJ010000036.1 GCA_017466825.1 Clostridia bacterium
AATTGGTAGGGGAGGGGCTTGCTCCTCCCACTTTTTTGTAAAAAAGTGGGGCAAAAAACTTGCAACACGGGTTTGTGGAAGCAATGATGTGTAATATTGGGGAATTTGTAGGGACCGACGTCCTCGACGGTCCGAAAAAACAAACGGGCTATCAAGCACATTACGGCTTCTGCAAAACCAATGTTGTAGGGTTTCTTTGTCCCGCTTCGCTTTAAACGGGGCGTCGAGGTAGGGGTTCCCCGAAACGCACGAAGTAAGTTTTGGGGGTTCTCGTGTGCGTCGCCCCCTACAAATTAGGCGATATTGCCTCTGCAAACCAAATGTTTGAAGTTTTTGCGGAGTCAAGAGGAGCTTTTTTCAAAAAGCTTCTTTTGTGGGTTTCAGGGTGAAACCCTGACTATTTGTGCTCCTCAAAGAAAACGCGAAAGCGTTTTCTTTTTTTAGGGCGAGTGTAACCATTTGCCCTCTCCTGACGGGGTAGCGAAAAGTCCCGCGTTAAGAAGCCCCTTAAACCAACAAAAATGAGCACACGGGAAACCCGTATGCTCAAAAACTATTTTACGGTAACGACAAGTCTGATGGCGGTTCTAATCTCGTTTTTTATTGTAACTTCCGAGAAAGATGGCGTACATACAAGCTCAATACCCATAGGTGCGAGAAATCCGCGCGATATTGCAATTGCTTTAACCGCTTGGTTAACGGCACCCGCGCCTATAGCCTGAAGCTCCGCTTCTTTCTTTTCGTTTATAACCCCAGCTAACGCGCCTGCAACGAGATTAGGGTTCGATTTTGAGGATACCTTCAATATTTCCATATATAACTGTTCTCCCGAATGTTGTGTATATAAATTTAACCGTCTTTATGTCAAGAAAACGATTATTATATTATATGAAACATAGTTGGAAGATGTAATATATTTTTAGAGGTCCAAAATAAACACAGCAGGCTGACGGGGCGTTCAGAACTCAGCGCGTTTTACTGAATTTACCGTAACCTTGCCGAAATTGTCGACGTCAATATCAAATACAGCACCGCTGAATACAATGTTTTCGTCGTCAAATTCGAAGCGTACGGGCATTTTCGTGCGTAGCTTTTCAATAATTATTTCGCTTTTTACGCCGAGTATTGAATTTTTGGGACCGCACATACCGAGGTCGGTTATATAACCCGTACCGCCGGGAAGTACTTGATTATCTGCAGTGGGCACGTGGGTGTGTGTGCCGAAAATAACGTTAATCTTGCCGTCAAAACAGCGTGCAAGCGCGTATTTTTCGCTTGTAGCTTCGGCGTGTACGTCGAGTATGGAGATATCGTATCTGCCGTTTTCTTTTTCGAGTACCCTTTCCACTGCTTCAAACGGACAGGAAAGACTTTCCATATAGATAGTGCCCGATACGTTGATTACGAGGATTTTATATCCCATACAATCGACGACGGTATACCCGTTGCCTGCCGACGTTGACGGGAAGTTAACGGGGCGGACAATGTTCTTGTTTGAGTCAAGAAAATCGCGGAGCGCATTTTTCTGCCAGATGTGGTTTCCGCTTGTAATAACGTCTACGCCGTAGTCAAGAATATTTTGGGCGGAATCAGGGTCAAGTCCGTTACCTCGGCTGGCGTTCTCTCCGTTTGCCACGACGAAATCAATTTTATTTTCCTTGCGGTAATTCCAGAGTTTCTTGCCTAATTCTTCGACGGACTTCGGTCCGACAATATCACCTAATGCTAAAATCTTCATTTGTTTATACCTTTCTATGTCTTGTTTTTTACAAAAAACAAGACGTCTCCCACCTACTTTCTTTTAAGGAAAGAAAGTAGGCAAAGAAACCTTGCAACATGGGTTTGCAGAGACATTATTGCCTAATTGGTAGGGGACGGCGCCCTCGACGTCCCGCTTTCTTTTAAGGAAAGAAAGTAGGCAAAGAAACCTTGCGACATGGGTCTGCAGAGGCAATATTGCCTAATTGGTAGGGGACGGCGCACACGAGAACCCCCAAAACTTACTTCGTGCGTTTCGGGGAACCCCTACCTCGACGTCCCGCTTTC
>JAFTTJ010000007.1 GCA_017466825.1 Clostridia bacterium
GACGGATGGGATAGACCTTGTTGGTCATCCTTTACGAGTTGTTTTAAAGGCTTAGATACGAGCAAAAGAAGGCTCGCATTAAAGGATAAGACACGATAGACCTTTGTGGTCATCGGGGTTTAGACTTTAATGCAGTAACGCACTTTTGCGAAGTATATAAGACTTTAAATTAGCCTTTGAGACCACCCACCGACAAATTCCCCATCAACCTTTGGCTAAAAATAGCGAATATAAGGACAACGGGAATCGTTACTATTAAAACGGTGGACATAACGTAAGTAACTTGCGCAATTTTGTTAATTCTTAATTCTTGCGCTTGAGATTGTTGATAAAGGGCAAGCGACAAGGTTTTATATGAAGGAAGGTATAAGTTGGGAATAAGGTAATCGTTCCAATATTCGATAAATAAAATCAAGAATATTGAAAGGAAGGTGTATTTTACAAGGGGTAACGCAATTTTAATCATTACTTGCAAATCGCTTGCCCCGTCGATAGTTGCCGCTTCGTAATAGCCCTTAGGCATTGACTTAAACACGGCGTAAAAGACGAGAAAGTACATACCTAAAAAGTTTGCTCTCATTATCCACATACCCCAAATTTTGTCGTACAAAAGCAATTCTTTTGCCATTTGTATTTCCGCCGCCTGACTGCCGACGATAGGGATAATCATAGTTACTACTACGAGCACGTATACGATTTTAGAGCACCAGTTTTCATACCTAGAACAAAGGTAAGCAACCAAACAAGTTACGATTACTTTTGAAAGCGAACAACCCAAAGAATACAAAACGGTATTAAGCGCCATTTCGATAAGGGTAAATTTAGCAAAGCCGTTTGCCACTTCCGCAATGTTTGAAAACAGCATAAACTGTTTTGGCAAACCTATAATATTGCTCGCTACCCCGTCTTTTAAGGACTTATAGTCGTTTATGTACGCCTTTGACGCAGTTATAAATACCCACCAAAGCATAACGAGCATTATGAGCACGTATAAAGCAAGCACGGTAAAGAGCGCTATGGTAAGGGGTGACCATTTGGACTTTTTTTCATTACTTTTAATATTATCTTCCATAATTCCCCCCTTATTCTTCAGTAGGACCAAACTTGTCCAAAGCCCACTTGACGATAAACGTAAGCGGAACGGCTACCGCGGTACAAATAATACCGAGCGCGGCCACGTTTGGTATGTCGCCTTCCTTACCGATCGAAAAGCCCGCCAAGTTATAAAGATAATAACCGAGCGAGTCGAGTTCGGACGGAGAGTTGCCGAATATCAAGAACAAGTTGTACTGGTTTGTAAAGATAGTTGCAACGCCCGTAACCAAAAATACCGAGAGCGTGGGGAAAGTAAGCGGTAATACGATATGCCAAAATTCCTTAAAGCCCGTAGCCCCGTCCAACTTGCCCGCTTCGATAACTTCAGGCGAGATGTCGAACATCTTGTTTACGTACATAAGAACGGACGTGCCGAAACTTACGTACAAGGTGTAAAACAAGACGTAAACTAGTTCGTTGCCGTCAAATCTAAAATCGTTAGTCCCGAAAATTACGGGGGTAACGTCGTTTAAAATGAGTTTAAAAGTCAACACGAAAGCCGCCGCAGGTATGATTGAAGGTATAAACAAGAATACCCTAAACATTTTTGAAAGCGGCATCTTTTTGAAAATATAGTATGAGAATAAAAGCCCCATAGGTATGCTTACGATAAGCGTAAACGCATAATAGAATAAGGACATTTTAGTTGCCGAAAGCAAGGTTGCGAGTTTACTAGGGTTGGTAAACCAACGAAGGATATTGTCAAACGTAAATTTCCAAACGATTTGCGTATCGCTGACTTTTATTTGCTCCATAAAAGCGTAGCCGAACGATTTAACGTTGACTACTACGTAAAAAAGAATAAATTGGATTATGGGGAAAACCATGAGCAAACCGTAAAACCAGTTGCTACTAGCGTTTGCCCCTTTTAATCCTTTATTTTTTTCCGTCTTAACTGAATTAGTCATAGATATTTCCTAATTATTTTGCTTTTTTCCAGATATCGAGTTCCTTGAAATAGTTGTAAATGCCTTCAAAGTAGTTTGCAGCCGTTTCACCGCCTTCTACTGCGCTAATGAAGGTTATTTTGTGATCAGCGGACTTATAAAGGGGGCTACCGTCAGCGCCTACGATTTCGTTAAACTTGCTTTGGTTGTTTGCAAAGAGTAAGTTGTTGTCGTAGGGGAAAACCTTATCAGCGGCGATATAAGCGTCGTAATAGGTCTTGCCGTAGAAAGATAAAGCGTCGTATTGAGCCTTGTCTAATTTGTAGTTAAGAGCCTTAGTTGCGCCCGTAATTTGGGTAAACTTAGCAAGTTGAGCGTTAGAGTTTGCAAATTGAATAAACTTGATTGCGTACTTGTATTCCCAACTGTTGGTGTCTAAACCGTTTTTGAGCATAAGCAAGGGGTACATCAAGTCGAACATAGTCTGCTTACCGTCGTCCGCTTCGACCTTTGCGGTATCGTATTTAGGAAGGGGCATATAGCCAACCTTTCTGTTTTGTCTGTTTTCGCTTGCGTCGTTTGCGGTAAGGTCGAACAATTCTTGAGATTGCGCTTCGGCGTTCCACCAACTTCCGTCTAAAAGCATAGCGTTAGACCTTTGATAGGTTGCCAAGAAGTCTTCTTGCGCGTTCCAATGCGAATAACTACTGCTATATAAAGTTTTCTCGTTCGCGTCGTTTGAAATATACGGTTGCGAATAGAGTTTTTGGTAGAATTCCATTGCGTAGTACTTGCCTGCTTGACGAGCAAGTTCCGCGCCGTTAGTGCCGTCGATAGTGGTAGGCTTAGCGTCCTTTACGAACTTGCCCGAAACGATTTTGCCAAGCGTTGTAGCGTCGCCGTCGAAAGTATAGTTAAGACGCATTTGGTCGTAACCTTCGTAATCGGTTGCCAAAGCGTTAACAAAGTGGGTTAAATACGCTTCTCTATGTTGACCGGACCAAACCAAAGGATTGTCGTTACCTATTTTATAGATATATTCGCAAAGTTTTAAAAACTCGCTATAAGTGGTGGGAAGACCGTCGTCTGCAGTACCTTCTTGTCCGTCAGGACCTGCGGTTTTATCGCAATCGTCTTCACCGAGAAACATCTTTTCAAGAGTGCCGTTGGGGTTGTATCCCTTTGCAAAATAATAGCCTTTTCTATCGAACAACTCAACGTTGTAAGCAATGCCGAAACTAGTAAAGTAGTGCGGATATGCGTAATAACGGGTACTTCCGTTTTCCGCACGTCCGAGATAGGATTTTTGATCGGCAAACATCTTGTCTTCAAGTGAAGAACCGTCCGTGTCGTAGGGGTTGGGGTTTACGACGGCGTCGGTAATATCAGCAAGGCATCTAGCAGCCAATAATTCGTAATAGTCCTTTTGTTCAAGGAAGTAAACCACTTCATTATTGCTTGCCATTTGCGACGCAGAAACGTCCTGCTTTAAGGTGGTGGGCACTACGTGAATACCCGTTTTAGGAAAGCCTTCAATCACGTCGTTTGCGTGAGCCGCTTCAAAGTCGGCAATGAGCGAAGTGATCCATTCCGTACCGAAACCGCTAGTGAAACTGTAAACGTGAAGGGTTGCTTGATCGGTGTTTTCGTCATCTCCGCACGAAATCGCGGTAGAAAACGCCAAAACGAACAACATTAAAAAACATAAAATTCTCTTGGTTAATTTTCCCATAAAAACCTCCAATGGTCGTTTTATCATATCTATTATAACAAAGTTATAAAATAAAGTAAATTAGTTATTTTTACTTTTTGACGGGTTTTTAGTTTGGAATTTTACAAAATGCTTTTTTTTAGCGTTTAAAATCAACTTTTTTAAAGTTTTTATAAAGAAGCCCCCAAAGCGCAATCGTTCGCGCTTTGGGGGCGTTAAATTTATATTAAATTTAATTTTACGTTTTTTCTTAACTTTTTCCTTTACTTTTCGTGGGCTACGCTTTTATTTACCACGGTATTCGCTAGGCGTACAACCAAATTTGTTTTTAAAGCGCTCGTAAAAGGTGTTTCTGTCTGAAAAACCGCACTCTTCAATGATTTTATCTATGGTGTAATCGCTGTTTTTCAAAAGTTCCGAGCAACGCTTTAACCTTAGGTCCATAATGTAGTCGGTAAAACTCATATTAAATGTCTTTTTGAAAAGTCGACTAAAATACGCGGGATTGTAAAAGCACCTTTGCGAAAGGTCTGCAAGGGATATCTTTTCGTTAAAATGAGATGCGATATAGTCCAAAATATCCTGTGGAATAAGTAGGTCTTTATTGCTGTCTTTTACGAAAATCTTGCGGAAAACCTTACATAAAATAACGTTGATATACGAGTCTAAAATAAGCGATTTGCCGAGTTCGTTTTTGGAAAGTTCGCATTCGATATTTTTAAACAAACCGAGTATGTCGTCCCTTTCGCTGTAATCGAAATGAACTAGGGGCGTCTTGTCGTTTAACTCGTGTTGAATCTTTTCAAAAGAAGTGAGCGCAAGCACGTAAAATAAGTTGTCGTTTTTAATCATATTTTTGGTAAAATAATCGACTTTTACCATTAAATTGTAGGCGACGAATTTATCGTCGACAAAAAATGCGTGCGTACAACCGTAGTTTACGAAGAGTAAATCGCCCGCTTTTACAGCAAACTCTTCACCGTTTACGAGTTGACGACCAGAGCCTTGTATAACGTAAACGATTTCAACGAAGTCGTGATTATGTATCTGCTCGTCGCGGTTGTCGTTTATCGTTTTTATGTCAACCATCTCGTTGCTTTGAAATTCTTCTTCTGCTTTATAGTGTAGCATTTTCGACAACCCCTTTTCATTTTTTAATACGCCTGCGTTAAGTCCGTGCGCAAGCGCATACGCATTTCGCAACTTTTTACTTTCGTCGCTCGCATTTATATAATAACACAAATTCAAAAAAAAAGCAAGTCGTAATTTTTTACATTTTGGGGTTTTTGTATAGTAATTTTTACAAATTTTAGCCACGCCGTAAAATTTTTAATTTTTTATAAAACAAGAAAAAAGCCTGCAGAATTTGCTTTAAAAGACAAAATCAAGTGGCTTTTGAACTTAAATTTTTCGTTGTTACATCATAAAAGTCGGGCTATAAGTCGATTATTAAAAGTTTTTATTTTACTTAAACTTATCAAATATCACAGGCACTTATTTTAATAAAATCGACAATTAGATAAATTTGCAGTAAAAATTTAGATTTTATCTTGGTTAGATAAAATATATTTTTGATAAATAGCCTTTACAATCTCTAAATGTTTGCCCGCAAATACGACAGGCCAATTCCTTACGTGCATACCAATAAATACCGAAACGTGGCGCTCGGGGTCGATTAACACGTACGCGCCTGCCGCGCCGTCCCAACCGAATTCACCTTTATTAAGCCCCCAATCGGTGGACTTTTGCCTTACTCTAACACCTAGTCCGTATCCGTAATCATCACCTTGAACGCAAGTGTAACCGTTGTTGACGGAAGCCCTTTCAAACTGCGCGGTTGTCAAAAGTTTAATAGTTTGGGGTTTTAAAAGGCAGTAATCCTTATCGCTCCTTCCTTCGCACGCCAACGCGTCGGCAAATCTAATATAGTCTTCAACCGTAGTAACGAGCCCTGCTCCACCGCTTTCATAACTTGGCGTAGGCAATAAAATCTTGCCTTCGTCAATCTTTTTTATCTCGCCGTTTTCGTGAGCGAAATACACGTCTAAAACCCCCTTTTCACTATTGTCGAAAAAGGAATTATTCATGCCGAGCGGATCAAAAATTGTCTGCTTTACGTAACGTGAAAATTTCATGCCCGAAACCACTTCGACAACCCCTGCTAGAACGTCGTGGCAAAGGCTGTAATTAAAACGCTCGCCCGGGATAAAAGCGAGTGGCGTTTCAAAAAATTTGGGGATAAAATCTTGTAAAATCGCCTTACCGCCCGACTTGTTGACTAAATCCAAAATCGGCTTAGTCGTCAAATCGTAGGTAAGACCTGCCGACATTGTAAACAGGTGTCGCAAGGTGATTTTATCGCCGACCACAACCCTTTCGCCCTTATCGTTTATTATAAAGGCGTTTTTGGCGGACGGCAGGTAATCGCATACCCTATCGCTTAGCTCCATCTTGCCGTCTTCAATCAGTTTTAAAGCCGAAACGACGGTTATAACCTTACCGCACGAATAGGCGTAAAATTTCTCTTTGCCCACTATCCCGTCGCCCAAAACGAAACGACAAACCTTTTCGTGCGAGCGATAACACGCAACGTCAAGATAAGGAATTTTTAATTCGTCTATTAAATTTTGTAAATAATCGTTAAGCATAAGTTTTCTCCACGATTAAAGTTTATACTTTTTGCGGGCGTTTGTCAATCAAACGCCCGCCTATAAGTCGATTATTTAATGTTTTATTTAAATAACTGAAATTGTTTTCCAATTTAAAAAGGTTAAAAAACGAAAACCACTAGCACCGCAAAATATATAAACCTTTGATTATTAGTAGCAAAGCGAAAGATATGCTTATTTTAAAAGTATAGCAAAACTCTGCGCGTTTAAAGTTATTTCGCCGTCGGATATCTCTGCATTTTGCATTTTTATAACGTTTGAATAACTTACCTTTTTCTTTAGAGTTTGGTTAGACGGATTTACAATCACTATAACCGTTTGCTCTCCGTTTGACCTTTCAAAAACGGCAGGATAACCCTTTTCGATAAAGGTTTGATTGCTACTAGCGTTTAAAGCAGGGTACTGCTTTCTTATTTTTATGAGTTCTCTAACCGTGTTGAGAATAGAATTTGCGTCTTGTTCTTGACTCTCTACCGACTGCTCTTTTTTGTAAGAAGTGGGCAAATAGGTCAATTTACGGGCAGAAAAGCCCCTGTTTTTCCCATCCGTCCATTGCATAGGAGTCCTTGCGCCCGTCCTTACTCCACCGCCGTCTTTTGACAGCGTGAAGTCGTGCTCTAAACCGATTTCGTCGCCGTAATAAATAAACGGAACTTGCTTAACTGTTAACAAAAACGCAAAAATAGTCTTTATCATATCGGGCGATTTACCCGTTGGCATTCGCACTTCGTCGTGAGTGCCCGTGGGAGCGATAAAAAGACCTTTATCCCCCAACGCTTTATATAGATATTCCGCGTAAGACACGAAGTCTTCTAAACTACCCTTTCCGTTAGGACTAAAGTAGTTATCCCCCCTTACGAAATAATCGGTATCTTCTAAATTAGTACCTTTTTCATAGCGGTATAAAGAATTAAACGGGGGTGTATCGTGAGTTAAAAAGTCTAAGTCGAAACCACAGGTTTTAACAGAACGCTGTGGCATTACCCACTCGGCGATAAAAACTTTGTCTTTATACTCTTTTCGCAAAGCGCCTAAAATCTCGTTCCAAACCCATTTAACGCCTTGTAAACCGTCTTCGGCGTCGTTGCAAAGGTTAGACCCGTCAAAGCCCCATCCTTCCTTTACGATAGAGCCTGCCATATCCACTCTAAACCCGTCAACGCCCAAGTCTAAATAATAACGCATAATATTTATAAATTCTTGGCGTAAGGGCTTTAAACGCTCGTCGGTATAATGCATTTTCCACGGGCAATTTTCGTCGACATTTTCAAAGCCGAAATTGAGAGCGGGTTGGCTTGCGTAATAGTTTGGCAAATAACTGCCGTCCCTATAATATAGCCCACGGACGATACCGGGGTAATTTTCAAAGACGCTGTTAGTCCACACGTAATAGTCGGAATACTCGTTTCTCTTAGCCTTTGCCGACTTTTTAAACCACTCGTGTTTATCCGACGTATGCCCGATTACGAGATCTAAAACGACTTTAATTCCACGCGCCTTAAAAGCCTTTATAAGCGAAACTAAATCGTCCATTGAGCCAAATCTCTTATCGATAGCAAGGTAGTCGCTGACGTCGTAACCGCCGTCTTTAAAAGGCGATTTAAATATTGGGTTTAACCAAACGGCGTTAACCCCAAGACTTTTAATATAGTCCGCCTTTAATTCTATGCCTTTTAAATCACCCATTCCGTCGCCGTTAGAGTCGAAAAAGGATATGGGATAAATTTGATAAAAAACAGCGCTGTCTAACCAGTTCAGCATAATTTCTCCTTAAAAAATTATGGCGCTTCTTGATAAGAAACGCCGTGCTTTTTGTATAACGCTATTATAAGCAAACGTTACCCAAATTAAATATTAACTTGTATAAACTTGCCTATAAGTCGATTAACCCTTGATTTGCGTCCACATCAAAGGTAAGCATAAAGTTTTTAGAGAGGCCGCAAGGAAATCCCTGCGGCTCCTCTACTTAATTAAACTTTAGTTTTCGGTTTAACCCGAAAGGTTATTAAACTATTAGATAATAGCGATATTGTTGTTTACCATGCCAACGATTGAAAGCGAATCAATATAGAATTCGCTAATGCCATCAGCAAAGAGACCTACTTGGAAACCTACGAATTTACCTTGCGAGTTAACGAAAGCAGGTAAATTAGAAGGACTAATTAAAAGGTCAACCCATTCGTTGGTAACTATGTTTTCCGCTACATGATCACGATGATCACCACCAGCACCAGCATATTCGATATTATAGAACCATAAAGCAGCAGAAAGTTGAGCCGAGCCAATATAAATTCTAAAGTTTAACATATAATCTGCTTGCATTGCGCCGGTATATTCGGGGAACGAAAGGGCGAATCCACCATATAGTGCGGTATAAGCAAGTTTTAAAGCGCTTCCATTTACACCAGCAGGCGCGTCGTTTACGGTAGTAACTTCTTCAACGGTGTTATTACGAATTCCTGTAACTACTGCAGTAGTGGGTGCTATTTCGTATTCGTGTACGGTAGTTAAAGTAGCGGGTTGAGGAATAGCAAAGTCTTTAACTAAGAAATCTCCAGTACAGTTGAGAAGTATTAAAGTTAAAGACGTATCAGCGTTAAAGGTAGTAGTTACGTCTACCCAAGTATTTTCTTGCCAGCCAACACCCATGTGGTTGCCCCACCATTTGTTAGCATTTGTTTCACCGTAGCTTACGTATAAAGACCTGTCGTCGCCACCGTGGGGGTTAGAGTTGTTTAAGAATTTAACTTTGAAAGTTAATTTATCGGTAACCTCTCTTAACTTAGCCATAAATTTGGGATTTAAGATGATTGCGCGAGAATCGTCCCCAGCAGTTGCTGCGTTTATGAATCTGAAAGCGCCTTCGGTTTCATCCCAAACTACTGAACTACCTGCTGCTAAACCGGTAAACATTTTAGCAAAGTTTTCGTGAGTGAGTTCGTCGACTTCAGGAATAAATTCGGGAGCGATAAACGCAATGTCTTTAACGTAGAAACTACCGCTCGTGCAAAGGAGCGCTATTCTATAAAGGTCTTCGGTGATAGGCATTACAACGTCTACCCAACCACTTTCAGCGTAACCTACTAGTTGAGCAGAACCCCAGTTAAACCATATAGGTTCCTCCGGGTTAATAACGCCGTTAATTACGTACAACGAATTGTCAGCGCCGACAACGGCTCTTTCGCCTACGAATTTAACTTTGAAAGTAATGCTTGCAGCGCGTGCTTTTATAGCGTCGGTGAAATCTTTCTTCATCCAGAAGCCACGCTTGTTGTCTTGATCAGTAACGTTGTTAGTGAATAAAATTGCACCTTCAGTTTCGTCCCAAGAAACTTTATTAGTGCTTGCTAAGTGATGAACTTCAAAACCATTTACAAAATCTCTATCGGTAAGGTTGTCGAAATCAGGATCGTAAAGTTCAACGTTTCTAACCCATAAACCGCTACCGTGGTCACCAAGCATGAAAATGGTCTTTAAAGCGCCGTCATCTGCTACGGGAACCTTAGCAAAATCTACGTTGATCTTTATCCAATCTTGAGCGCCACTATGTGCCCAGAAATCTACGCCCCAGTTAGTAGTCCACCAACCGGGATAGAAGCCTCTATAAAGGATTTCGCCTGCAACGTTAGCGTCGAGTTTAACTTCGAAAGAAATACCCATAAGGCCGAGTTCAGCAAGCTTATTGATATAATTTCTATCAAAAGTAAGCGCTCTATTGTCATCTACTTGATTATTGTTTACAAAGTGATAAGCTTTTTCAGTTTCGTCCCAAGCAATAGAGTTAGCGTCGCTGATAGGAGCGAATACTCTTACCATTTCTGCGCCAACGACGTCACGAGTGTAATAATCTCTTTCAGTCATTTCCCAGTAAGTAATGGTAACGGTAGCGTTTATAGCGTCGAGAACGGGTTCTTCCCAACCGGTTACGTAACCGTCTTTAACGGGCGCTGCAGGGATATTGTTAACGTCTAATTGAGACTCGGGAACAACGATATCGTCATAGCCTTCAACGCCTACGAATTTAATAGTGAAGAGTCTTTCTTCAACTACCGTAACGGTAACGTCTTCTAAACCTAAGTCTTCTTCAGAAATGCTCCAAGTAACTTGATAACCGTCTTTTTCAGGCGCTGCGGGGAATTCAACTTGACCGATAGTTTCAACGGTAAAGGTGATATCTTCTACGCCGTCAACGTCAAAGTGAACGGTGTAAACGATAGCCGTGTAAACTGCGTTTACGGTAACGTCTGCTAAGGTTAAAGCGTCTTCAGTAATATCCCAAGCGGCGGTGTAACCGTCTTTTGCAGGAACTGCGGGGAATTCAACTTGACCGATTGTTTCAACGGTAAAGGTGATATCTTCTACGCCGTCAACGTCAAAGTGAACGGTATAAACGATAGCCGTGTAAACTGCGTTTACGGTGATATCTGAACCGAGTACGTATTCTTCCCAAGCGCCGGTATAACCGTCTTTTGCAGGAACTGCAGGTTCGGTGATTTCGGTGTCAGTTTCTAAATAAGTAACCTTTTCAACTTCAACGCCGTCCGCCATGAAAGTAGCGGTATAAGTTACGGGATCGGGAGTAGGTTCACTTTCGGGTTCACTCGAAGGTTCACTTTCGGGTTCAGTCGAAGGTTCACTTTCGGGTTCAGTCGAAGGTTCACTTTCGGGTGTGCTTACAATCTCGCTTTCGGGCGTGCTTTCAGGATCGGTACTAGGCTTAACAGTAGTACAAGCCATAGCAAATGCTGAAAGAACGAACACTAAGCAAGCAAGTAATGCAAAAAGTTTTACTTTTTTCATAAATTGTGTTCTCCTTATCATTTTTATTTGTGGTTTAAAGGGGCTTTTATGGGACGCAAGCCCCCTATATACCATAGAACCATAATCAGTTTGCCACTTTTGTGGCAGTTTTGCCTTTATAAAGGCTTTTTATCAAGGCTTATAATTAGCGTTGACAGATAATAATTTACCCTTGAATTACTTCAATTTCAAAAGTAATAGTAAGGGTGTCCGTTTCAACGCCGTGCCACTTTGCGGTTACGGTAACCGTACCTAAACCTACGGAATAAGCCGTAATTACACCGCTAGTCGAAACAGAAATCGAGCCTTCTGCCGAGTAAACGTATTCAGCGTTGAAATATTTTACGCCGTTGTATGCAACGTGGGGATTTAAAGTATAAGTGTCGCCCATGTTAAGCCTAAATTCATCTGGTAAATCCAACTCGAGCGTGGGAATATAACCGCTATTTATTACGGTTACAGCGCAACTTACTTCCGTTTCGCCGTCAGACGCGTAAATGGTAACCGTGCCTGCCATCTTGCCGAAAACTACGCCGTTTTCAACCGTTACTCTCTCGGGGTTTGCCGAGCGCCAAGTTACGGTCTTACCCGTAGCGCCTTGCAAAGCGAGCGTAGCGCTTTCATAAAGTTCTACCGTAGCGCTCTTTTCAGCAAAGTCGAATACTTCGGCTACGCTTTCTTCCATTTCAGGCAAGGTCGTAGACTCGTCTTCTCCACACGAGAAAAGGCAGAGTGACAATGATAAAATAATACTAAGGACTATCAATAATTTTTTCATTTTTTCAATACTCCTCTATTAAAAATGGAATTGCATGTTTTTGATATAAAAACCGCCGTGAGTTGCAAGCAAGAATAAGGTTTTATACTTGTCGCCGTTTTTCTCAATTTTAGTAAGGTTTATGGTAACCGATTGATAATCGAAATCATGGAAATGCTGTTGCATCGTGTTTTTACCGTACCATTCGGGCATAAAACCGAGATAAAAACCTAAATCGTGGAAATCGTCGGGGTTTTCGACGTCAAGCAAAAATTCAAAAGTCATCGATTTAGCGTTAGCCTTTTCGATAGCGTTTGAAAAATAGTCAGCGTCCATCAAAAATCCACGATTGTCGTAAAGTTCAACTACGTTGTTTATAAAATGAATTGCTTGTTCTTCTTCATCCCATATCACTTCGTTGCCGTATTCATCGCCATCGTCGTAGGGAGCAAAGAGCCAAAGCATATCTTCGCCTGCGATAGGTCTGCCGTAATATTCGGCAGGAGTTATTTGCATATCGACTACGACGTTAGAATAACCGCCTTCAAAAGTCAAACTAAACTCGTGCGAGCCTTTACCAAGGTCAACGACGTAATACGAAAGGTCGACTACGCCTTCTCTAATGGTATATGCGCCTGCAGGAACTTTTTCACCGTTGTAAACGATATAGGATAATTCCTTATCTCCGATATCTATTTTCGTTTCGGGATTTTGAGCCGTGATAGTAAGGTTTGCAAAAGCGTAACCTTCGGGCTGTTTTACCGTATAAGTCCTATCCAAATAAGCCGTATTACCAACCGAGTCGGTTACGTAATAACGGAAGAAATGTTCGCCGTAGAGAATTCTACCAAAACTATCAGTATTAAATTCGTGATTGGTAGTAACGTCGAGTTCTACGCCAAAAGAGTCTTTGCCGACAACTCCGGCAAAAACGTTTAAATCTTCTTGATAAAAGGCTTCAAAGTCGGCTAAGCCTTCGATAGTGGGCGTGCCGTACACTTTTACGTTAGCCTTTTTGCTAACGTCGCCAAGGGTATAAATAATTTCGTAAGTGCCGACCGTACCGAATTTAACGGCAGAAGAATCGACGGTTACAGACGACATAGAACTACCCGTCCAACCAACTACACCCTTTAAAAAGTCATACTCCGTTTGAGATGACGAAATAGAAATATCCGTTACGCCTTCGATAGCGTAATTACCTTCTTGCGGTTCGCTCGTTTCACCACATGAAACGAAAAGTCCAAAACTGACTATAAAAATCGCAATTAAAATCATTAAAAACCGTTTTTTCATAAAACACAGTCCTTTTTTTGGGGTATTTTGCTTAAAAAGTATTTAAACAAGAAAATATAATAAAGTTTTTTAGAGAAGTCGCAAAAAAGCCTTGCGACTTCTCTACTTAATTAAACTTTAGTTTTCGGTTTTAGCCAAAAGATTATCTAAAAATTAGATAAGAGCGATATTCGAATCTGCGCATGTAAGAACGAAATCTTTAAGTAAGAAGTCGTCGGTACAGTTGAGCAACATTAAAGTTAAAGATTCGTCAGAATTGAAGGTAGTAGAAACGTCTACCCAAGAATCTTCTTCCCAACCGACACCGGTGTGGTTGCCCCACCATTTGTTAGCGTTTGTTTCACTATAACTTACGTATAAAGATTTGTCGTCGTTGTTAGTTCCATCTTGATTAAGAGAAGGGTTAACGCTGTTTAAGAATTTAACTTTGAAAGAAAGACCTACGCCTGCTTCTCTTAACTTAGCCATAAATTCGGGGTTTAAGATAAACGCACGGCTGTTATCTCCGTTAAACGCTGCGGTGTCGTCAACGATAAATCTGAAAGCGCCTTCGGTTTCATCCCAAACTACCGAACTGCCTGCTGCTAAGGGGTTGAACATTTTAGCAAAGTTTTCGTGAGTGAGTTCGTCAAGTTCAGGAATAAATTCGGGAGCGATTAAAGTGATGTCTTTAACGTAGAAACTACCACTAGTGCAAAGAAGGGCTATTCTATGAATATCTTCGGTGATAGGCACAAGAACGTCTACCCAACCACTTTCAGCGTAACCTACTTGTTGAGCAGAACCCCAGTTAAACCATCCGTTGTCTGGACGAACAACACCGTTGATTACGTATAACGAATTATCTTTGCCAGTAACGGCTCTTTCGCCTACGAATTTAACTTTGAAGGTAATGCTTGCAGCGCGCGCTTTAATAGCGTCGGTGAAATCTTTACCCATCCAGAAGCCACGCTTATCGTCTTCATCAGTAACGTTGTTGGTAAATAAAACTGCGTTTTCAGTTTCGTCCCAAGAAACTTTATTAGTAGACGCTAAATGGTGAATGCTAAATGCGTTTACAAAATCTCTATCGGTAAGGTTGTCGAAATCAGGATCGCAAATTTCAACGTTTCTTATCCATAAACCGCTACCTTTGTCACCAAGCATGAAAATGGTCTTTAAAGCGCCGTCGCTAGCCATAGGAAGATCAGACATATTTACAATGATTTGTATCCAATCTTGAGCGTCGGAAATTTGCCATATATCTACGCCCCAGTTAGCAGTCCACCAATCGGGATAGAAGCCTCTGTAAAGGGTTTCGCCTTCAACGTAATCGTCGAGTTTAACTTCAAAAGAAATGCTCTTAACGCCGAGTTCAGCAAGTTTGATAATGTAATTTCTTTCAAAAGTAAGCGCTCTATTGTCATCTACTTGATCGTTGTTTACAAAGTGATAAGCTTTTTCAGTTTCATCCCAAGCAATAGAGTTAGCGTCGCTGGTAGGAGCGAATACGCTTACCATTTCTGCGCCGACGATATCACGAGTGTAATATTCTCTTTCGGTCATTTCCCAGTAAGTAACGGTAACGGTAGCGTTGTCTGCGTCGAGAACGGGTTCTTCCCAACCGGTAACGTAACCGTCTTTAACAGGCGCTGCAGGAAGGTTGTTTACGTCTAATTGAGACTCGGGAACAACGATATCTTCAATGCCGTCAATACCTACGAATTTAACGGTATAAAGTCTTTCTTCAACTACCGTAACGGTAACGTCTTCTAAACCTAAGTCTTCTTCAGAAATGCTCCAAGTAACTTGATAACCGTCTTTTTCAGGCGCTGCGGGGAATTCAACTTGATCGATAGTTTCAATGGTAAAGGTGATATCTTCTACGCCTTCAACGTCAAAGTGAATAGTATAAACGATAGCCGTGTAAACTGCGTTTACGGTATCGTCGCCACCGAGAGTATATTCTTCCCAAGCAGCAACGTAACCGTCCTTTGCAGGAACGTCGGGCTCGTCGATTTCAGTATCAGTTTCCAAATAGTAAACCTTTTCTACTTCTGCGCCGTCAGCCATGAAAGTAATACAATAAGTTACCGGATCGGGATCGGGTTGACTTTCTGTAGGTTGACTTTCGGGTTCAGTCGAAGGTTGACTTTCGGGTTCAGTCGAAGGTTCACTTTCGGGTGTGCTTACAAGTTCGCTTGAAGGTGTGCTTTCAGGATCAGAACTTGGCTCGGATGGAGTACAAGCCAAAGCAAATGCTGAGAAAGCGAACACTAAACAAGCAAGTATTGCAAAAAGTTTTACATTTTTCATAAAACGTGTTCTCCTTATCATTTTTATTTATGGTTTATTAAGGGGCTTTTTGGGACGCAAGCCCCTTTAATACCATAGAGCCGTAATTTAGTTACCGCCATTGCGGTAGTTTGCCTTTATAAGGCTTTTACCAAGATTTATAGAAGTTTGTAATAGGACCGCTACTTTCAGATACGAGCATAGTACCGAGAGACTCTACGTCCGACTTAAATTGAGTTTTATAACTATCAATAACGTTTACGTCCGTATTATAGGTGTAAAGACTTACATAAAGGTAATATACTGAAAGTCTTTCGCCTGCAATGTGATTGTAATACTGTCTATAAACGGTGGGGTTAGAATTCTTTAAGGGCTCGATTTTTTCAAGAGCCGAATTCAAAAGGTCTATCCAATTTTTAAGTACGCCCTTAGGCCAGAATTTTTCATATACAACGCCTTGATAAATAGAACGAAGTCCACCAAGACGGTTGTAAACCTTATTATAGGTGGTAAGCGCTCTCATTTGAGAGAACATTTCTCTCATATCGTCTTCAGCAGGGCCAAAGTAAGTTGCGAAAAAGTCGTCGATTAAAACGTCTATATCTAAACTTGTATCCCAAGCGAGTTTAGCGTTGATATAAGATTTTAAGGTTGACCAACCAGTACTGAAACCGTATTCGTTCCATTGCGCTTGGTCAAAAATCCATCTCGTGTCGATTTCTTTTGCTACTTTGTAGTTTTCAGCAATGCCGTCGAAAGAATCGTAAGGAACAAGATAGTGCGCGAAGTTAGTGCTATAAATCCAAAGGTAAACATTTTTAGAAATATCGTGCCATTGTTTTGCGTTATTATAATAAAGGATATTCTCGCTTGCGGTTAAGCCGGTAGTAAAGTCTGCAGCGATAGGCGCGTACATTACCGAAATGCCGTCGTCAAGTTTTAAGCCGTTGATACCTTCGTATTTTTTGGTTTGTTCGTTGTATACGACGGGGGCTTCGGTAGTTGCGTTATAAGCAAAGAATACTACGTCTAAATCTCTTGCGTAGGGCTTGCCTTCTTCGCTAGCAAACCACTCTTTAATCTTAGCGTTGAACTTGTTGAGATAAAGTATAACGACTGAAGAGTTAAATCCGTTATATTCTGCGATAACTTTTTTACAAGAGTCGCAAGTACAGAAATCGGGGTTATCTTCAATAGTATAGGTAACGACGTTTCTGTCAGGATACTTTTGAAGGTGAACTTTTAAAGTTTCCAAAGACGCGTTAAGCATGTTTTCGAGTTCTTCTTCGTCACCGCCTGCGGTGTAGCAAAGTTGATTACCCGTAGAAGCAAACCAACTGCCGTCAACGTACGGACTGTCCTTTACCCAAGTGAGAGAGTTGTGGAAAACTACTCCGTTTACGGGAATAAAGAAATCGGGGTAAGGACGCATACGCATTCTGTTTGATTCGGTAGTAGAATTAGAAACCATACCGTAACCGGTTGCTCTGTATTCGATATCGGGAATTTCAACAACGTCGAAATTAACCATGTTTAATTCGGTTACGCCCTTATTTAAGCGGTAGGTATCGACGTAAAAATACTCAAAATTAAAGAGATAGGATAAAAGTTCATATACGCCGTATAAAGTACCGTGATCGCTTGCGCCGATTATTAAAATATCGTCGCCAACGGTCTTAATTTTAAAGCCGTCGATTTTAATTTCTTTCACGTCGTAAGTAATATCAGTAGACTCTAAAAGAGCCGTTTTTCCTATGGAAATATACTTTCCGTCGGCTTTCATTTTATTGTCGGGAGTAGTACGAAGACTAATATTAGTCGCTTCTTTAAAGAAAGAAACTAATTCGTTTATCGCGCTGATAATGAGTTGACCACCGTCTGCGGGATATAAAACTTCGTAAGAAGTAGCGCCGTTTTTTACGATATATTCGTTTTCAATAACGGTTGCTACGTTGCCGACCGATTCGCTTTCGCCATTAGATTCGATTTCGCTCGTTTCACCACATCCGATAAAGGAAAAAAGAAGGCTTAAAACGAGTAAAATTGTCAATAATTTGTTTTTCATTTTCACTTCTCTCCTTATTTAACGGTTACAGTATAAGACTTAAAGACGTAGTTGCCAGCATCGTCCCATACCATATATTTTACAACGTATTCGCCTGCAATACTTGCAACGAATTGTCCGTCTTTAACTTGGACGTTTCTTCTATCAGGGGTTTCAACGCTAACGAAAACGTTTACCTTTTCGCTCACGTCATCAGTAGCGGTATGCTGAGCAATCGTAATCGTTTCGCCTACGCTCGCTTCGGTCGTAGCAACTGATAATTTAACTACGGGAGCGACGGTATCCTTTGCGGTTACGTAGTAAGAAACGATCTTTTCTTTACCGAATCTATCTATTGCTTTAAATTCGATATAATAGTCGCCGTAAGATGAAAGAACTACTTCGTAAGATGCGGTCGGGTTTGCCGTTCCGTCCAACTTAGTTCCGTCTTTTGCGGTTGCGAAATTGCCGTTAGGATCGTTTACTTTTAAAGTAAAATCAATTGCGTTAGATAAAACGTCTGCTGCAAAAGCGTTGGCAATAACAATAGAATCGTTTAAAGATCTGTCGCCGATTATTGCGTCCGCTAAAATTTGAGGAGCGGCTCTATCTCTATCAGCGTCGTTAAGACTTTGTCTATTTAAATTTTTAAGGTGAATTGCGCTCTTCGCCATAACGTTCATTTCAATCGAAAGGTACGCTAAGTCACCGTTAAAGCCTTCAAACGGTCTGCCGTCTAAATAGGTAGTTACGTTTGCGTATACCATTGCGCTACCGTATAATACGCCGTTTGAATAGGTAATCATAAAGTTTTTGCTGTCGCTGATAAACGACGCGTCTACGCTTACGTATTCGCCGTCGTTTAAAGCAAACGCCGCGCTACCATCCGGATTTCGACGGTAAGAAGCCTTTATTTGTTTAGTAGAATCTGCTACGTCGGTAAAGTATACGTCAATAGTATTTACTGCGTTTAGATCCTCGTCAACGACGAAAGTCATATAGAAATCTCTAACTTGAACGCGGTTTACAAATTCTACTTTAGATCTCTTAGATGCGGTTAAGATTACCGCATTGTCGTTTGCGCTAACTTCTACGTCGCCTGAAATAGGCTTGAAGAACTTTTCAATATGCAAATCGTCGCCGTCAAATACGGAAATAACGGGTACTTTTACAGACTTTTGATTAGTTCTACCGCTTACGTCAACGCGATATATAATTTCGGTCGTGCCTACTTGAGAAGGCGCGTATTTGTTGCTCGTTAATTCTACTTCTGCTCCGCCGTTTTCCTTAACGTAAATCTTGGTTTGTTTCTCTTTTACGCTACCGCTTGAAAAATCGTGACCATAGATTGTGGGAAGAGTTATTTCTTCGCCTTGAATTAAGTACTTGGGCAATACGACGTCTTCAAAAATTTGCGGAGTCATATTGCGAGTAGAAGTATATTCAAAAGATATAGTTTCAGTCTTTACGTAGTCGCTAACGGTTACTACTACTTGGTGAGCGCCGTCAGTTAAAGGCATATAAGAATATACGCCGTCTTCGGGTAAAATTTCTTGTCCGTCTACGGTAACCGCTACTTTGATCTCACCTGAAACGTTATCGCAAACGATTTCGCTGAACAAGGCTTCCGCTTTACCTGTTTTACCCTTTTCGGCTTGACCTACGAGTTCAACGGAAAGACCGCTTCCGTTTACCGCTTCGACTTCAATATTCTTTACGGAACGTTTACCCATTCTGTCGACTGCCGAATACACGATAGTATAAACGCCTGCCTTACGGGGAATAAACTTACCGTCGATTATTCCGCAAACGGTTTGATTTTCCTTACCGTAATTATAGTAAACGTGAACCGCTACGTCTTTTGCTCCTTCGTGAGCGTCGAAAGCGCTTGCGTTAAACACTTTAAATTCTTTGTCTACTAAAGCGTGAGGAAGGTTATTTTCGTCTACGTCAACGCTGATTATGGGCGCAACGTCCGTGCTAACCGATTGCTTGGGTTTAGCGCCGTCGATTTCAGTAATAACAACGCCCATGGTTTGCGATTTAAAATCTACGCCGGTAATACTCATGCGCACTTTGCCAGACTCGAAACCTTTCCAAGGATTGAAGAATGTGTCTGAGTCGTCAAATTGAGCAATCATATTGCTACCCGAATAAATCTGATCGGTAGTATACGCTGCAAGCGTTGCATAATCGTAAGAAAGGGTTAAAACGTCGTAACCTAACGCAATATCAGCGGGAGAACCTGCCATGGTGAATAATACGGGGAAACCGTACACGTTGTTGACGTGGAAGTTAGAACCGCTGGGAGCGTTTTCCCATCCGCCGGGGATTTGATCAGTCGCGCCTGCGGTAAGATACGATTGTCTTAAAGCCCAGTCGCCGTATTCGGCAACGTTTTTAACGTATATGCTAAAATAATTATTATCGTCGTAAATATCCGTAAAAGTAACGACCATTTCGGACACGTCGGCAGCGCCCTTGCTTGCAGTAAACATAGAGAAAGTTACCAAGGCGTCGTTTTTAGTATTGTCCGAAATATCGATAATTTCGTCATAGATAAACTTATCGCCGTTTGCAAGGTTTAAAACTACGCCTTCAAGCGCGGGGAGCGCGGCGTGGCTACCGTAGTAAACGGACGATTTTTCGCCGCTTACTTTGTAAACTTGCTTACTTACCGTAAATGTTTTTACGGCTTTAATCTTGTTACCGCCGACGGTTGCAGTATATACGAGTTCGTAAACGCCTTCTTCGTTTAAAACGACGGGCGATTTATCCATCGCTTTACCGCTTGGGAAAACGAGATACGCGTATTCGCTATCAACGACCGTTTCACCAACTTTAATTTGCGCTTTGGGGAAGGTGAAAACTTTGTTTATAGAATACTCTTCTTGTATATAAACGTTTTCGACGGTAGCGGCGCTGGCGTTGCCAATATTAGCAAGACCTATTCCGCCTGCTAAAAAGATGCAAAATGCAAGCGTAAGCGACGCTATAATGCCTAATTTTTTAGTACTTTTCATAAAATTACTCCTTTAATCCGCCCATCGAGATATTCGACATAAGACGTTCCGAGAAAATTATAAACAATATTAAAATGGGTATTACCACTATAATACAACTCGTCATTCTAAGCGGTACGGTTTCAAGACCGTGCATGTAAAGTTGCGACATATAGAACGAGCCGTAAGCAATGGTAGGATATGCAGGGAAATAAAGGTGTGGGGTTTGATAATCGTTCCAAAATTGGATAAAGTATATCAAAAATACCGTAAAGAAGATATTGCTGACGAGCGGAAGAATTATTTTAAACATTACCGTGAACTCGTTTGCTCCGTCGAGTTCAGCAGCTTCGGAATAATCGCCCGAAAGCCTTTCAAACGTTGCGTGGAAAACTAGGAAATACATTCCTAAAAAGTTTGCCTTTTGTATCCAAGCCCCATACATAGTATTGTAAAGCCCCAAATTTTTAAGCATTACTATTTCGGACGGGTACGAACCTACGATTGGAATCATCATGGCAACGAGTACCGTGCCGTATATAATTTTACTGAAAACGTTGGGAAATTTTGCAACGACGTAAGCCGTTAAACAAGGAGTTACCGTTGCAATGAGCGAACATCCTATTACGTACATCAAGGTGTTTATAAGCATACCCCAAAGGTCTACGGTGAACGCTCTGCCTTCATAAACGGCGTCGGCGTGGAATAGATTTAATACGTAAGGATAGTTATCGAAAGCCCAACCGAATTCAAAACTCGGCAAGCCTAAAACGTTGTTTCTAAAATCGTCTATATTTTTGACCGAAGTCATCATACCCCAAATAATGGGTATTAAAATACAAGCGCAATAAACTATAAGTATTATTATAGACGCAATGGCTAAACTGTTTATTTGTATCTTTTTCTTAGTCTGTACCATATTGCACCCCCCTTAATCAACGCTCGGGCCACACTTGTCGAGCAAGTATTTAGCCAAGAACGCAACGGGTATAGTTATGAACGTAAGCACGAGACCGAACGCCGAATAATAGGGGTACTCGGTTGAGAGCGCGCCTAAAACGTTGGTATACATCCAATAACCTATCGTGTAGATATTGATATCGGGTGCGCCTGCGCCGTACATGTTGAACACGTTCATTTGATTTAAGAATATTTGAGCGATACTCGAAACGATAAATACCGAAATGGTGGGGAATATCATGGGAATATCAATCAAAATCAACTCTTTTATAGGGGTTATGCCGTCTAAAACCGCGGCTTCGGTAATAGACTCTGAAATACCGCTCATTGCGCCGCTAAAAATAAGCGTTTGAACGCCGAATGAAAGCATTACCGACATAAAGATAAAGGTCGGTAATTTCGTTGCGGGATTTGTCAATAACTCTATGCCTATAATCGCCTTTGACGCTTCAGTCGTAAAGTAACGAAGCATAATTGCGAGAGTTACCGCCGAAACGACGTTGGGTATAAAGAGTACTACCTTGAAAAAGCCGTAGCCGAAATGTTTCTTATATATATAATAAGAAAAGAGCAAAGCCAAAGTCGAACCGACCGCTACGCCGACTACGAACAAAATTAGAGAGTTCTTCATTGAAACGATAAGTTTAGGGTCGGTAAACAAATCGGTAACTACTTTTACAAAGTTGCCAAACCCAAACTCGTACGTTTCCGTAAGTCCATCCCAATTTTGAAATGCAAGTATTATTGAGTTTATGTTGACGCCAACGTAAAAAATAGCAAACTGAACGACGGGTATTGCTACGATACAAGCGTAAAACAACACCTTACTCCATGCTATTTTCGTTTTTGCGCCCGTTTTTGCTAAAGACATTAGTTTTCTCCAAAAAATTCTTCCGACGCGACGGTTATAAAACCGTCGCGCGGTATAATAACGTGGTTTGCAATAAACGATAGTTTACGGTTATCGTTTTATAAAATTATTTGAAATATTTTGAATATTTCATTACCCAATCGCTTTGAGAAATAGTCGTTCCTAAGAAATACTGTTTCGCGCTTACACCGTTATCTTTAAACGCAAGGTATGCAACGAGATGACTGTTTGTTTCCCAAATCTTACTACCTTGGTCGTAGTCGAATACCGATTGATGGTTTACGAAAATGGGGTTGTTTGAATAAGGATAGATGATATCCGAAACAGCCTTGAGTTCCATAAGACTTCTTTGATAAGGAGGAAGTTGATTCAACTCGTCTTTCGTCATAGTGTATTTTACACCCTTGGGAGTACCCGATTTAAGGGTGAAGTCTACGAGCGCTTTGTTAGTATAACAATATTTAAGGAAGGTCTTTGCGCAGTTTACTAAACCTGCGTTATCTTTAATGCTTGCGTTGATTACCGCAAAAGAAGACAAGGTTTCCAAAAGGGTGTTTTTCTTTCCGTTACCTTCGGTAACAGTACCCTTATATTGTCTGGGAAGGGGCATCCATGCGAGATTTCTATTCTTTGCTCTGTCTTTATAAGTATTTTCAGAACGGTTGATATAGTCTCTCGCTTCGTTATACCAGTAACTACCTTCGATCAGCATTGCGATAGGAGCGGTTTTACCTTCTAAGTTGCTGTAAATAAATTGTTCTTGCGCGCCGGTATGAGAGAGCGAGCCGGTAACCTTTTCAGAACGGTAGTCGCCGTTGGTAGCAATCTTTTCAAGGAAGTCAAAAGCGTAATATTTACCAGATTGCTGGCTCATACGGTAGCCGTTAGACATATCGATAGATACTTCCTTTTCAACGAGATTACCGCCTTCTTCAACCATAATTCTAGCCTTGGTGTTAGTGCCTTCGCTATCGAAGTTTACGTTTAAAAGGAATTCGTCTTTACCCGAGTACGCAGCCCACAAACCTGCTAAAAGGTCGTTGGTGTATCTAGGAAGTTGTTCGGTAAAAACGAAAGGAGCAACCGTTTCATCTACCATTTTCTTCATTAACGTATAAAATTCTTCATAAGAAGAAGGTAAGCCGTTGTCGTATTCGGTAGCAAAATCGCCGTCAGGACCGCAAGTCTTTTCGCTAGGATCGTCAGTCCAACCGCCGTCTTTTGCAAAATACAAAGCCTTTTCTTTAAATAAATCTGCGTCGTACGCAAGACCGGTGTAAACTTCGTAGTGCGGAAGAGCGTAATAGTTACCACCCTTTGCAGTTAAAGCCTTTACTTGCGATTCGTCCAATTTATCTTGGATAGTACCCGGTTCAGCGCCGTTAGAAACGTCTGAAAGCGACGAAGTAACGACGTCGGTTATATCTAAAATTTTGTTTTGCGCGATAAGGTCGTTGAAAGGTATTTCTTCGTTGAATATAACGTGATAACCTTGCGCTAAAACCGAAGATATGTCCGATTTATTAGGAACGATATCAATCGTAACGCCCATTTTGCCTTCTTCAAAAGAAACGTGTTCATATTGCGCTTCAAATAAAGGCTTAAGATCGTAAAGCCAAGTAGTACCTATACCACCGTCAAAGTTGAAAACTGATAAAACGGTAGTTCCGTCTCTGTCGGATTCGGGCTCGGAAAGTCCCGGTGGGGTACATGCGGTAAGCGAAAATAAAACGCCCAACGCCAAAATTAAACTAAGAATTCTTTTCATAACAATTTTACTCCTAATTTAGTAACTTTTTTTATGATGTTTGCTAGATTTTAATTTGCTCTTTTTGAAAAAAAGGGCGCAAAAAACCAAGCGTAAACCATTATCATCTAGTATTATATATTTCTTTTGGCAGTTTTTCAACCACTATATATTCAAAATATTGCACTAAATAATTATTTTTGTTGACTTTTGGTAAAATAAGTGATATTATAAGCATATAAATGGGGGTGTACTATGACCATTATTGACAAGAAAAATAAACTTGACGGAAAAGTTGGTAAAGACATAAATATCTACGAGTTTTACGACAGTCAAAACAAACGTTTTAACGGCACGGCGGAATGCGGTTACGAGTTTTACGACAGCAAAACTTCGACGGTTAAAATGCACACGCACGACTACTACGAGTTCTTTTTGGTTACCGAAGGGGATTTAGATCACGAAGTAAACGGTAAAATTCAAAAACTGCAAAAAGGCGACTTGGTTTTCGTTAGGGATTTCGATATTCACAGGCTTGTACCGTCGCCTAAAAGGTTTACTTGGATAAACGTAAACTTTTCAATGCGCACCTTTAACGATATTTTGCAGTTTTTAGACTTCCCCGAACTTAAAAAGACTCTTCTTTCCCCCGAATTGCCACCCGTAGTCAGACTCTCGCCCGTACAGGCGGAGCGCTGTATTAAAAAGACGAAGGTCATGGAAAATATTGCAAAAAAGAACAACAGCTTTTTCAAGTTGGAAGTGCGCAAACAATTATTGCACATATTTTCGACTTTCTTCTTAAAAAACGACAAGCGAAACTTCTTACCCGAGTGGCTCGACACCCTTTGCGTTAAGATGCGCGACTTTGAAAACTTCTCGGTCGGCGCTAGCAGAATGTACGAATTAAACCCAAAGAGCAAGTCGCACCTAATTAAGAGTATGCAACAATATTTAAATACTACCGTTTCGGACTTTATAAACGAACAACGAGTAAACTTTGCGACCGAACAACTCATAAACACCAACCTGCCCGTAATTGACATTGCGCTAGACTGCGGTTTTAATAACGTAAACTACTTTTATAGATTGTTTAAAAAAGTGCACGGAGATACGCCTCATTCCTACCGTAAAAAGTATTCCGTAATAGCCAACCTTTCTTACTCGCTCGGCACTAACAAAAACGAGCATGAAAAAAACCGCGACGACAAAAAAATATAAAATTTTATCTATTATATAATTATTATTTTTGCTACGGCAAAAATTATTAAAAAGGCTATATCCCAGCCTATAACTGATTAAATTTAAAGGGGATTAGACGTGAAAGAGCAATTAAAAAAAGGCTATGCCACTCGTTGGCATAGCCTTTTTGTTTTAAAAGTACGCTTATAAGTCGATTATCAAGCGTTTTTACGCTAGATTAACGACTATTTATATCATTTGTTTCTGGTTATTTTACCAAAGACGATATCGTTGCAAAAATAATGCTCACGCTCGGTTTCAATCAATTCGCAAGCATCCGCTGCTCCCGCTTTTTCATACACCTTTTTGATGACCGAATAGACTTCACGCGTGCCTTCAATAGGGAAAATTGGGTCTATTTTACCGTTCACGAGCATGAGTTTTCTCGGCGCGATAAGGCAAGATAATTCACCCATATCAAAATATTTTGCCATATTAGGCACGTAATTACAAGTACAATGCCACATATCGCCGATACTGCTTTTGTAAGTAGAAATAGCGCAACTTGGAATTGCGAGTTTAATTCTCTTATCGTAGCACGCCGAATAGTAGGTTGCCGTACCACCGCCCGAGTGACCGACGCAGGTAATATCGTCAAGGTCTAATCGGTCAAAATGGGCGAGAGAGTCTATGCCCTTTGAAACGTCCCAAACCCTTTCGCCAAGCAGAGTTCTACCCGTTAAAAGAGCGGTCATTGCGGTATATAAACAAGGACAACCTTCTCCGTCTACCCTACCCCTTACTTGGGTAAAAGGTTGACGCTCGCCAAGACCGCGTTGCTCAATGCAAAGAGCGGCGTAGCCGTGTTTTACCGCGTCCAAAGCAAAGGTGCTAGACTCCAAAGAACGCTCGTCGCCGGGGAATTTATACTTGCCGATTGAAATATGGAAACCCGCGCTATGACCTTGCAAACAAATTAAAACGGGATATTTTTCCTTGCCCGTATCGGGGATGAGAAGATAGCAAGGAACTACGCAACCCTTTTCGCTTTCAAAAGTATAGCGATAGCGAGTATATCCGTCCATTTTAACTTCTTCTTCAATTTCCACCTTTATTTCGCAAGCGTTTGAAGATATTTCGTCCATACGTAATAATTCGAGAAACTTCTCTCTCACTTCATCCGTCCACGCGTTAAAATCCGCCTTTTCGTCAAATTTTAAAAGTGGTTGTCTTTGCAATAGGTTTTCGTGCAAAATATCGTTATTGATTACTTTCATTTTCTTTTCCTTATTTATTTTTGACTCTATCACGTCTCGTGACTGAGCCTTATTTTTTATTTTCTTAAAGCCAGCGTAACTGCTTTTATTACCTTTTTTCTTTCTTCTTTTGATACGGGCTCGTCGAAATCGCCGAACTCGTCTATTGAAACGTCCTTTCCCGTCAAAAAACCGTACCAAGTGAGCCCCAACAAATATCTGCCAAGTCCCAACGAAGCGTGGAAAGTGTCACGATGGACTTTTAAACCTTCCGTCGTGGCGATATACATTGCCCTTCCGCAAGGGATAATGCCGTCGGCGTTAATTTCTTCTCTCGCCATTAAATAAGAGCGTTCAACTTTTTCAAACATCTCTTTCGAAGTTTGAAATCCCGCCATGACGAGCAGTCTTTCAGAGCCGTCTTCATACGCCCAAGTTTGGTGAATTACAACCCTTGCTTTTGGCAAAACTTTTCTTACCAAAGTGGCAATAACGGACATATAGGGCGAGTAAGTGTTAAAATCGGCGCTAAAATGACTTGCTTGTTGCAGGGTTACCACGTCCCAATCATCCATTTGCAAAGCGCAACTTATCGAAACTAACCTTCCTGTACTTTTACCGTTTATTTCCAATTCGTATAAAGGCTCGTCGCTAATCAAATTTTCACAATGGGTTTGCAAAGAACAACCGCCGATATCCAAATTTACAGTTTGCATATCGTCACCGCGCGCCTTTGCGATCTCGTGCAGATATCTTTGCGCGTCGCAAGAAAAACTGTTGCCTATTGATAAAATCTTCATACCTATTACTCCTTTCCACTTTTTGTGCAAAATTTTTATAAAAACCTGCCTATAAGTCGATTATCGGACAATTTTAACGCAAGCGGCTATTTATTGCAACCGACTGTTTGTATAATATATCGTAAATCACAGTCAGCAAACTCCGCTCTTTTGCCGTCGATTTTTAATAAATCTTCGGCTTTTTGCAGTAGATAATTTTCGTCTATTCGCTTGGGGTTGCCAAGTCTTTTAATTGCGTTTTCCCAATAAATTTTAGCGAGAATTTTCCTATCCATATTTACCCCGTGAAACTTTTTACCAAGGTAGGTATGCTCTTTATCCGTTTCAAAAAACTCTCTCAAAAATTTCGGTCGGCGCAAAAAGTTCTCTTCCCAACTTTCGTCCATAGGAAAGGCGTAGTAGTCCGAGCCGTAAATAATCTTATCTTGATAACTCTCGAAAACCTTTTGCCACTCGTCCCAATCGCTCAGCATATTTATTAACTGCTCTCCACCGGGGGTAGTGTCGAAAGCCGTGTTTTCATAATCTAAAAACGCCCTTGCCCGCTCTATATCGTAACTCAAAAACCCAAAATGGGCGAGCGTAAGTTTTAGTTTAGGAAATTTTTTCATTATCCCGTCAACTTCGTCTAAAAGGGCTAATCTAGTGGGATAACTGCCGTCGTAAACTCGCCCCGCACTTATTGCGTGAGCGTCGGCTTTAGTTATATCCCAATTTTCTTCGGGGTTGGCTACGTGCATGGTTATAGGAATACCGTTTTCCTGCAAAAAGGCGTAATACCTATCGTAAACCCTATCGCAAAGGGGGCGTTTCATAGCCTTGCGCATAGAAGGATAACCTTCGAGCATCTTCATACCGTCGTAGCCTGCCAAAGCGTATTCGCTTGCTTGTCGAAGATAGTTTTTAGAAAGTTTTTCACCGTCTTCTTGCCAAACGTTTAAGGGATGCTCTAACCCCGCAAAAGCGTACGCCGTAGGCGAAAAGGAATATTTTAAGAAAAGCATTCTTATATTTTGCATTTCGTCAAAATAAAACTCTCCACTACTTGAAACTTCGTTTGGCAAACTCATAAACGCTTGTCTTTCAGTTTTTGTAAGGGGAAATTCCTTTTTAAAAATGCTTATAGCATCTTCAATCGGCATCTCGAAAAGATGATGAACGTGCGCGTCGAAAATCTTACACATATTAATCTAAATATAATTCGTCTTGAATAAAGAGCAAGGTAAAGCAAGACGTCCAGTTGAAATCGCTAATAGCGTGAACGTGTTTACGCCAATCGGGCGGAGTCGTGGGCTTGCCCTTTCTCTCACACTCGTAGGGGTAAATTTTATCCCGCGAGTCGTAAAACTCGTATACTACACCCGTCTTTTTATACCATTTGTAAACTGCTTGCAATGTCTTTTGCTTCAACTCTTGAGCAAGTTCGTCGTAGCCGTATTTATATAACCCTTTAATGACGAAATAATTTAAGTTGAGCCACGCGCCGCCACGCCACATATCCGTGCCGTACATAGGATGGGTTTTAGCAACCGTCGCCAAAGGAAGTTCAGTCCAAAGCAAATCGGGATTAGTGAGCGCTTTTACCATCTTTTGGGCTTGTTCTTTACTAGGAACGCCAACCATCAAAGGAATAAAACTCGACGGCGTTAAAACTTTTGTAAATTGACCGCTAAAAAGTCTATCGTAATAAACCCCGTCTTCTTCGTCCCACAAGTTGGCGTTAATTTGAGCCTTTAAGTAGTCGCTATACTCCTTCCACTCTCCACTCTTTTTATGGTCGCCGAGTTCTGCGTAAATTTTAGCCAGATACTCGCTGTCTTGCGCTTGGAAAGCAGAAAAGTCCATTGCGTCCATATTTTCATCAAACTCAAATCGGGGGGAATTGTCTTGACCGGACTCGCCCGACTTGCAGTTAGTGTACTCAGATTCAACTAGCCACTCTAAAAGACCGTTGCCATTTTTATCTCGGTTTAACCTATCCCAAGTCAAATAGGCGTCGAGTTTTTTAACGCATTCTTTTAAAAACTCTTTATCGCCCGTCTTTTTGTAAACTTCCCACGTGCCCCACGCTAAAACTTGGGGCTGTGTTTCGTCGGTGTGGGCGTAAGGGTTGACCATTGACGAAATAAAGCCGTTGTCGTCGGCGCGAGAAAGCACCGAGCGAATACAGTCTTTAGCCATATCTTTATCGTAAGTAGCAAAGGCAAGGGCGTGGAAAACGCTATCCCAAAGCCACATTTGTCTGTGCGGAACTCTATCGGGCGTTGTCCACCTACAAGTGAATTTACCTTCGGCAGTATGAACGTTCACCTTTTGAACGGAAAGGGCTTTATAATACAATCTTTCATATTTTTTATTTTTGCACTTGGGCTTATTTTTAAAATACGCGTATCTTTCAGCCTTTAAACTTTCCACGTCAGCGTCTATCCAACTCTTCGCCGAGCATCTTGCAAACCCGTACGAAGCCATCGAGTGAGAAATAGCAAACTTAAATAGCCCGTTTTCCATTTGACGGTAAACGACAGAAATGGCGTCGTCTAAATTAGTGTAAACGTCCGCGCCCAAAGTCTTTTGATATTTTAACTTTTTTTGCCCGATTATTTTAGGCAATACGGGGGAATAACCAACGAGAGTATCCATATCCGCAAAGGTCATAAAAAAGTCGCCGTCTGGCGTCGTTGCGTCTATCATATCGCCCGAGATCGCGTTAAAACGGACTCTGCCTTTTACGGGGAAATACACCTTAATCCACTCTCTAAGTTCAAAGCGAACTTCAATTTTACGCCTTGTGAGAGTGCCTACAAAATCGTTGTAGTAACGGTTTTTTCCGTCTAACCCGGAAAACCCGAAGAGTTGTCCGTAACCCCAAACGTTGTGAAGTTTCATAGTCTATTTCCACTCCTAAAAAACTCTAGTTTTTTTATAAGCAAAATTATAACACAATCGTTACGGCGTTTCAACTGCTTTTCAAAATTTTATTAAAAAACTTTTGTAAGTTTTTTTACTAACGCCTAATCAAAACCATGTTTTTTATCAATTTAAAAAATATTTTATGTGAAAGTTAGGCTATAAGTCGATTATCAACCGTTTTAATCAATTCAAACAGTATAAAAGGGCGTGAATTTTATCACGCCCTAAAATTTTGTGTTTTTTAAACGTCGCATTTTGATGATATCTTGCCCTAAAACAGCGTTTTATCGACTTATACAGGCATTTTATCATGAACAACTTTTGCTACACCGTCTTTGACGACGACTGTTACGACTTCGCCCGCGCCCGCCGCTGCACAAGTTGCAGCCTTGCCGACCGTAAGCGTAAATTCTTCTTCGGTTTGGGCTGGGTTGTAGATGCGGACGACGTATTCGCCGTTTTCGTTATGGTGACAGTTGGTCATAGTAACTTTTCCGTCTAAGCATACGTTTAAATATTTTTGATTTTCTTTTCCCGTTGGGAAAACGTTTACTGCGTACGGCTTTTGGTTAAATACTTCGGCTTCTTTATAAATTTCGTCAACACTACCGCGCATAACCCTAAAATTAAAAGTGTATCTACCGCAGTCAATTCTAGGCAAATATCTATCTTCCGGGTAAAGCGGAAGCCCTGCTATCGGATGGAAACAATATCCTGCGCCACGCAAGAGAGTAAGATGAATATAACCATCTTCTACCTTGCCTGCGTAAACGCCGTCGTTTATTACCGAGAATATCTCACCGCTTGCGTTTTGCACGCCAAACCACTTTTGGAATACGCACTCGCAGTTGGGTTTTTGCTCGAAAACGAAAGGTCCGTCGCCAACAACTTTTCCGCCGATAAATTCTTTAGGAAGGGGGATTTTTACCCTTATCAATTTATTCTTTTCGGCAAACTCAACCGTAGCCTTTAAGTCTACGTACGAGTGATTTTTATATTTTTTAATCTGCATTACGGCGTTCGACTTACCGTTGGTATACAACCCTTCGCAAGCCGTTAAAATCTCGCCGTCTTCAATTATTCTCTCTGCCGAAAATCCGCTACTTAAAGCGCAAAAATCCGCAGTTTCTTCTCTCGTCATTTGTCTTAAAGCAACGGGGTTTTCACCCATTGCAATAAGTTCTTTTTCGCTCATACCCCACGGGTCTGCGGTGTCGTCGTACACTTCAAAAATAGGCTTTTTAAGCCCCATAAATTCTTCAAGGTCACACTCTCTCGCAGGCGTAAACATGGGTGTTCTGGGAACTTTACTAACTTTAATTTCAAATCTCATCATTGACGTGGGGGCAAGTTTACCTTCGAAAACGACCTTTTTACGCCAATCGAGATTGAGAGTCGACTCTTCCTTAATAGTTTGACAAGGAATTTCTACGCCGTCGGAGTACACGTGTGGAATATAGCGAATTTCTTCGTCCCAGTTTTGATTTTCAAGCATAAACTCGACTTCTATCGGCGCAGTTACTTCGTAGGGCGCATAGTTGAATACGAATATAGGGAATTCGCCCGCTTCGGCGTGTTTTTGCCCCATTGCCATACGCAAAAACACCTTAGTGCGATAATCACGTGCAATTTTTTCGGCAAGAGAAATTGCGCAAAGCCCTTCTCTTTCCCCTTCTTCTACTACCGTGCCAGGCAAAACGTCGTGGAAGGTGGTAAACAAAATCTTCTTTTCCGCCGATTTCATATCCGCCGTGTCGAAAGAAATGCCGTTGAGTTTTGCAACTGCCAACATTTTTTCGGTTGAATAGAAGATATTTTCAGCCCGCCTAAACCCTTGTTTTATCTTAGCCATTGACGAATAACACCCCGGCATACAAGTAATAAGCGAAGACTTAACTTCACCCGAAACCTTAATATCGTCCGCAAAAAGGGCTTCGGGGGTGCTATGCTTGATTTCAACGCCGTCGATTTTAAGTTCGGCAATATCTCTTAAATCCTTTCTTGAAGGACCACCGCCGTGGTTGCCGACGCCCCAAAGGGAATAGTCTACGTCTTCCATGCCGTAACGGTCTTTTTTGCCTGCGTCCGAGCCGAGCATCCACATGGGATTACCTTCAACTTCGCTTTTTATCTTTTTAACGGCTTCGCCAAGCCAAGTTCCGTAAGACTCGCTATGAGTCACCACGATAGAACTTCCGTCGGGTGAAGTCCATTTGAAAAACCTACCCGGATAATTAAACTGCCTAATATTAGGACGGCAAGCCATATATCCGACGTAGCCGTTTTTAACTAAAATTTGGGGTAAGCCTACGCTATGACCGAAAGCGTCGAAATTGTAAGCAACGGTAGGCTCTACGCCGAATTTTTCCTTAAAATAAGCCTTTCCTACACTAATTTGTCGCACCAGAGTTTCACCCGACGGCAAGTTGCAGTCAGGTTGAAGATACCATCCGCCTACGATTTTCCATTTGCCCCTTTTAACCAAGTCCTTTATTCTCTCGAACAGTTCGGGGGCGCTCTCTTCAATGGCTTCGTAAAGCATTGCTTCGTTATGGCAAAAGATATAATCGAACTCTTCAGCCAAATCCGCAGCCGACTTAAAGGTCGCTATCGCCGTGGAAACGCCTTCGTCCCAAGTCCATTGCCAAACGGGATCAATATGAGCGTTGCAAATTAAGTGTAATTTTTTCATAATAATTATCCTTTAGCCTTCGCCTAGCGTACGAGTAATAAGTTTTGAAAGACTAGTTTTGCAAAGCATATAAGGCTTTTAATATCCGTACGAGTTGGCGCGTAGCCATCCTTTATATAACTAATAAATAAGCATGCTTTCGCCTGCGGGAATAACCACGGAAACGTCGCCTTGCATAAAAGATTTCTTTCCGTTTTGAATAACCGTGTTTTCGCCTTGAACGCTAACGGTTGCGCGGGCTTTAATAAGCGTAGAATTGTTGACGATAAAGTATGCTTTTTTGCCGTTTTCTTGCTTGAAAACGCCTATAAAAAGTTGAGTGTTCGTAGTAATTTTGGGTAACCTTTCGCCGTACTGACACCAATCGGGAAGCCATCCCGTATAAAGGGCGTCGTTGTCGGGCAAAACGCTTACGTCTACGCCGTCGAAACCGTTGTGGTAATCACCGATGGTGGCAACGCCCAAAAACTCGCTATTGAGCAATATGGGAGCAAAGGCTTGCATATCCGCTAAAAGTTCCTTTGCGTAATCGGCGTACATAGTAGGCTTGCCGTAGGCGTCGACGAGTCCGCAAATACCGCCCTTGCCGTATTCCCATTGCGACGGCGGATTATCCAAAAAGTCGTTGGGAAAAACGCCGGGGAAAAAGGTGAAACCTTCGTGCCCGTAGGCAAGCGTTATATTCATTTGCAACGCCATTTCGGCGCGGGTATTTAACCTAACTTCGTCGTCCCAATAGCCGACTTGAATATACTGATAGGACTTCATGCCCCTGTTTTTCTTTTTATAATCGGCAAAAATTGAGTTTAATTCGTATACACCGCGGTGCACGGAAGTGGGAATATGACGCCACGCCCAACCAAAGGGATAGAAATCGGTAGTCAAATATTGCGGATGAACTAAATCGATGTATTTATCGATCAATAAGCGGTATCTGTTGAAACGGTTTTCCGACTTACACTCTAAATCGCCCGTCAAAACGCGGTAACCTTCGGCTTTTTCTCCGCCGAAAAGATGAGCGTCGCTAAAACAATAGTTTAAGTTGTTATAATGAAATTCCTTATCGGGGTATTTTTCTAAAAAGAGTTTTTGAGCGTCGGCAATGCCTTCGATTGCGCCGTAGGCGCTTTCGTCCCCAAAATAAATACCGCCGAAACTATCGTGTTTGCTAAGACTTGCAACCTGCCTTAAAAATTCTTCGCCGATAGCCTTTTTTTCTTCGTCCGTTCGACTAGCATAAGTAACGCCGTCTTTTACGTGATAACCGCCCGTTATAGCCAAATACTGCTCGTAAATACGTAGGCGCGGAAAGTAGTTTAAGCCCAATTCGTCGCAGATATTAAGGGCGTCTACTACGTAATTCCAACCGTAACTATCTTCAAAATGCCCAAAGACGTTATCTACGCCAACGTCTTTTAAAATTTGGTAAACCTCCTTAGTCAAACGATTTTTATATTCGCCCTTTGGGGGATACGGCGGACAATATACCGCAGTAAAAAATCTATCTTTTTTCATATCTTATTCCTTATTCTAGCAAATTTTTTATATAAAAGCAATAATAATTTTAAAACTTTTACGCCTTACTTTAAGGTAAGGCGTAAAAGTTTAAATTAAATTGTACTTTTTCTTAATTTCGACAATAAGACGATTTGCGCCTTCGCCGTAATGAGTTACACCGTACTTTTCAGCTTGAGAAATCCAGTCTTTTGCCATTGCAACGACGTCTTCTTTGGTCAATTCGACGTAAGAATTAGCGTTGTATAAGCGCATATAGGTAGGCGTAAGTTTAGCCTTTTCTAAACTTTGAACGTAAGTTTGGCGATCCGCTAGGCTTAAACTTTGGTTAGCCAAAGTCTTTTCGATAGCCTTATCGAACAAATCGCAAAGCCCGTTCATAAACGAATATTGCCAATAATTTGAACTGAAAATATCTAAAGAGTCCATAATAACGCTCTTATCGGTAGACATTAAGGTGTATCTATCTTCAATTCTCTCGTGGAATTCCACCATATATTCGTAGGCGTCTTCACCGAAATAATAATACAAAAACTCGTTTCTTAAATCTTCAACGTCGGCAGTAATATCCCAACACAATTTTGAAAAGACGTAAGATTCTATCCATTGCTCGTAAATGCCGTTATCTTCATAACAACCTTGCGCAAACTCGTATTCCGTGCCAACTTCCTTTAACAAAATTAAAGTATCTTTCATGGCTTGAATAGTTGGCAAATACCAAAAATATTCGGCGTAGTAAGCGTGATACGTCCACACCATCAAATTGTCGGTAAGTTTACCCCAATCGCTATAAACGCCACGGGTTTCTTCGTCTTGACGGTCGTCGTTGAGCGAATAGTACTGAATACCGTGTATGGGGGCGTAACGGATATATACGTTGTTTCTAGGAACGACGGTAGGACTGAGCGGATTGCCTTCTTTATCGATAGGCGCGAATTCGTTGTAAGAATACGCAAATATAACGAAGTTTATATTGCGGTTGATTTTTTCGGCTTTAAGCCACTCGTTTATTCCGTCCGAAACGCAATTGATAAAGCGAATCATAAGACCGCTAGCCTTATACGTTTCGTTTGCATTTCTGCATGTTTCGCACGAGCACCCGTAAGTGCGGTCTTGCTGGCCGAACATAAAAAACTCGGCTTCTTCGTCCTGCAAAATCTTTTCCTTTAAGCCTTCGATAGCGAGTTTAACCGCCGAAATTGGGGCGGTAGACGCGCTTCCGTCTTCATTTACTCCCGACGAGTAACAAAGGTCTAAAACTTCGTATCTTCCACCTACGTCGATATACATAGTAGCAGGATTATCGTCCGTACCCGTATGGGCGAAAACGGACTTATAGGCATCCTTTATTACTATACTGCCCGGCTTATCGGGAAGGGTTTCGCCCGTTGCATAGTCGTTAGGATTTACGATATTAAACGACGTGTGCGAGGGCCCTAAATTAGCCCATTGCGTAGAACCGCCCATATAGTCGGGCATTTCGCAATAGTCGGTGTTGTATCGCATGTGAGCGGTATACTCTACGTCGTCGTGATCAACCGCCGTATTTAAGTAAGTCCTTTGCCTAAATAAGGGAACGTACGACTTGTCGTATTCCTTTAAAATGATAGAACTCGACTTAGGAACGTGAGTATAATCGTAAGTTAAAAACTTAACGCCGAGAGTTTGCTCGATAAACTCAAACGCGCCGTACATAATACCGCGGTCGTTATAAGAATTTATAAATACTGATTTACCATAGGTAAAGACGTAAAATCCGTCGGCGTTTAAGGTCTGTTCGCTCAAATCTATTTTTCCGTGCTCTTTTTCGGCAATTTCAAAAATAGACGTGTCGCCTAACGAAATATAAGTGCTTTCTTCGGTCAACTGCATTTGCGAATCTACGATATAATTTATAGTCTTGCCCGTAATTTGAGCAAAATAAGAACAAATTTGCTTTGCAGAATATTCTTCCGTCTTGGTGTAGTTAGACGGAATTACTACTTCGTAAGGGGTTTGTTGAGCGAGCATATCGCAAATAACGGCAGGCTCTTTAAGGGTCTCTTCTTCGCCACAGCCGATAAATGCAAGGCATTGGCAAACGAGCAATAGGGATAAAATCAATGCAAAAATCTTTTTCTTCATTTTTCTACCCCCTTATTTAACCTTAATTTTAAAGCGCTTGACGGCAAAGTTGCCGTTTTTGTCCATAGCGTAATAAGTTATGACGTATTCACCTTTTTCAAGAGTAACCGTTTGCTCCATTCCCACTTCACGAGTGGTCATATCCGACTTTTCAATCCAAACTTTAACGGTGAGTTCGCCGTCTACGTTGTCGGTTGCGGTAGCCGAAAGAACTTTAACACTACCCCTATATTCTTCTTCGTATTCGCCGTTTACCTTAACGGTAGGCGCTACGTCGTCTGTTACGACTATTAAGTAGTTGGTATTGCTCTTGTTGCCCTTACTGTCTTTTACTTCGTAAGTAACGCGATAAATTCCGTATTCGTTCGCCGTAAACTCGAAGGCGTTAGCAGAAAGGTCTTTTGCTAAGAATTCGCCGTTTGGCGCAACTATAGACATGTTTACGTAAGCCTTTGAATCAAAGACGTCGTACGCGTACGCCTTAGGCACTTTAACTATGCTATCTTTTTGAGCCGAGCCTGCACCGAAAGCCGAGTCAAACGCAATCATAGGCGCTATTCTCTCGCCTTTTCCAAGGTGTATCGAAGTAAAGCCTTGATTTGAAACTCTGTTTAATACGAAATGCGCGCCGTTTACGCCCTTTACGTCAAAGCAAAGTTTAACCTTGCCCTTTTCAAAACCTTGGTATATAAGCCCGTTATTCCACATGTCGATATCACCTATTTTTAAGGATTCACCGTTATATAGGCAGGCTTTTGCGCCTTCTACCACGAAGGAATAAGTATAGTATTCTCTACCGAAAAACTCACCTACGTCAGTTTCGGAATAAACGTTTTTACTAGCCGTTACTTTGGCGTAGGTTTGCTTGCCGTTTATCCAAAGAGTGGGGCTAAGCCCAAGGTGTTTTAAGGTATAAACGAGTTCTTTGCCCATAACGTCGGTAAGAGTTGCGGTTATTTCACCGCTCGCAGTCATATCGGCAAAAACCGAAAACTGCATAAATAAATTAGTCGAAGAAATAACGTAAGGCATTTCAATTTTAGCCGTTTCTCCGCTCATGCGGAATGCCGTACCTATCTTGCTGGTAAAGATTTGATTTACGCCTTGCGAAGATTTAAATTGATTTGCAACGGGCTTTCCTTCAATAAATTCTTCAAGACAACGTATGGTAAAGGTCTTTACCAAAGTACTGCCTGCGTAATAACTTATAACGCTATCCGCTTTTACTTCTATTTGTTGCCCTGCTTGTAAAACCTTAGTTTTACCTTGTCTTATAGTAATATCTACGTTGTTTATTGAAACGTCTTCCTTTGAATAATCGATAGCGACGTAGTTAGGCACGGTCACATAAGAGCCTGCGCAAACGCTGACGGTATCGTAAGTATCGACGAGTTCAAAATGCATAAAATTGCAATCTACTTCTACGGGGAAATCAAAGGTTTGACTATAACCCATAGCGTCGGTAGCAATTACCGAAAGTCTGATTTCTTCACCCTTTTCGTCAATTTCAAAAGCGTCGCCGGGGTTAACTAAAATTTCGCTATCGCCCTTTTTGAACTTATACTCTAACGAAATATCCCCTATACCGCCGCCAAAAGACAGGTCGGGAACTTTCCACACGTCTAAAAGTTTAGCCGTTAACGTGGCGGAGGGCGAAGTTATTGCCACGGGCGATTGCAAAACGGTAAAATAACCTTTTACTTGCGCCGAGTAGCCGTAAGAATTGGTCGACGAACAAACGATAGCGTACTCGCCCGCTTGACTTGGAACGAAACTTCCGTCAAAGGCAATTTCGTCTTCCGAATCACCGTTTATTTTATAAATTTTAGTTTGTACTGCATCCCCCATCAAAGCCTTGGGCAACGGATAAGCGTATCCGACTATTCCGTCTAACGCATTGTCAAAATCGTAACCGCTTAAAAGCAAGTTATCGTTTGCCGTTTTATAACTGTCTAGTCCTATTTTATCAAATTCGTAATTGCCGATTTTAGTAATAACTATATCACCGCTAGTACCCGTACTTTCAATACTTACGTATACTTCACCCGTGGTAAAGCCCTTAAAGTCGGCAAAACTGTCGGCAGGGTTATCTAAATCATAAACTAACTGTCCTTTTGCCGTAGTAACGGTATTTTCAGCGTTATTAAAATATACCGTCATTGGATCAAATACTAGCGTATGTGATGCCGTAAGGTGAAGTTGGGGATAGAACGAACAACCAAAGGGATAGGTCTTACCCGGCTCTGCGGTGTAATTGGACGAATCGCCTATGGCGTAACCGTTCCACTCCGCCTTTAACGCGGGTACTGACGCCGTGCCTTCTTCAATGGCGGCGGGCCTTTCTAAATAGAAGATTGACTCGCTCATAGTAAAGGAAACGGCTACTTTATTAGTACTGTCGTAAACGTCAGTCAAAACTACCCTAAGTCCGCGAAGGTCTGGTAAATACTCTGAATTTGCGTTCGTCGTAAACTCTATAATCGAAGACAAACTACCGTCCGCTAAATCGTTTAAGTTGATTACGGGTTTAAACGATACGGTAGAATTGTTTGCTTCCAACAAAAATTGTACGCCCGTACGAATATCCGTAGTCAAGTTTTCGGCAACGGGCTTACAGTCTTGTAAAAAACTTGCGTTTGACATGGTAAACAATGCTTGAGCCGAGTAGCCCGACGCTAAAACGCTAACAGTTTTTTCAACCTTTTCGCCACCGATTAAGGACGTGAGCTTTACCGTATACTCGCCTTCTTCGGTAGCGGTATAAGTCGAATCTACCGCCTTGACCTGTCCGCTAGGCGTGGTTATTTCCGCCTTGCAGGCGAATTTATAACCGTTACATATACCGTAACATTTATTGACGTCTATCGTAGAATAAACGCCTATATTATCGTTTAACGGGCTTACTATACTCTTTTCACCCGTCAAGTCCATTTCACTATTTTCTTCTTGTGGCGGAGCGCTTTCTTCACCCGAGTTTCCGCTAAGTCCTACGATTAAGCAAACGCCCGCCGTTAAGACCGCAACAACCGCTATGATAACGAAAATAAGAATTTTCTTTTTCATTAACCTTTTAATCCTCCTACCGTAAATTTGGAAAGGATAAGTCCTTGCGACGCGCTATATAAAACTACGGTAGGGATAATAACCAAACTAAATCCCGCCATAATTTCGCCTATGGTCGCCTTATAAAGTTGCCTTGAAACACCTTGGAATTGATATAATCCGTAGGCAAGGTTGGGGGTATCGGGAAGCCAAATCATAAAGGTTTGGTAATCGTTCCACGATCCCAAGAAAGAGAGTACGAAAATAACCGTTGCCGTAGGTAAAATCATAGGCAAAAACATTTTGAAAAACGCCGTAAAATCATTTCCGCCGTCTATAAACACGGCTTCGGCGTAGTCCCAAGGAAGGCTTTTAAACGCCCCGTAAAGCAATAGGAAGTTAGTACCCGAAAAACAGGTGGACGGGGACGTTATTATATGTAAAAACATATTATTGTAAACCCCGAGCGCATCCCTTACCATCATTGCCGACGGCAACGAGCCGATAATGGGAACTATCATTACGACTATACCGAGATTGTAGATAAAATTACTGCCAAAGAACTTATATTTTGACAAGACGTACGCCATACAAGTAGTAAAAAATACGTTTATGAGCGACGAGCCGAGAGAATACAGCGTGCTAAACCCAAGCATATGGAAGACGTTGTAAATTACAAAATCGGTAATTCGTATTTGAAGTTTTTCAAACACACCCGAATAGTTTAAAAAGTAGAAATTTTCCGGCCAACCGAAGGAGTTGTTTACGTATTCGATAGAGTTTTTAAACGACGTCAATATCATCCAGACGGGCAAGATTAAAAGGCTTATGCAGTAGACTATTAACACCACCAACATAATTGCGATTAAAACTTTACTCACCACGTCTAAAACCCTAGGTTTTTGCTTTATTTTAATAGACTTTTCCATTATTGCACCTCCGTAGACGGTCCGTATTTTTCAAGTAAATGACGGACTAAAATTACGACGGGCGCAACGATTAGCGTCATGAGCAAACCGCCCGCAGCAAGCATGGGATAAGTCGTTTCGTTGGCATTTTTAACCAATTTTGCATAATAATAACCCATATTATGTACGTAGTCTGGGGCGTTTGTTTCGTAAAAGGCAAGTATAGTACCCGCTTCGGTAAATATACCTGCAAGCCCCGTTATAAGGAAGGTTGAAAGGGTGGGGAAAATAAGAGGTAAAATTATATAAAACATTTCCTGAAACATATTGGAAACGCCGTCTAATTGAGCGCTTTCGATAACTTCTGACGAAATTTCCTTCATGGCGTTGGGATAGACTATCAAACTCGTGCCGAAAGATATCCAAATGCCGTAAAATATAGTCGTCGCAAAGGCGGTTTTTTCGTTATAAAGTAAATCTATAGGCATACCGCTTTTATCGTCTATAAATATTTTCAGATGCGAAAAAAGCATTGAAAGGGGGGCGTCCGGACCGGAAATAAAGTTGACGAAGAGCATACAGATAACGAACCCCGAAATGATTTGGGGCAGCATTACCACTATTCTAATAGCCTTGTGCATAAAGCATTGTTTAAAGAGCATGTACGAAAAAATCAGATAAAGTGGCATACAAATGACCAAATTGATCAAGTACATTCTGATTGAATTATACATACTCATACCGATAACGTTTCCCGTTTCAGTCAAGCCTTTTATGAAGGTTATAAAGTTGTCGAAATAGGCAAATTCCCACGTTCCGTCAAGTTTCACGTTAAAAAACGCCATACGGATTGAGTTTAAATTTACGAAGACGTAAAATATTAAAAACAATATGAGCGGATAGGAAATAAGGCTCAATATGAACAAAGTTCTAACTTTGTTGTGTGAAGACGCTTTCTTTCGTTGCATAGGTTACCACCTTATAAACTGTTTTTGATTGATGCTAAAAATTCTTTCCAAGTTGATTGACTATAATTACCTGCAACGCCGTTTACGACGGAAGTTACGTCGCCGTTACTCTTTAACGAGTTTAAAAGCGACTTAACACCCTTACAGGGAAGGAAGCCAACGTCCGCCATATAGCCTACCGCAGCGTACGGGAAAGGCGAACGGAGAAGGTCGGTAGCAGACGTCAAAACTTTGACGTTTGCGGTGTCTTGATACGCCAGATAACAGTTCCTTACAAACGGTGTCATTGCCGAGAGTTGGGCAGGCGTTAAGGAATATTTATAACCGCGGATAAGCCCCGTGTTTACGGTAGTGGTAGACAAGGCTTTTTCGGTTAAAGTAAAGGCGATAAAATCTTTAATTGCGGCGAGTTTTTCGGCGTCTGCTTGCTTTCTGACTGTGATTGCACCCGCTTCGGAAGACGCTATAACAGAACCGTGTCCGTTGCCATCGATACCCTTTTGCCCTTCAATATTAGGCAAAAGCATCATTCTATAATCTACTTGACCGTAACCCTTACCGAAAGGCTCTGCCGACTTTAAAGTTTCCATTGCTTCAAGTTCAAACCAGTTACCTTCGGCAATCATTGCAACGTAATCGGCTTGACCGATACCGCCTGCTATAAATCTAGCCTGCGCGTTTTGAACATAGTTGCCGTAAGTGTAGTAAGTTGGATCTTTATAGAAATACTCGTTTAAAAACTCGACTGCTCCCCTTACGCCCTTAACGCTGTGCGCAAGGTAGCCGTTATTCCAGTCGATAACGACTTTAGAGCCGTCGTCTAAGGTGATTTCTTTGCCGTTGCTGTCGTATTTTGTCAAAGCGTCGTATGCGTCTAAACCGGCGTACTGAACGACGTATGCGTTGACGAGTTCGGAAACGTACTCGTCTTTAGTTGCATAGACGAACGCTTTGTTAGCAGCGTCCATTGCAACGATATTCTTTACCATTTCGTCAAAGTCTGCCATAGTTTGGGGCTGTCCGTCGTCGTAAGTACCGTATTTGCCGTCTTTACCGGCGATTAAAATTCTATCGCCCGATTTATAGTTAGTAGATCCCGTTGAAGACGAGAAAATTAAACTGCTACCCGAAACGTCGAAAGTAATTCCTTGAGCGGACAACTGACCTTTAACTTCCGCCGTATTGGGCGCGTAAGTTAAAAGCCCGAGTTCTAAAAATTTATCGTGGTCGTAAACAAGCCCCGTCATAGTGATACTATGGGGAAGCATATAACAACCGCTATACGAAAACTTATCGGTAGCCGAATCGTATGAAACTTTTGACGCAACCTTTTGCCAATTGTCAAAATCCATAATTTTTTCACGAATAGTCAAGCCGTTTTCACCGTCGGGTTTAACGGATAACATATCGGTTAAATCTTCAAAATAACCTTTGTAAATGCCGGGCGAATAGTTGGGATCGCTACCGTAATAAACGTCGGTTATAGTAGTTCCCGCCGCAATTTGAGAAAGTTGATCGCCTGCCATATAGGTAGAACTTTCCTTTACCTTGACGGTATAATCGGGGTTGTCTTTCATCCAATCGGTCGCTAAATCTTTAAGCCATTGATAGCCGAAACCACTACCCGAAAAGGGTTCTACTACGATTTCGTATTTATTGCCCGTTTGGTCTTCACCACAACTCGCCACGGTTGAACCGAAAAGGGTAAGCGTAAGAATTATTGCTAAAATTTTAAAAAATCTTTTCATTGATATTTCACTCCTTACGGCGCGGATAGGCAGGGCTAACCGCCTATCCGTCCTTTATCTAGTGCTTTTAATGGGTTTTATTTACTAAATACGTAAGTGATTTCAACGTCAGTCATTGCAGCGTTGAAGAATAGACAGAGTTTATCCATTTTACTCATATCCAACTCGATAGAATTTCCGCTTGCGAGCGAGTGCATATAACCGTTTTCACCCCAAACGTCGTTACCTACCCAGAAATCACCGCTTGCGTAAGTTGCGCTAACGGTTACTTTGGTATAACCTGCCGCCAACTTTTCAGCGAAAGTGGTAAGGACGAGTTTTTGATCGTTTAACGCAGTCACTTTTATCGTGTCTCCGTCAATTTTTTCAATCGCAGTTCCGCTCCACTCGTTGTGGGTGCTTTGCCACTCGAAAATTTCAAACTCGAACACACTTTCTTTATCCGCCGAAATGAAGAAGGTGTCGCCTTCGGTATAAGATAAATCGTTATTCCAACCCCAACCTGCGGACAAGCCGTTGCCGTGAATAGGGTTGACGGGCGCGCCGTTTTTACCCCAAAGGGGCGCTCTGCTATTATCTCCTGCTTTTATATAATTTGCATACATTTTGATTGCGGGGACTGCAGTAACAGGACATACTGCGTATTTTTTCCACCACTCGGTAGTTGTGCTTATGCCCGAATCTCCGCCTGCGCTTACCGTATCTAAAACGAGTATTCCGTCTTCGTATGCGGCGTAAACGCTATTATTCGTCTTAGTCCAAGAAGCGGTTTCTTGGCTTGCGAAGAATTCGATATCGGTTACGGTTACGC
>JAFTTJ010000037.1 GCA_017466825.1 Clostridia bacterium
CGCTTTCAGATTCACTTACTGAAATCGTAATCGATTCAGGGGTAGAGTCGGGCGAAGACGTAGACTCTTCTTCACCGCAACAAACCAATGCTAGCGACAATGAAATCGCCATAATTAGCAATAAAATTTTACGCATACTATTCTTCCTTATATAATATTTTTTATGGCGATATCACAGCGTATAAGCAATTAAATATCAGTCACGAGCTCGATAGAGCCTTTTTGTTAAAACCTAGCCTATAAGACGAATATTAGGCTTTTATGATTTGTTAAACGGTGGGGTTAGTACCAAAAACGTCACCGCAGTAATAAACGTACGGATTTACGATCGTTCCGCTTTCGTCAAGGGGAATAACCGTTCCGCCCATAAGCGACGTTGCGCCCGCAGGCGTACTGTCACCGCTTATGATAGTTCCATCAGATTTTACGCAGTTATAACGGTCGTATTCACTTGATTTTTGGCCGTATTGGAATCTTATGCCTTGGTAGACAACGCTCGCGTTATTACAATGCTCGTGTCCTACGAAGATAGAGTCTACGCCGAGAGCAACCATGCCGTTAAAGACGACGAAGTTGGTGTCCCACGGGCCTTTCATTGCCCTGCCGATATAACCGAAATCGGTATCGGCTTTGTTTGGGTGCTTATCGATATTGATGGGGTTAGCCTTCATAGTCGCCTCGTCTTGAACGAAACCGTATTTTTCATAAGCCTTTGCAAAAACGGCTTGTTGAATATGGTAAGCAAAAGAAATTTTAACGCTTGGCGCAGATTTTTTAAGTTTGATTATAGCATCCGTATACCACTCTATTTGGTCGGACGCAAAACCTTGCGACGTTCTCGTATGTTTGTTTGCCAAAGAGTTAGCGTGCGCGTTTCCGCAACCGTTACTGTCTAGCATATAGAAAGTTCTCGTAATATATCCGCCTTGAGCAATACCTACCGAATAGTTGCCGTTACCCGTCAATTCCCTTTGCTTAAAAAGACAATTTTCGGCTTTTTCAAACTGCTCGCATTGCCAATCAACGCCCATTGCGCTCTCGTTGTCGTGGTTGCCGAAAACGGGCGCCCAAGGAATATTAAAAGATTCCATAAACTCGATTAAATATAAAAGCGCAACGCCTGTATCGTCGAATTCACCGTAGACGATATCACCCGTAATAATGATTAAATCGGGGTTAGTTGCATTAATCGTTTCGGTGAGATATTTATAACAACGCTCTTCTTTTTTATCAGAACCCGACCAAGATTTCGAAACGCCGTCTCTTCCCGGTCTTGCATTTTCCGCGTAGATTATTTGAGTGTCGGAAAGTTGTAAGACGACGGGATTGCGATCTGTCGGAACTTCAACCACGAAATCAACTAAAGTAAACGGGCCCGGAGTTATAATATCGCTTTCCTCTATCTTTTCGTCGCCAACGTCGTCGGCGTATAAGTTTTTACATATATCGCATTGCCAATGCTCTAACTTGCCGTTTTCGTTGCCCTTTGCTAAAACGCCTGCGTTATGAATCATTTCGTGGGGTTTTTTAGCAACGGTCAAATCTTTCTCGTTTATTCTGTTTGCGCCCTTGTCGTCGGAAAAGAGCGTGGGACAAGTTTCACACGCGTAGTGACTTAGAATACCTTCTTCTTCGCAAGTACTGTCTTCGCCTTCAACGAAATAAACCGTGTGCGCAAGTTGCGCTATAACCGTATCCGCCTTGGTAATTTCAGTTTTGCCTGCGCTATCCGAAAAATACTTGTCGCAGTCTTTGCATTGCCAATAGTCAATGTTGCCCGCCCTTCTGCAATTTGCGTCGCGGTAGGGCACGTGCGTTAAGTTATGTTTTTCCGCAACAGAAACCGAAAGGCTTTCACTCTCGCTTTCGCTTTCAGATTCACTTACTGAAATCGTAATCGATTCAGGGGTAGAGTCGGGCGAAGACGTAGACTCTTCTTCACCGCAACAAACCAATGCTAGCGAC
>JAFTTJ010000008.1 GCA_017466825.1 Clostridia bacterium
GGTACAAGATACAAGCGGCGGTTTATATTTCCAATTTGAAGGTGTAAACGTTGGCGACGTGGTTTCTATCGGAGGTGTGTTCGTTAACGAAGACTTGGCGATAAGATATACTATTCCCGAAAGTAAGTTTACTTGGACGGGCAGTGAGTGGGAAGAGTACGTAGAATATACAATTCACAATCTCGGCGCGCTTGAGTTGCACGTGAACAGTAGCGTTGGCGGCGCAAGTGGAAGTAATAACGTGTTGTATTTGCAAAGAGCAGACGGCGCGGCGTTACCTGTTCTTGACTGGGATCACGGCTTTACTTATGAAAGCGGCGACGGTTGGAAGGTAAACGGCGCTAGTGCGACGCTTAACACGTTTAAGAGTACGCCCGACGGTCTGTATTTAGAATTTGAAGCAGTGCCGACAGATGCTGTGGTCTCTATTAGTGGTACGTTCGTTTACTCGCAAGCACCTGTTAAATACGTCATTGACGAAAGCAAATTCGTTTGGAACGGTTCCGCTTGGGAAAAATACATTGAATACACCGAATATAACGTAGGTACGTTGACGGTAAATACGATTAGCGCACCGAACGGTAGTGCGGTTTCTAACGAATATATATACATTTTGAAAGAAAACGGAAGCACGGTGGACGACTGGACACGTTACACCTACGTAAGCGGCGCAGGCTTTAAGGTGAACGGCGAAACGGCTACGCTTAACGCAATTCAAAACGTAGGCAGTGGTTTATATTTGGCATTTGCAGGCGTTAGTGCAGGCGACGTAATTTCCATTGAAGGTACGTATAAATGCGCAAGCACGGCTATCAAATACGTTATTGACGAAGCGCTCTTTATGTGGAACGGTTCGGGTTGGATTAAATGTTATGCGGACAGTCAGCTTGCAACCTACGACCTCGTTGGTATCAGCGACCTTGGTTGGGGAATTGAAAGAAATGTCAACGCAACGACGGCTATTGATAATACGGGGCTTTCTTATGAGGCAAGCGAGGCAAATACGACGGGTTCGGTGAAATTCCGTTTTGGATTTAATTCTACCAATCTCGCGGCACTCTCCGAAATCCGTCTTCGCGGTACAGCTTGGCAGGGTATTCGCTTTATCATAGGGGATAACCAAATTAAAAGTTGGTATTCTTCGACGGTTACTACGTATGCTTTGAGTTCAAATACCGATTACGTAATCGAGCTTGGTGCGATTGATTTTCTTGACGGCGAATCCATTTGGATTTATGTAAAAGTAGACAATATTATTGTAATTTCTGACGTGGTGCTTAAAACGACAGTGAACCCGAATGAAGACGGTACGCCTGCTTTCAGCACTTTTAATACGAATAATATCAGCTGTTATTTCAATGCAGGGGTGAACGCTACGTTTATCGACCCCGACCACGTATCGGTTACGTACACGGCGTCGTGCGGAAGTAGTGTTGAGTATGTAGAAAAGAACAGCAATTACACGGTTTCGTCCGAAAAGGCAAAAACCTATAACACCTTTATCGGTTGGGTATACAACGATGCTTTATATGCTGCGGATGATACGCTTCAAATTGCAGAAGAAAATATTACCTTGACGGCTTTGGAAATTGATTTCCGTTTGGAAAACGGCGCGGCAATCCGTGTTGCGGACTCGGTAGACTCTTCGGGTATCCGATTCATTACTTTATTAAAGGAAAGTGACTTGTCGGCGTTAAAAGGGTACGTGAAAAGCGTTACTTACGGCACGTTGATTATTCCTTACGATTATTTAAGCGAAGGTCAAGCGCCTAACCTTAATGATTTCACTTCTAATGTGGATATTCTTAAAATTGAGAGTTCTGCTACTAGCGATTCGGAAAAATGGGAAGTAAATAGCGACGGATACGTCGTTTACCGTGGCGCAATGCAAAAATTATACCCAGAAAACTACGAAAGATTGTTTGCAGGTCGCGGTTATATGGAAATTACTCTTAAAAACGATGAAACGATTACCGTTTACACTCCTTTCGATAAGGAAAACAACGTTCGTTCTATCCGTTACGTAGCGCAAGCGTTCAAGGCGGATACGACCGAACCTGCGGAAGGCGAACTTCGTTATAATAACCTCTCCGAAACGAAAAAAGAATTCGTAGATACTTATGCGGCAAGCGATAGTATAGATTTGATGGACTACGCGGCTTACGCGGCAAATAATTTCTTCACCACTATCGCGTGGAACTATCCCGCGCTTGACGAAAGTAACGAATATATTAACGAAAAGAATATTGCTATTGCAACGCAAATGAAGAATACGGGCATCAAGGTCGTTAACTTGACGGGTGTAAACCTTCTTGTTTTGAACACGAAAGAAGCCATCGAAAAAACCCATCAGATTATCAAATTCTTCTGGTCACAGGGGTTGAAAACGGTTGCATTTGCGGCAAACAATGTCGAAAATTTCAACGTTGACTTTACGCAAATTGGCACTCCCGACTTCTCCGACTGTGAAGGCTTTATCGGCTTCTTGCATTGGGACGAACCTACCGAAGACGATACGACGATGTCGAAGCTTGCCGATTTGGCAATTCAGTTCAATAACGTATACGCAGGCTCGGACGTTACGTTTATGGTAAACCTCTTGCCTTCTTACGCTCCGTATTTCCAAGGAGAAGAAACAAGTTGGTGGGGCGGTTCGAGTACCACGTTGGATAAAGATGTATTTAAGGCATACGTAAAGGAATATTGCGATAAGGTACTTTCGCAGGTAAAGGGTGAAAAGTGGCTTTCAATTGATAGTTATCCAATCAATAAGGATGAGTCTTTACACGATACGTTCCTTTTGGATTTAGGAGTAATTAAATATTACGCTATGCAATATGGCGCTCACGCTCACGTTGCGTTACAGTCCTCGGGCTTTGGTACTGCGGACAATGATACAAAAGCTAGAATTCCCACCGAAGCGGAAATGCGTATGCAGGCGTACGCGGCGTTGGCGTTCGGTATGGATTCCATTTCTTGGTTTACCTATTCGCCGAGCGGTTCCGACAGCGAAACGTTCTATACGTTTGTAGACAACGACGGTAATATTACCGACCAAACCGCTTACGACGCGTTTACTGCAGTAAATACGGAATTAAATGCAATCGGCGCGGTTTATAGCGCATTTAAGTGGAAGGGTATTATCCTTGGCGCAGGTAAGAATAACGACGGATTATTCAGCGACGACGCTGATTATAACGCGTTTGAAACGGTATCGGGTCAGATTGGTGATTACGAACTTTCTGCAACCGATACGAAGCATCTTTCTTCCGTTTCGACTAATAAGACAAATTGGAATTATCTTATGGGCGTAATGGAGGACGGATGCGGTAACGAAGGTTACGTTCTTTGTAACTATAACTCTCACGAAGAAGATAGAGATCAAACGATTACCTTGAACTTTGATAAAGATATTACCGAAGTCGTAATTTATCGTGGCGGAGTAGCGCAAACTGTAAGCGTAACCAACAGAACTCTTACTGTTGATTTGGCAACGGGTGAAGGTGTAATAATATTACCTTCTAAATTAGGATAATAGGAGGTTTTGTATGAAGAAAATTTATGAAAACATTGAATTTGAAATTATTCTAATGGAAAAAGAGGATATCGTTACTCTCTCCGACAATGCAAAGGACGACGTTGAAAACGATATATTTGAGCCAAAAGAACCCTAACGAACAAAAAACACGGACGGGCGTTTAGCCTGTCCGTGTGAAGATAAAATTTAGTTTTTATAAAACGGTTTTATCCGTGAGTTTTTTTCGATAAGTGGAAGGGGAAATGTTTTCTTGTTCTAAAAAATTTCGGTTAAAACTTGCAAGAGAAGAAAACCCGCTTTCATAAGCGATAGAAGAAATGGGAGCAGTGGTTGTAACTAGCAACTTTTTCGCTTTTTTAATTCGTAAAATAGTGATATATTGCTTAATCGTCATATTCATTTTGTTGTGAAAGGATTCACTTAAATGAGAGGCGTTGCAATTTGCGTAACTTGCAATATCTTTTAAAGATAAAGATTCGGTATAATGCGAATTAATATAAATCAAAGCGTTTTGCATAATACTCTCATGGGAAACGACCTTTGAAGTAGGATGCGTTTTATAATGACAAAAAAAGATGTCTATTAGGTTTACGCAAAGCGAGGTGGCAAGACGGGGTATATAACTTTGGTTAAAAGTTTGAGATTGGGCTAGCGTATCCAAAATAGAAACGACGGTTTTCCCCACTTCTTCGGGAAGAGTACATATTTTATCTGACGGCGTTGCCTCCAATCTTTTTAAAACGCTTTCGGGTAATAGCGACGGCGAAATCATTAAATTGTATAAAAGATTATCTTCGGAATAATCGTAAAACTTATGATAATCCTGTCGCCACATAATCGTATAAGTATACGTGGGCATAAAGTATTCCGTTCCGTTGATAATTTGGTTACACGTTCCTTTGATTAGTAGCGTAACTTCGATACTGTCATGGAAGTGCATATTGTACCGAGGCTCGTCTAATTTATCTTTGGAAATGTAATAATTGTTTGGCGTAGGATAATTTTTTAATGGGAACAGCAAAGTTTTCATAGCAAATACTTCCTTTAAAACGATATAGACAGTATAAAACATATTTGCTATAATTGTCAATAGTAAGGGCAAAAAAATGAGAGGTTTTTATAAAAACGTTTCAACGTTTGGTTAAAAATGCTAAAAATTTTGGACAAATAATGTTCGTAACAGAACTAAAATAAGGAGAGAAAAAAGATGAAAAAACAAATAACTAAGTTGACGTCGGCATTATTGACGTTCGCATGCGTTTTATGTTGTATTTGCGTAGGCTTTACGACGTGGGCGCAGATATCGTCGAATAACGCTGTTGCGCAAGCAGAAGATACTTATACGACGTATGAGATCGGTACGCTTGAACTCCACGTGAACAGTACCGTTGGCGGTGCTAAAGGCAACAATTCCGAATTGTATCTACAAAGAACGGACGGTGTAACTTTGCCTATATTAAGTTGGGACGTTGCCTTTTCAACGACGGATGGCTTTAAAATAAACGGCGAAGTATCTACCGTAGAAATGAAGAGTACTGGCGACGGTATATATTTTAAATTTAGCGCGATGAAAGCGGGCGACGTAATCACTATAAGCGGTGAATACGTTTGCGAGGCTGAAGCGACCAAATACGTAATTGAAGAAAGTCAATTTACATGGACGGGTTCGGCTTGGAATAAGTATATCGAAGTGGACTATACGACTTATGAAATCGGAGCGTTACAATTCGTACAGATGGAACCGGGCAGATTAAATATGGCGTACTTTAACCGTGTTGACGGCGAACAACTTCCGATCAAGAGCACGGAAAACAACGTGAACTGGACTACCGCATTTAACTTCCTTGCGGGTAGTGGCGTTGGTATTACGTTGAACGGTCAATCGATTAATCCTACGTTGAAATTCCCCGATAACCTATTCCTTGAACTTGACGCAAATCCTAGCGCAGGCGACGTTTTAGTGATTGGCGGTACGTTTTACAGTCAAGATTTGGCTGTGAAATACGTAATAGAAAACAGCTCGTTTGAATTTAACGGTACTAGCTGGGAAGTCTACGTTGAGGGTGAGGGCGGAACGGATACGCCTGAAATTACCTACACGGAGTATACCGTTTCTGATTTAATAGTACACCTTCACAGTACGGCAGGCAATGAAAATTCAAACAACACATCGTTGTGGCTTTTTGGAACGGGCTATACCAGTAACGCGTGGGCTTATTATACCTGTGAAAGCGGAACGGGCGTTAAGAAAAACGGCGAAGATGTTGCTGGTATACGAATACAGGATTTTAGCGGTGGCTTATACTTAAAAGACTTTAGCGCGAACGCAGGCGACGTAATTACGATTGGCGGAACGTTTGTTAACGAAGAGCGGGCAACGAAATATGTTATTGCAAAGGACTACTATTTCCAGTGGAACGGTTCGGGCTGGTCTGCATACGAGCCACCTGTAGAATATACGGAATATACTGTTAGCAACTTGCAAGTAGCGGCAACGAGTTTGGAAGGCGGAGCATACTGCGCAAACAACGTTTTGTCCTTAACTATGTTAGGTGGCGCAAACGTAAGCGATTGGCCGTGGTTTGTTTATGAAAGTGGCGCAGGCTTTAAGGTAAACGGTGAAACGGCTCAGTTAACGGGCGGTATACCGAATGCGATACAAGATACGACTAACGGTTTTTATTTTGTTTTTGCAGGGGTAAATAGCGGTGACATAGTTTCTATCGGCGGTGTATTCTCTAACGCTGATTTAGCAATAAGATACGTTATCCCAGAAACGAAGTTTACTTGGACGGGTACTACTTGGGAAGCGTACGTTCCTCCTGTGGTATACGAGGAATATACTGTTAGCAACTTGCAAGTAGCGGATACAAGTATGGCAGGCGGAGCATACTGCGCAAACAACGTTTTGTCCTTGACTATGTTAGGTGGCGCAACTGTAAGCGATTGGCCATGGTTTGTCTATGAAAGTGGCGAAGGATTTAAGGTAAACGGAGAAACTGCTCAGTTAACGGGCGGTATACCGAATGCGATACAAGATACGACTAACGGTTTTTATTTTGTTTTTGCAGGGGTAAATAGCGGTGACGTAGTTTCTATCGGCGGTGTATTCTCTAACGCTGATTTAGCAATAAGATACGTTATCCCAGAAACGAAGTTTACTTGGACGGGCACTGAATGGGAAGCGATCGACGAAACGGTATATACAGAGTATGAACTTGGGGTGATTGAGCCTAATACGAACAGTTCGACGTTTGGCGCGGAAAGCGCAAGATGCGATCATTTATATACGCAAGGTGCTATCGCGTTGCCAGTACAAGATTGGGAATCGGCATTTAAACTCGAAAGCGGGTACGGTGTGAAAGTAAACGGTGAAGAACTTTCTTCGTTTGAAATGAAGAGCACGGACGGCGGTCTTTGGTTCGGTCTTTCTAATATAAAGGCAGGTGACGAGGTTAGCATTTGCGGTACGTTTAAAAATACCAAGCACGCTACCATATACGTTATCGAAGAAAGTAAGATGGTGTGGAACGGTTACACGTGGGAAAAATACGTGGAATATACCACTTACGAACTTGGCGAAATGAGAATTTTGTCGGATTCTTCTACCCCGGCTGCAGTTTACGTAACCACGGTAAACGGCGAGGTTTTACCTATAAATAGTTGGGAGTATAGATTTATGTTCCTTGGCGATAGCGGTATCGGTATCACGTTGAACGGCGAACAAGTAGTTACAAACGATATCAAATCACCTGACGGAAATTTATATATTGGTTTAGCCGATAAGGTTGTAGAAGAAGGCGCAGTTTTAAAAATTGGCGGAACTTTCCGTAACTTAGATACGGCTACGGCGTACGTTATTACTGAAAGCGAATTCGTTTTTGTAAATTCGGTATGGAAGAGTAGACTCGACATAGCGAAAGAATCTGCTTGCGCAGAGTTGGAAGAATATAAGACTAATTTCGTACAAGACGATTATTATGATGCGGAATGGAATTCTTTTGATACGATTATCGAAGAAGGTAAGGCAAGCATAAACGCTGCAATGACGAGCGAAGAAATTGCATCTATCGTAGTATCTGTGAAAGCAAAGATGGACAACGTTGTAACGAAAGAGGAATCGGACGCAATCTTTAACGAATTAAAACAATCTGCAAAGGATGACGTTGCAAATTATAAGAGCGAAAGCGATTACCGCGCGGATGACTGGGCGACCATTCAAACTATTATTGTAGATGCAAGCGCTCAAATCGACGCAAGCGCATCCGTAACGGAAATTAATAATGTGGTAGAAAACGCAAAAGCAGAAATGAACGCAGTTAAGACTAGCGCTCAAAGAGATGCTGATGACGACGCAGTTGCAAACGCAAAGGCTGATCTTGTCGCATATAAGAGCGAAAGCGATTACCGCGCGAATGACTGGGCGACAATTCTAACTATTATTGCAGATGCAAGCGCTCAAATTGACGAAGTTATAGGCAACGAAACCGCTATCGGAGAAATCGTCGTATCCGCAAAAGCAGAAATGGACGCAGTTAAGACTAGCGCTCAAAGAGATGCTGATGACGCCGCAGTTGCAAATGCAAAGGCTGACCTTGCCTCATATAAGAGCGCAGTCGATTATAGAGATGCTCAATGGGCTGAAATTCAAGCGATTATTACCAAAGCAAACGGTGATATTGACCTTGCAGTTGGTGATCAAACTGCAATTGACGCAATCGTAACAAACGCTAAAAAGGACGTTGATGAGGTTAAGACTTCAAAAACTGTAGCAAAAGACGAAGTTCGTGAGTATTACGGCGCTATCGACCACAGTTTATATTCAGAAGAGGCTGAAGAGATTATCAGTGGCTATATGGCAGAAGTTATGACGGCTATTGATAACGCTACGACTAACGAACAAATTGATACTGCAATTGCAGAATTCAAAGGAAAAGTTGAAAAGGTTGAAACGTTAAAACCCGCAGGTGACAGCGAAGAGAAAGGAAGTTTAGGCTGTTTCGGTTCTATGGGAGCATTCGGCTTAACTTCTATTTTAGGATTAGTAGGCGTTGTGTCATTAATCCGTAGAAAGAAAGAAGAAAGATAAGTTTTGAGATTTAATAAAGGGGCAAATGTTTTGTCCCTTTATTAAGATATATGGACGTATCTAATTAGGAAGAATTATGAAATTATTAAAGAGAATACAGACAAAAACACATGTTTTGTATATAGTATTTTTAACGTTAATTTTAGCCTTGATTGGCTTGGGGTTTTCGCATTCTACAGCGAGGGCAAACACGGACGAACCTGAAATTACGTATATTGATACGGATGTAGCGTCGATTGCTTTTATGCAACACCCTACTCGCGTATATTTCGGTTTTATATTGACGGAAAGCGATTACAGCGATTTTAATAACTGGGAAGGAGACTTTGCCGGTACTCCCGCTTATGAAAGATATGAAAAATATATTGCGACAGAACTCACGTATTGGAAGAATTTTTCTCTGATGAACAATGAGGAGGTAAAATTTGACCAGTTGTATGCGTATTGGTCGGCAGGATTAGATCCTTTGACGCAGGCGTTTCCGTTGCCACCATCTCGATTTGACAATTCAGTAGCGCATAGGTCTACTTTAACGAGTTTGACTCTTGGGTTTACGATATCCATTCCCGCGGGCACGACGTTTCCTAGCGCGACGTACGTACAAAACGGTTGTCAGGGAACGCCCGTCATGTACCGTACTACGCAAGACGTAGCGTTCTATTACGACGGTTCTGCGTTTCAAATTTTATCCTACGCAGTAGCGCAAAAACGCACCCTTGCTATAAATGAGGTACAATCTGTCAACTATGACTTTTACCGTGAAAAGGAGCGCGCTGAAGTTGTCGCTTTAGTGGAAAAAACGAGCGCGATTTTAAACGAGAGTTTTACAGGATTTGCGATAGAAGACACGCTCTTGACGTTTTACGCTGAATTGGATAAAATTATGACTTTAGCCGATTATGAAGTTTTGGCTAGAAAAAAAACAGAGGCTAAAACAGAACTTGCTAACTTTTTTAGCCTATTAGATCAAGCCGAATATGAAACGGAAGATTGGAATAAAATTCTTTCCATTAAAAGTGAATACGAGGCGCTTATAGATCCGCTTATGAGTTCGGACGAGGTAGCGGCGTTCGTTGACGGTGTTAAAAATGCAGTTGGCAAGGTATTAACTAAGACTGAGCGAGTAGAATTTTCGGCTTATCAACAAGCGGCAATCCAAAGGGTAGAAGATTCTTTTGTAGAAACGCTGTACCGTGATAACGAGCGAATGCAAGGCGCTAGTTTTGTTCAAGAGGCAAAAAGGCAAATTGAAAGCGCTACGACTAAAGACACAGTAGACGGCGCGGTGTTGACGTATACTTCGCTTATTAGCGAATTAAAAACTCAAGTACAGTGGGAGGAAGAGGAACGGCAGGAGAGTGTCGTTGACTCGGAGGAAGAGAAAGAGTCCGCAGAAGAATCCACAAAGAAAGACGGCGGGAACATATTAGGAATAATACTTGGCTCGGTTGGCGGAGTTTTGGTGATTTGTGCTGTAATTATTTTTATAATAATCATGAAAAAAAGGAAGGGTACACAAATATGAAAAATAGAGGAATAAGTGCATTGATTGCAACACTTTTAATATCGGTAGCAGCGTTGGGTTCTTTCATCGGTTGTGGCAACACGGTTATAGAAAACAACGGTTATGACGCAACGAAAGCGAATATTAGCGTTGCAACTTACAACGGTGGCGTAGGCTATCAATGGCTCGAAGAAGCTGCAAGTCGTTTTGAGGAAAAATATAAAGACGCAACTCATTTTGAAGAAGGTAAAGTTGGCGTTAAAATCAGTGTAGATAAGGATAAACAGTTTTACACTGGAGAGAATCTTTCAACTAGCGCGTTGACAAAAGATATGTATTTTACCGAAGGCGTTGACTATTACACTTTCGTAAATGCTGATAAAGTAGCCGATATTACGGACGTTGTAAAAGGCTCTTTGTCTACGTACGGTGAAACCGGTACGATAGAAGCCAAGTTAGACGATTCTTTTAAATCTTTCTTAACCGCAAAGGATAACAAGTATTATATGTTGCCTTTCTACGATGCGTTTTACGGCTTTGTTTATGACGTTGATTTGTTTGAAGAAGAGGGCTTTTACTATGACAAGGACGGGGACTTTTTGGCATTAAGAGACGAATCTCAAAGGGAAGACTTTGAAGCAAATAAAGCCAACGGTCCTGACGGTGAACACGGAACGTACGACGACGGACTCCCTGCAACTTACAAACAGTTCCTTGACTTGCTTGATCAAATCGCTGCTAAAAGTTGCATTCCTTTCTGTTATTCGGGTAGTTATAACGACTACGTAAACAAAGCGTGCAGAGCCTTTATCGCAGACTACGAGGGTTACGACGGATTCAAATTAAACTATACGTTTGACGGCAAGGCGAACCTTGTAAAAGAAATTAAAGCGGACGGTTCGGTTGTTACTGAGGAAGTGAAAATTACCCCTGAAAACGGATACGAGTTGCAAAGACAAGCGGGAAAATATTACGCTTTAAAAATGCAAGAAGAAATATTTGGTACCGCTAAATACGTAGGCGGTAGTTGGAACGGTTATGATTATACGGTTGCACAGTCGGAATATATCAAGAGTAAATACGCTAGCACTCGCTACGCAATGTTAGTAGAAGGTGTTTGGTGGGAAAACGAAGCAAACCCAACCTTCGCTGAATTGGAAATTATTAAAGGCGAAAAGAAAGAGAGCAGACGTTTCGGCTTTATGCCTATGCCAAAGTTAAAGGCGGAATTGGCAGGACCTCAAACTATGTTTTCTGCTAACAGTTCGTTTGCTTTTATCAATAAAAACTGTCAAAATATGGAACTTGCAAAAGAATTTATGCGTTTTTTACACACGGATGCGGAAATGTCTAAATTCAACGCTAAAACCTCTATTTCCAGATCGTTAAAATATGAAGTAAAAAATGAGGACAAGGCAACTGCAACCCACTTTGGAAAAACCTTGATAGATATGAGAAAACAAGCGAATGTTGTGTATCCGTATTCGTCTGTAAAGATGGTAATTGATCATCCGGAGGTATTTTCCCAAACGGCGTGGTATTTTAATTCGTCGATAGATGGCAACTCGTTTAAAAATCCTTTTGATTCTTTCAAAAACCGTCAGTCAGATGCTAAACAGTATTTCAACGGCTTATATGCTTATCAAAAATTAATGTGGAGCAATTTAAAGTTAGGAAAATAAAGAGGAGTATAGCAAATGGAAGCAACTAATAAAAAACAAAAAGGTGATAGAGGCGACCTGATTTTTTACTGTTGCCTCGTTGCCCTACCGCTTTTACAAGTCGCAATTTTTTATTTTTACGTCAACTTTAACAGTATTTTAATGGCGTTTAAGAGTTACGATAGGCTAAGCGATACGTTTTATTGGGATTTCGGCGCAAATTTTTCAAGGTTTTGGCAAGAACTAACCATGAAGTCGTCTATCCTTATTGATGCGTTCAAAAATTCATTTATAGTTTGGCTGTTTACCTCGGTACTCGGTACGGTACTGTCAATTGTATTTTCGTATTATATTTTTAAAAAATGGGCGTTAAGCAAAACGTTTAAGTTTTTCCTTTTCTTACCGTCCGTTTTACCGTCTATTTTGTTGGTTATTGTTTTTAAATTCTTCGTTAACGAAGCTATACCGGAATATATTTCACATTTTACGGGTAACATTATAACTCCTTTGTTGTTAGGCAAAGATTCGCTGATGCCAACTATTCTATTTTATAACGTATGGGTATGTTTTGGCGCGCAATTATTAATTTATACTGGCGCGATGGATCAAATTGCTCCTGAAATTTTAGAGGCGGGCAAGGTAGACGGAGTATCTTGCGTAAGAGAATTCGTTTCTATCGTAGTTCCGATTATTTTACCGACGGTTACAACCTTCGTTATTGCAAACGTTGCAACATTGTTTACAAATCAAGCGAATTTGTATGCTTTCTTTGGAGATAAAGTAGATTATTCAAATTATACCATCGGATATTACTTATTTGTACTTGTCAATAATAAAGTCGACTATGGAAAAACAATGTATTGTTATGCAAGCACTTTGGGTATTATTTGCACGTTGATTGCATTCCCGTTGACTATGCTTATACGTCGGTTGCTAAACGGAAAGGAGGAAGACTAATGGATCAAAACGGTAAAATAAAAGCGGTAAAAAGGCCATCCGTAAATGTTTTTGCGATAGCGATTGCCGTATTGTTAGTCGTCTATATGCTTACTATGTGCATTACGTTGTTTTGGACGATAATGACAACCGTAAAGACAAACGCAGAATATGAGTTTTACGAAGAAGCGGGTATAATGGTAGGCAATAAACTATGGTTGCCTAAAACGGGCATTTCTTTTAACAACTACGGAATGGCGTTTAAGTTTTTCTACGTCCCTGTTCAAGAAGGTATGTATACGGTGCAGTACGGTATATTCACGCAATTTATTTTCTCCTTCTTGTATTCGTTTGGATGCGCGGCGTCTGTTACGGTGGTTTCACTCGTGATGGGTTATGCTACGGCAAGATTTAAATACAAATTTTCTAATTTCATATACGCTTTCGTATTAGTTACAATGGCGTTGCCAATCGTCGGTTCAATGCCGAGTGAAATAGCAGTGGCGCAAAATTTGGGAATTTTCGATACTTTCCCGGGAATATGGATTATGAGGGGAAGTTTCCTTAATACTTATTTTTTAATATTTTTTGCTCAGTTTAAGACGATTCCTAAAGACTACACCGAGGCGGCAAAAATAGACGGAGCAGACCCTCTTTCGATTATGCTAAAAATAATCGTGCCACTCGCAATGAGTACGGTAACTACGGTATTTGTATTGACGTTTATATCCTTTTGGAACGATTTCCAAATACCGATGGTTTATATTCCTTCGTATCCGGTAGCGGCTTACGGTATGTACGTTTTCCAAAATACGCCTATTGTGGAAATAGCGAACACACCGACAAGATTGGCAGGAATATTCCTAATGGCATTACCAATTGTAATATTCTACGCAATCTTTAACAAACAACTAAACGTAAATTTATCAGCTGGAGGAATAAAAGGATAAATGAAGACTGTATATAAAAGAAACCTTCGTTATACCTTTATCGCAATCGCTTTTGCCTTGCTTTTTCTTGTGTCGTTTACATTCAATCATAATACGGCGTCGGCAACGAGCGTCGGTTATGAAGAACCAATCGTAGTAGGCGACGTGATAGAAGCGGGGCAATACGAAATTGCTTGTGGCGGCAAAAACGTGAAAGCGGAAGGTTTAGAAGTTGTTTATCCTAGTGGCGGAGTGTACGGCGGAGACAAAGTCGTACTAGATCAGGCGGGTAAATATAAAGTAACCTATTACGCAATGGTAGACGGTCATAGGGTGGAGGAAACGAGTTATTATATGGTTTCCCGTATGCCTAAAGACGTTATCACGGCAGAAAACGGTATGAAAATCGACTATGGGGAATACGAAGTTGAAAGTCCGTACGAAATAAAAAAAGAGACTTGCGGCGCTATCGTTACGTTTAAAGCAGGTCAATCAATTACCTTTAATACGACTGTAAAAACATCTAAATTGACTAGGGACTACAATATTCTCGAACTTATAGTAATGCCTAGCGTTTTCAATGAAACTGATTTTGAAAAGTTGATGATTCGTATTACCGACGCTAATGACGAGGCTAACTTCGTGACCGTTTTAGTTATTACTTCAAACACGGTTGACGGCGGTGGTCAAATTTCGTACGTGCAAGCAGGCGCAAACGGGCAGATAATAGGCGGATACGAGGGAGATCGTTTCCATAGCAATTCGCCCCTATACGGTACACAGGTAGAGCATAGTTTCCGTGCGTTAGGACATACGGGTTCCGACCGTAATTCGCATACGGTATCGGAGAACGCTTTGACTCTTGCAATTGATCATAACGAAAAAATCGTTTATTGCGGACCTTTTTCTAACGATAATGATGCTAATGTTTTAGTCAACGACTTGGATAGTTCTGCTCATTATAAAGGCAATCCTTGGGGTGGCTTTACGTCTGATGAAGTAACGGTTACAATAACTGCGGATTATTTTGACAAATCGGAAGGAAAGGTTTTGATAAAATCTTTTGGAGATTTGGATTTTTCAGAAGAAATTAAAGATGAGTCTGCGCCACAAATTTTAGTGGACGTTGATGAAACGAAAGAATTGCCAATCGCAGAGGTCGGCAAAAACTTTCCAATTTTCCCATTTGAAGCAAAAGATTCTCTTGATAAGCAAGTGAAGACGGACGTTTTCGTATATTACGTTGATGCTCACGGGCAAAAGATTACCGTTGAAAACGACGGGGATAGTTTTTTTGTAAAATACGCAGGCGAGTATCAAATTGTTTACCGCGCGGAAGATTATTCGGGTAACGTAGAACAAAAAGTCTTTACGGTAAAGGCTAAAGAGGTTATTCCTAATATTTATATATCCATTGAAGAACCGCTTATCGAATGTGAGGCGTATCAAACCGTTACTATTCCAACAGAGTCGCAGATATATGCTTTTGGTGGCTGTGGCGCTTTGAGTGTGGAACGCGCGGTATACGATCCTAACGGTAAAAAAGTGGACGTTCAAGAGTCTTTACAACTTGCCGTTTTGGGTGATTATAAAGTCGTTTACAGCGCAACAGATTACTTGGGTAACGTTGGGTATGGGGTTATAACCGTGAGCGCAATGTCCGTAGAAAAGCCGAGTTTTATCGAAGAGCCTTTGTTTGACAGTGTTTTGATAAAGGGCTTTACTTATGAATTGCCTGAGCCTTTCGTTATAGAAACGGTAAACGATCAAATTTTACAAGTACCTTATAAAGTGTACGTAAATGATGAGTTGGTTGAAAATTCTTTCGTGGCGCAAGGCGATGAGGTGGAAGTAAAATACGTTGCGGAAGGTGAATCTGGCGAAACTGAATGGAAACAAACTATTTCAGTTGTAGATACCGAGTACGGAAAATATAAGAGCAAGTATTTTTACGTTGAAAACGAACTTCAAATTACTGATGAAAAAACGCACGTAAACTTTACTTTTAATCAAGACGCTAGCGCAAAATTTATCAATCCGTTATCTTCAAGGGATTTTAGATTGACGTTTTCATACCTTTCGGAAACGACTAATTTTGATTCTATGATATTTACGTTGACGGACGTAGCGAATAAAAACCGTTCAGTTACCTTGAGGTTTTTCTATAGCAAGGAAGAAGATTCTTGGTTTATGCGGTTAAATAACGGTAAAAATAGATTCTATTATGCAACGAGTAAGGATATTTTAACCTTTGCTTTGTCGAGCGACACTATGGACGTTATTGATACTAGCGGTATTGCTCTTGTACGTATTCCTTCATACGACAATGGAAAAACGTTTGAAGGTTTTTCAGATACGATCTATTGGAGCGTTGCTTTTGAGGGGGTAAATGGAGATTCTTCCATTTCTTTAACTCAAATAGCAAATCAATCTATGGGACATAACAAGAGTAGTATTGATAAAGCCTTGGATGAAATTAAACCGACCATTTTATTGGATGAAGACGTATTGCTCCGTCAAAAATTAGGAGCAAAAGCAAAGATACCTACAGCAAAAGCGTATGACGTTTTAGGCCAAATTAAAGAGTTTACAATAACGGTAAAAACTCCTTCTGGTGATATTCTTGGTGGCGGTGACGCGACCAAACCGCTAGAGTTTACTTTGGATAAAGCGGGCTACTATTTAGTAACGTATTTTGCAAAGGATACGAACGGCAATAAGACGAGCGCTCCGTTCAGCATTCTCGTAAACGACGAAACTGCGCCTACGTTGGAAGTGAAAAATAATTTAAAAGAAGAATATAAAGTCGGTAGTAAAATAGAAGTTCCTTCGTATACCGTAAAAGACAACGGGGAAAATTGTTACGTTCAAGTAACCTTGATTTTGCCGAATAACGAAATGCGGTTACTTCAATATTATGAAAACGGAAAAATAACCTCTTTCTTGACGCCGGACAGTGAACTTTATGAAAACGGCTTTAAAGCAGGCAACGATACTTTCGTTGCGTTGCAAAAAGGCCGCTACGTATTGCGTATCGTGGCATACGACGAGTATTACAATACTGTGGTCAAAGAAATTGTATTTTTTGTCAAATAAGGAGGATAGATAATGAAAAAGAATATTTTTAAATATATCGCTTTGACGTTGTGTTCCACCTTACTGTTAACGTTATTTGCTTGTTCACAAAAGCAAGAGGAAAGCGGGCAAGAAGGCGTCCCGACGGTAACTGTCGTCCAAGGAGAGTATTTGTATCTTGGAGGAGTTAGCGAATACAGTATTTTAATTCGTGACGACGCAAACTTTTACGAAAGTTTTGCTGCGAATGAAATTGCAAATAATCTTAAAAATGCGACGGGAAATATGATTCCTATCGTAACTGAGTCCGAACTTAAAAATTCTAAAAGAGTTATTTCGTTGGGACATACGACCTTGTGGGATGAAAACGTAGGTATAGAGTTATCTGCAAATGATATCGTTGATTCGGGATATTATATAAAAACCGTAGATACAAACGTTTATATATCTTGTCCCGATTATACTAGTAGCACGGGGGTTCTTTACGGCTCTTACGATTTTTTGAATGATACGATAGGGTACGAGTTTTTTGCTGCGGACGAAATTTATTATGAAGAAACGAAAGATATTCCGTTATTGAAATATTCAGGATATTCGGTCAACCCAACCTTTGAAATGCGTATGTTGCCGAAGGCAGACCTTCGTGACGATATGAATACCGCAAGGCGTTACCGTATGATGTCGCCAAGTTCTGCGTTTGGCTTGGTAGCGTGGGGACACGGACAAACTTCTCAATACGTTCTTCCGAATGCGGAATGTACGTGCGGATTAGAGGGTTGTGGAAACGGTATTACCTATCAACAGCACCATCCCGACTGGTATAGTAATTACGGCACTAAAAACATTCAACTTTGTTGGACGGGTGGCGAAACGTTAGAGAGAGTAGCAGCAGATCGGTTTATTGAGTTCTTCCAACAATATCCCGACGCGCAATATTTTATGTTTGGTCAAGAAGACAACGTTACCTATTGCGATTGTGATAGGTGTCTTGCGGCTATAAATGAATATGCGGGAAACCCTGCGGGATTGCAAGTTGCCTTCGTAAATAACGTTATCAGACTTGCAAACGATTGGCTTAACAAAAATCAACCGGGAAGACGTGTTAAATATATTATTTACGCATATTACGCTGCAGAAGAAGCCCCGGTAAAAAAGACGGCAAGCGGAGAGATTGTACCGTATAGCGATAAAGTTATCCCTGAGAAGGATTTGTATATTTTCTATACGCCTATTGGCGCGAATTTTGCTTTCCAAATCGATAGCCCGAAAAACGCAAGCGTATATAAAAATTTGAAGGAATGGAGCGCAATAGCGAACGGACAGTTGATTATGTATCTATACGATATAAACTTCCGTAATTATTTCATTAACTTCAACAATTTCGGTACGGTAAAAGGTATGTACGAAACGTGTGAAGACCTTGGCGTTTCATGTATTTCTTCGCAGGCGGCGGATTCATACACAACGTGTTTTCAAGAAATGAGATCTTACGTGGAATCTTCTCTTATGTGGGATTTAAGTCTTTCTTACGACGATCTAATTCGCAAATTTATGTCGGCGTACTATAAAGACGCGTCGGAATATCTTTATGAGTATTACCAAATTATGCGTGATAGATATGCTTATTACCAAAACGTCATTAGTCCAGAATCGGGCGGTATCTACGGAGATATAAATAGCCTAGAGTTATGGACTCAACCCGTTATTGCGAAAATTGACAAAGTTTTTGATAAAGCATTAGCAAGCATTAAAAAATACGAAACGACAAATCCAAGATTATACGAATCCTTAAAAAATAGAATTATGAAAGAACGTTTATCACCTATTTATATCAAAATGACGTTGCTTTCTTCTTACTATTCTGAAGATGAGATTGAAGAAATGAGAAAAGAGTTTAAATATTACGTAAATTTGTTTAAACTTTCTGAATCTAAGGAAGGCGCCGGCTTCGGCGATATGCTTGATTAAGGAGGAGAAATTATGAAAAGATTATTATGCGTTATAATAGCGCTTATGTGCTTACTGTGTTTCTCCTCTTGCGGAAAAGGCAAGGAGGATAGTTCCTCGTCTAGCGAAGGGAAAAATGGTACTATTGCCTTTGTACAAAACGAAGTCACTATACCGATAGGTGAATCCGTTCAAGTAGAAGTTGAAACGACAAAAAAGAACGTATTCATCTTTTGGTCGATTCGTGATGAAAATTTAGCAACAGTTTCCGACGACGGCGTAATTACGGCTCTTGCAGAGGGGCAAACCATTTGCTATGCTGAATTTGCGGGCGAAAGGGTAATGTGTTTAGTAAAGATCGTTTCATCGCAGGCTAAGCCTTTGCTGTCTATCTCCGTACCTTACGAAGGGGAATCGGTTACGCTGTACGTAGGCGATTCTCTTGCGATAAATGCAATTGTAAGGTTGGGTGATTCGGTTGTCACCGACGCTCAGGTGGAATATGAAATCACACAAACGGATATCGTTCAAGTTGAGGGGAATGAAATGGTAGGCGAGAAGGTTGGCGAGGCGACTGTTTTAATTTGCGCAACCTATGAAAATCAAGTCGCATCCCTAACGTTGACGGTAAAAGTAGTTGAAAAATAACGATTTGATTAAATATTACGAAAAAGTTAAAAATGCAAAAGGATTATTAACGATAAGGATAAAGCAACTATGAAAGAATTACATTTGATTTGTAATGCGCATTTAGATCCCGTGTGGCAATGGGATTGGAACGAGGGCGCAACGGCGGCGCTTGCTACCTTTTATTCTGCCGTAGAACTTGCCGACCAATACGATTATATTTTTTGTCACAATGAAGCGCTTTTGTATGAATATATTGAAGAGTACGAGCCGAAATTGTTTAAGCGTATTCAAGAACTTGTAAAAGTAGGTAAATGGCATATTATGGGCGGATGGTACGTACAGCCTGACTGTAACGTTCCCAGTGGCGAAGGTTTTGTTCGCCAAATTGAAAGTGGTTTGACCTATTTTAAAGAAAAATTTAGCAAAAGACCTACCGTTGCCGTAAATTTTGACTCTTTCGGGCACACGCAAGGATTAGTGCAAATCTTAAACAAATGCGGTTATGAAGGGTATATCTTCTGCCGTCCTATGGACTGGATTTTTGAATTGCCTAAGATGGTGTTTAACTGGATTGGGTTTGACGGCAGTAAAGTAAAAGCCGCTCGTTTTCAAGATGACACTATTTATTGTTCGGAACTTGGTAATGCGGTTAATGCCATAAAACGCAAAATGAAGCCTTGGGAAAAGGAAGAAATTGCGTTTGCATTGTGGGGGGTTGGTAACCACGGCGGTGGCGCGTCCAGAAAGGATTTGACGGATATCAAAGGCTTTGTAGAAGAGCAAAAGGCAAACGGTGTTTCTATTTATCACAGCACGCCTGAGGCGTTCTTTGGCAAAGTAAACCCCGAAGCGGATTTTGATTCAGCGCTACAACCTTGCTTTATCAAATGCTATTCTTCTATTGCGCGCTTAAAGAGAAAATATGCAGAACTTGAAAATAAACTTTTATTTGCCGAAAAAATTTGCGCCTATGCGGACAAATTAGGGCTGTATAAATACAATCTAGAGGCATTTGCAGACGCGCAAAAGAAAATGGCGGCAATACAATTTCACGACGTTTTATCAGGCACTTGCATTATAGAAGGCGAGAAGAGTAGTTTGCAAAAAGCAGATTACGCATTAGAACTTCTCGATAAAGAGTTTTCAAAAGCGTTTATGTCGCTTTGCGCAGATTATTCAAAGGCTAAGCCTGGCGACTATCCCATTTTCGTATATAACCCTAATCCCCATGCGGAAGAACAAATCTTTAACGGCGACTTTTTCTTGTTAAATCCTATTATTTCAGAAACGGAAGGTTACGAATTCTCGGTCAAAAAAGACGGTAAAGACGTACCGTTCCAAATTGTAAAAGAGTCTTCTTGTATCAATATGGACAGAAGCAAGCGTCTTGCGATTAAATCAGAATTAAACCCTTTGGCGATTACGCGTTTTGACGTTGAAGTTCGCAAGGGCGCAAGAAAATATTTGGATAGAAGCCTCCAAATAGATTTTGTAAACAATAACGGCGTGAAAGCGGTGTTTGAAACTGAAAAAGGCGGATTGAATTCGTATATTGTAGGGGGTAACGAATATTTGATGGGTAACGCCTTTACTCCGATTGTTTTTGACGATAATCCCGATCCTTGGGGTTGGCACATGAAAACGCTAGGCGCGAATTACCGTCAAGCAAAGGTGAAAACTGCTTTGCGTGTGGTTGAACGCGGTGACTTGTTGACCAAGATTGAAAGTATCTACGATACGGGTAAATCGGACATTCGCGTGGCGTATACATTGTATAAAGATTTTGATTATATCGACGTAACGGTAAACGTATACTGGAACGACGAAGGAAAAGGCTTGAAACTTGAAATACCCGTAAAAGAGATTGGTCGCTTTATCGGTCAAACGGCATTCGGTACGCAAGAATACGGTCAAGGTTCGGAAGAATGCTCTCAACGCTTTGTCGGCGTAGAGAAAGACGGTAGCGTGTTGGCAATCTTTAAAGACGGCACTTACGGTTGTTCTGTTGAAAATGGAAAGTTATATATCACCCTTTTGAACGGTTCGGTTTATTGCGCTCATCCCGTTGATGATTTGCCTATTATTGACGAGCAAAGATTCCAATATTATATCGATTTGGGTAGACACGAATTTACCTTCCGTTTGGAAGTATGTAAAGAAGAAGAGTTGGAAAGAAAGGCGACGGCATTCACGCAAAAGCCTTACGCTCTAAACTTCTATCCTCATGGCAACGGTGAAAAGAGAGAGAAGAGCCCTGTTAATCTTTCTAACACTAATATTTCTCTTTCCGCATTTAGAAAAGTTGCTGATAACACGTATATGGTACGACTTATCAACAATTACAAGGAAGAAACTACGTGTGATTGTACAGTCTTTGGTCAATCGTTACGCCTTGCGTTCGACAAGTACGAAGTCAAGACGTTAATTTACGAAAACGACGTACTGAAAGAACAGGAGTCCATGTTAAATTTATAATTACAACAGAATAAAATATTCGCAAATTTAATATGCGCCCCAAAAGTTTGTCTATCTTTTGGGGCGCATATCGTAAACGGTACTGCGAGCGATCTTATACGTTTTATTTAGTTTTGATATGCTTAAACCGTTTAAATAGTATTATATACGTTATTTAGTAATGAAATGAAAATTTAATAGTATAATAGATTTTTAAGGCAAAAAATAAGTATTCAATTCGCAATAGGCTAGGTGAGACAGAAAAAAGACATATACCAAACGGTATAATTGAAAGGATTGGTTGTGATATATAAAATCAATTGAAAAACCGAAATCGATATGTTATAATAAAATTAGAAATTGTATGATGATATAATTACAATTTATAATATAGGTGGGGTATGAAAAAACTTAAGTTAGTAGTTTTATGTGTTATAGTTGCAGTATTTTGTGTTTTTGGTCAAGGGTGTTTTTCCCCATATAAATATGGGGGTGAGCGCGTTGATCTTTATACAGTAGCCGTAAACAGTATATTTAAAGCGAATGGGTATATTTCAAGTGGAGAAGTTTTTCGTGATCCAATTATAGAAGTAATAGAAGAAGATAAATATGGGAGAGTGCTATTTTATTATTATGAAGGCTGTGGTTACTATGATAAAGAACACATGTATGACGTTGCATATTATAACGACAGCTATACAATTCTCATAATGCAAAAGAAGATGGACAACTACGTATATTTTTACGAAGATTACTGCTACGAATCGCATAAAATAGAAGATACGAAGTCTTTAAAAGACGGTGTTTTCGATTATACGAAATTGAAATTTTCCGAGTTAAAAGAACAAAATGACTGGAATAAAGAAATAAATGAAGAAAAATGTGTTAAAAAGCCTTTAGTTGTTAGAAATAAAGAAAATTTAAATGTTTCAGAAAAAACTTTTGAAAAAATTATTAGCGATTATGCTAAAAATACAGGGTATAAAGGAAATGACGCTATATATAGGTATAACAGGTATAATACTTCGGATGCGTATGGACGGGAATTGTATTACGTGTGGGGCATAGGACGTGACGTGTATGGAGAAGGTGTAAGTTTAACTTCAACTGCTCAATATTATGAATTTGCAATAATATTTAATCCTGATGGAAGTTATACTCAAGACGTTTGTATAATAGAGTTGCAAGATACGATTAACTGTAAAGATCAGATTCTTGCTTTTAAACAGTTAAATCAATGGAATGAGCCGTATATTTTCAATTAGGATAAAAGAAATGACAGCTATTTTCTGTCTTTTTTGAGTGGTTATAGTCTATTACACAAAGGAATAATCGCTAGGCGAAATTGCTTGATAATCGACTTATAGCCCCATATTATGGGTGTAAAAGTCTTTAAAATCCGAGTTTTGCAAGGCGAAGAGTAGGCTGATTATAAAAAGTCCGCTATTAAAAAATTTATATTGACAAATTAAAAATCGCAAGGTATAATAAACTCTATAATAAATTTGAGAAAGGCGAAGAGAGTTGCTAAGTTTAAATTGAAATAAGGAGCAAAAATGAAAATCAATTTTTTGGGCGATAGCATAACGGAAGGCGCGCTTGCTGGGATTTTAGAGAATAGATATTCTACTTTAACGGCAAAGCATTTTGGCGCTGAAGAACTTAATTTCGGGGTGTCGGGAACGCGTATTGCAAAGCAAGTTAAACGTACTAATAATCCCGACGACGACGTGTTTATGCAAAGGGCAGTAAAAATGCCTACGGACGCGGATTTTACCTTCGTTTTCGGCGGTACTAACGACTACGGCCACGGTGATGCAAAATTAGGCGTGTTTGACGATAAGGACGATTATACTTTTTACGGCGCATTGCACAATCTCGCTAAGTATTTAGCGTCTACCTTTCCCAAAGATAAAATTTGTTTTATTTTGCCTATACCGCGTTTTGACCAAAACAATCCTTATGGCGACGGAAGTAAAGATGAAGCGGGCGTTTCTTTGCAAGAGTATATAAAAGCCGAAATAAAAACGTTTGATTTTTACGGGGTAGAATACCTTGATTTATCGGATAAATTTTACATACCAAACACCCAGCAAGACGACGGAAATTTGTATGCGGACGGGTTGCATCCAAACGCAAAAGGTCACCGCTTTCTCGCCGACTGCTTAATCGAATACTTGACTAAAAAGGGACTTTAAAGTAAAGAGATTGCAGACAAAACGTACCTTTTAAGAGTGCTTTTACGAAATAATTATTTGCTTAAAATTTATATAAAAGTTGCGCTATATGGCGATTATTTGCCGTTTTTAAAGAGAATAGGCTAAAACATAACTAGGTTGATCAAAACGGCGATGGCGTTTTAGACAATATAATAAATGATTTTATTAGAAAATTAAACTGACAGTTTTATAAGTTAAGATAAAAAGCGAGGTATACCGCAATCGGTACACCTCGCTTTTTTGTCGTTTAGAAAAAAATTTTATTTATCGATTTAGCAAGATGTTGTTGGGTAAAAACGCTTAATAACCGACTTATAGACGGTTTTTTGTGTGTAAAAATCGAAATATTACGCATTATAGTCGTAAATATTCATAAAATTATATGTAAGGATAAACGACTTGCGTAAAGTTCTAGTTTTTGATTAAAAAAAGAGCAAAAATACGCCGATTTTGCTTATATACGATTAAAAACAACAAAAATTGGACTAAAAATGACAAGACATAAAACGGGGGATGTGTTATAGTTTAAAGGTAAGATGGGTTAGTGTAAGCAACCTAAATCATACGGAGGTATTAAAGTGGCAAAAAATAACGGGCTTCTTGCCGAGTACGACACGCCGAAGTTAAACGTTATATACGTTTTACAGGATATCTTAACCCTTTCCGTCGGAAACGGAGAAGGCAATATTGGTGAAGATTTAGGCGGTGGCCAAATCGGTGAAGAAGATATTTTTGAGTAAGGAGACGGCAATGGTTAAGACTAAAAACAGAATTCTTTTATTATTGACGATAATGTTTAGCATTGCGCTTGTTTTAGGCGTTGGTTTAGCCTTAAATAACGGTGATTTTAAAGTGGCTGACGCTGCAACGCAAACTATGGACTTAGACGACGTTGCGTTTACCATGGACAAGGGCGCTGCGGTTAGAAAGGATACTCCTACGGGACTTCGTTTCCGCTCGCTTATGTCAGTAGACGATTATAATGCGTTAGAAGCGAATACTGCAAGATATACTCGTATTACTTACGGTATGCTCATTGCGCCTACCGATTATCTTTTAACCTACGGTGCGTTAAATGAAGAAAATGTATTTGGCGCAAATCCCGTTTACGGTTGGAAAGACGCTAACGGCGCAAGCGTGGGTGGCGGCGTGCAAATAATCAACGTAGCCCGCAGTCAAATGACCGACTTTACCGACGACAACGGCGACGATTGGAAGTGCTTTATGGGCGTTATCAGTAACGTAAAAGGCACGAACTACCACCGTGAATTCGTTGGCGTTGGATATATTCAAGCGGTTGAAAAGTCTGGCAAAACGGTATATAAATTTGCTACTGCAAACGACAACTCTCGTACGGTTGCTTTCGTTGCTCAAAAAGCCCTTTCGGCAGGCGTTGAAGATAGCGGTTCGGCTCTAAAAGGCTTCGTGCAGCACGCGTACATGAACGAATTGATATATAAAACCCAAAATGCAACTAGCGTTCGTCCTATCGACTACGCCGAAGGCGTAGGAAGTTTCACGGCTTCGGCAAGCGGTATGTATATTTATTTTGATAAAACCGTTTTGGCGGAATACGGCGGATATTACGACTATATGGACGTAACCGTTCATTCGTCAAACGCCGCCGAGTTTAGAATATTCACGGTAAATTCGAGCGATCAGGAAAACGCTGCTTACGTATACAACACTTTGACGAGTTCGCAAACTCATCGCATTCCTTTAAACGACAAGTCCGTGCACGACTTTTCAAAGCACGACTTACGCTTGTTCGCTGCGGGCGCAGGGCAAAATATTACGATTGATTCTATCCAATTCGTAAAAACCGAAGAAGTTGAAATAGAACCCACCCCCGAAGAAGAGAATTTGGGCAAAACTATTTTATCTAGCGAAGGCAATTTCTGGAATTATTTCCACTTCGGCGCTTGGGGAACTAACGATTGGGACGGCTCGTCCGTAAACGTAACGACTAGCAACTTCCAAATTCAAAAAGCCTTTATCGACGACGCTTTAGAAAAGGGTTACACCCAC
>JAFTTJ010000038.1 GCA_017466825.1 Clostridia bacterium
AAAAACGGTAAAACTCGGCGTTAAATACGGTGTAGATTTAATTTTAATAGAAACCATGACCGACGGTTACGAAACGAAAGCCGCCGTTATTGCCGCGAAAGAGAATTCAAATATTCCTATTTTCGTTTCTAATGCTTACGGCGAAGACGGCTCTCTTATGACAGGTGCAAATCCGTGGGCAACGGTTGCTATGCTTGAAGGATTAGGGGTTGACGCTATCGGCGTAAACTGTTCGTTTGGACCTAAAAAACTTGCGCCCGTCGTAGAAGAATACCTTAAATATTCGTCGCTTCCCGTAATATTAGAGCCTAACGCAGGGTTGCCTAAAGTCGTGAACGGCAAGACTGTTTACGACGTGTCGCCCGAAGAATTTTCGAAAGACGTTAGCGCACTTATAAAAAAAGGTGTTAGGATAGTTGGCGGTTGTTGCGGAACGACGCCTAAATATATTAAGGCGCTTACCCAAAAAACGAAAGGACAAATTCCCGTTTCAATAGAAAAGAAAAATTTTTCGGTCGTTTCGTCCTATACTCACGCCGTCGAATTTGGCAAAGAGCCGATTCTGATCGGCGAAAGAATAAACCCGACGGGTAAAAAGAAATTAAAAGAAGCGCTAAAAACGAACGATATAGATTACGTTTTAAAAGAAGGGGTTTTACAGCAAGAAAAGGGTGTCCATATTTTAGACGTTAACGTAGGACTTCCTGAAATTGACGAAAAGGAAACGTTAACGAAAATCGTTTGCGAATTACAAGCAATAATAAACTTGCCGCTTCAAATAGATACTTCTAACGTTCTTGCAATGGAAAAGGCTTTGCGCATTTATAACGGCAAAGCGATGGTAAATTCCGTAAACGGCAAAGAAGAAAGCATGAGCGCCGTCTTTCCGCTCGTTAAAAAATACGGCGGATTAGTGGTTTGCTTAACGCTTGATGAAAACGGTATTCCCGAAAAAGCCGAAGATAGATTTCAAATTGCCCAAAAGATTTTACAAAAAGCAAAAGAGTACGGCATAGACAAAAAAGACTTGATTTTTGATCCGCTTGCGCTTACGGTAAGCGCAGATAAAAGCGCAGCAAAAGAAACGCTTAAAGCCGTAAGACTCATAACCGAAGAACTCGGCGTAAATACTTCTCTCGGTGTTTCAAACGTTTCGTTTGGGCTGCCGCAAAGGGATATTATAAACGGAGCGTTTTTCACTATGGCGTTAAATGAAGGTTTGTCGGCGGCCATCATGAATCCCTATTCAAGTGAAATGATGCAAGCGTATTATTCTTTCCTTGCACTAAACGGGTTTGACGATAATTTTGAAAAGTATATTAAATGTACTCAAGATTTACCAAAGCAAACGGCTGTTTCAGTAACTGCGACGGCTAAAACGGATAGCGTAGAATATCAATCCGAACTGCAAAAAGCCATAATTAAAGGTTTTAAAGAACAAGCAAGCCTTATTACGAAAGAACTTCTTAAAACTGAAAATGCGCTTGATATCATTCAAAACGAAATTATTCCCGCGCTCAACACCGTGGGAAATGGTTTTGAAAATAAAACGGTATATCTTCCGCAACTGCTTATGAGTGCAGAAGCATCTAAGTCGGCGTTTGAGTGCATAAAAAACGGTGTGAACGGCGTTAAAGCGGCAAACAAGTGTGCTTTCGTTATCGCAACCGTAAAAGGAGATATTCACGACATAGGTAAAAATATCGTAAAATTACTTTTGGAAAACTACGGTTTTGCCGTGTGTGATTTAGGCAAAGACGTTCCGCCCGAAACAATTGTGGATAAGGTGGTGGAATTAAAAGCGCCGATCGTAGGGCTTTCTGCGCTTATGACAACTACCGTGCCCGCAATGGAAGAGACTATTAGATTGTTACGTGATAAAGCGCCTTGGTGTAAAATAGTGGTAGGTGGTGCGGTTTTAACCCAAGAATACGCCGATAAAATCGGTGCGGATAAATACGCTAAAGACGCCTTAGCGACCGTGCGTTATGCAGAGCAAATCAATGATAAAGGATAAACTATTTTTCAAAAAGAGCTTCTTGATAGGTTGTATAGCCATTTTGTTTTGCTTGATTTGTTCCATAAAACACCTACCTTTATTCCTTTTTAATAAATAGAGGAAAATTGTAAATATAAAATCCCGATTGTTTAACAATAACAGTCGGGATTTCTATTTGTAAGTTTGTATAATGTTTTCGGCAATTTCTCTACGTGTAACACATCTGTCCATTGCTTGTTTTTCAATATATCGATGTGCGTCAATTTCGGTCATTCCAAGCGAATTTATAAGTGTCCATTTTGCGCGGTTTATAAGTTTAATTTCTTCCATCTTCTCTTGAAGTGAAAGGTTTTTTGTTTCCATATTTCTCAGTCGCTCTCTCGTTGCTTTAAGCCAATCCAAAG
>JAFTTJ010000039.1 GCA_017466825.1 Clostridia bacterium
CCCGTGCACTTAGCAGGATACCAACATATCCCCGGCAACTGACGTATGCCAACACGTTGCAGAATACTCTGGGAAATTCCATTTGACTGCACCCTCAGCGGTCCATTTGACAACTTGTTTCTTACCTGACTCTCAGCACCACAGGTTCTCTGTAAAGGCATTGTTGCCGTTATCTCCGCTTCAACGGTTTGAAATATTAACTTGCTATATATTATACTTACATCATATGCCGATGTCAATAGTTTTACGGTAAAATCTCAAAATATTTTGCGATTTTATTCATCTTTACATAAACTTTACATAACCCAAACGGAAAAGTGATAGTTTGATATATTTTTCCGCAGTATAATAAAGACGAAATCAATACAAAGGAGATTTAAAAAAATGAAAAAACTTGTAACACTTTTACTCAGTTGCGTACTTTTAATTTGTGGCGCAGTAGGACTTACCGCTTGTGGCGGTGAAAAGGACATCACGGTAGTAGCTCGTACTCAAGGTAGTGGAACACGTGAAGCATTTGATAAAGTTGTAACGGACGGAAACGGCAATTATCTTGAAATGAAGATTAACGGCGACAGACACTTCTTTACGACGGATAAAGCAGTTGTTCAGGAAAAAACAGGTACGGTTATGAGCAAAGTCGCAAGCGATAAAAACGCAATCGGCTACATCTCGCTCGGTTCAGTAAACGATACTATTAAAGTTATAAAAGTAAATGGAGTTGCTCCATCTGCCGAAACTGTTTTAGATGGTTCTTATCAGATTCAGAGACCGTTTGTAATTATGACAAGCTCTGAAGTTCAACTTACAGACCTTGCAGCAGACTTCTTGCTCTACTTAAAGAGTGAAAACTCAAAGCAACACGCTGATGAAGCAGGCTGTATTTACCTTTCAGACCCTTCAATGAGAGCAAATGAGGGCGCAACGGAAATTCCCGTAGTAGAATACGAAGTAAAATCTTCTCTTCCTTCAGGTGGTAAAATTAGAATAAGTGGTTCGACGAGTATGGAGCTTTTCATTAAAAATGCAATGAGCGAATATGCAGCACTTTACGGTAGAAAAGTAGAAACCATATTTGAAAACTTAGACTTAAAAGGCTCTTCAGTAGGTAAGAAAGACGTTCACGACGATACAAACGGTAACGTAATCGGACTTTCTTCTGCAAGCGTAAAAGAAGATGGAATCAACAGCTTCAACGTGTGCCTTGATGCAGTAGCAGTTATCGTAAACAAATCAAACGATAAGGTAAACGACCTTACTCTTGAACAACTCTACGATATATACACAGGCAAAGTAACGAAATTTAGCGAAGTTGTAGGTTAATATGAATAAGACTCAAATCAAAGAAAAAACAGGTCAAACGATATTCACGGTGGCAGCGATTATATGCGTAATCGCTGTTGCCGCCATTTTCGTTTTTATGCTAATTAAAAGCATACCTGCCTTTAACAAAATAGGTTTGTTCGATTTTATCTTTGGAGAAACTTGGGCGCCCGATAGACTCGATAACTATGAAACTTCCAACCTTTCGGGTTCGTATGGTATATTGAAGATGATTGTCGGAACACTTGCAACAACCGTTGGTGCGCTTTTAATTGGTGGCACGCTTGGTTATTTTACCGCAGTATTCCTTGCTTTCTATTGCCCGAAGAAATTGAAAAAGATATTCTCGTCAATGGTAAACTTGCTTGCAGGTATCCCGTCGGTGGTTTACGGTTTCTTCGGGATCGTGTTTTTGCTCCCATTACTTGCAAACTTTGCTCCTAACGACGGCAGTGGACTTTTGGCAACGTCGCTAATACTCGGTATAATGATTATGCCTACCGTAGTATCCCTTTCCAAAACCAGTTTAGAGGCAGTACCGCGTTCGTATTATGAAGGTGCGCTTGCACTTGGTTCTACACACTCGCAAGCAGTTTTTGGAACGGTTACGAAAGCGGCAAAATCAGGTGTAACCGCTTCGCTCGTTCTCGGTATCGGACGTGCACTTGGCGAAACGATGGCAGTCGTAATGGTTGCAGGAAACTCTGTAGCATATCCCGAATCACTCTTTAATAGTTTTCGTGTGCTTACGGCAAATATTGTCTTGGAAATGGGGTATGCAGGCGAAGTTCAACAAGGCGCTCTCGTTGCGACGGGTGTAATTTTGCTTGTGTTTGTACTTATCGTAAACCTTGTGTTCGGTGCCATCTCGAAAAAAGCAATTAAAGGCGCAGTCGAAGGCAAAAGTATATTCTCTAAAATCTTTAAGAGAAATGAAAAAACAAAGAAAACGACCTTTTGGACGAAGTGCAAAGATAAAATATCAGGATTTAAGTACAAGATAAAAACGCCAAATATCGGCGCAGGAGCAGCAATCTGCGCAGGCGTTTTTGCGGGAATAACACTTTTGCTTGTAATCGGATTTATATTCGCAAAAGGCGCACCGCATTTGTTTTCTAACCCACACCTACTCTTTGGCGAATATGAGTTTAGCAGTAAAAAAATCACAATTTTACCGTCTATAATAACAACGCTGATGACGGTTGGATTAAGTTTGCTTATCTCCGTTCCCATTGGACTTTGTACGGCAATTTTCTTAAACGAATACGCAAAGAAAAATAATATCTTTATTAAAATTATTCGTGGAGCAATCGACCTACTTAACGGCGTTCCATCAATCGTTTACGGTCTTTTCGGTATGATAACGTTTGTTGCTTTAATAGGTGGAAAAAGTTCTATTCTTGCAGGTACGCTAACGATAAGCATAATGTTACTTCCTACAATCGTGCGTTCTACCGAAGAAAGTTTGAAATCGGTACAAGACGGTTTAAGAGAAGGAAGCTTTGCTCTTGGCGCAGGAAAAATGAGAACGATATTTAAAATCGTGTTGCCGTCTGCGCTTCCCGGTATAATGTCAGCAATTATATTAAGTATGGGTAGAGTGATTGCGGAATCTGCTCCGTTCGTTTATACAATGGGTTCGGTAATATCTGCAACACCAACGGGATATTTGGATGGTAATGCAACGCTTGCGGTTGCTCTCTATCAACTTGCGGGTGAAGGTTGGTACGTGAACGAAGCGTATGCAACGGCAGTAGTTTTAATTATAATAGTGCTTGGGTTAAACCTTTTAGCGCAACTTATTGCAGGAAAGCTCAACAAGAAATTACAAGGAGATAAATAATGAAGAATATAACACAAGCAAATGAATATGGTGGAAGTATTTCCGTAAAAAACGCCAACCTTTGGTACGGAGATTTTCAAGCCCTTAAAGATATAAGTGTAGAAATCCCTGAAAAGCAAGTAACGGCATTTATCGGTCCGTCAGGTTGTGGTAAATCAACCTTTTTAAAATGCTTTAACCGTATGAACGATTTAGTAGACGGTTGTAAAATCGAAGGGGAGTTTTATGTTGGCGGAACGAATATTTATGGGAAGATTGACGTGAACGAACTCCGTAAAAACGTTGGTATGGTATTCCAAAAACCTAATCCGTTCCCGATGAGCGTTTACGATAATATCGCATACGGTCCAAGAACGTTTGGGATTAGAAAGCACGCAGATTTGGATGAAATAGTAGAAAAATCTTTGCGCCAAGCAGCAATGTGGGACGAATTAAAAGATAGATTAAATAAATCTGCATTAGGGCTTTCGGGCGGTCAACAACAACGCCTTTGCATTGCTCGTTCTTTGGCTGCAAATCCTAAAATTTTACTTATGGATGAGCCGACGAGCGCACTCGATCCTATTTCTACGGGTAAAATAGAAGAATTGATGGAAGAACTGAAAAAGGATATCACCATCGTTATTGTAACGCACAATATGCAACAAGCAACCCGTATTGCAGACAAAACGGCGTTCTTCCTTTTAGGCGAGCTCGTTGAATTTGGTAATACCGATGATATCTTTACGTCGCCAAAAGATGAACGCACTGAAAGATATATTACGGGTAGATTTGGTTAATACTTGATTTTTTCTAAAAAAATAGTATAATAAAGGAGTAAAATAAAATGTCGATAAGAAAATTATTTGAAGAAGAGCTTGCTGGATTAAAAACAGAGCTTGTAGAAATGTGCCGTTTAACCGAGCAAATGCTGGATAATGCGATTACGGCGCTTATCAATCGTGATAGAGAGCTTGGGAAAAGCATCGGGCAAATGGATAAGCGCGTAGACGAATATGAAATGGACATCGAAAAACGCTGTATGCGTATTCTTTTGAAACAACAACCAGTTGCAAAGGATTTTAGAGAAGTATCTACAGCACTTAAAATGATAACGGATATCGAACGCTTTGGAGATCAGGCAAGCGATATCGGGGATTTGGTTTATACGATGCCCGGAGACAAATACATTAAAGAACTTACGCATATTAAGGCGATGGGGAATCTTGCTGTTAAAATGGTTCGCGAAAGCGTAAACTCGTTTATAAATAATAACGAGGCGCTGGCAGACGAAGTGATTAATCTTGACGATGAGATGGACGATTTGTTTTTAACGGTTAAGGAAGAACTTATCGAACTTATTAAAAAAGATGGTAAAAACGGCGACCAAGCCATCGAACTTATGATGGTTGCTAAATATTTAGAAAGAATCGGAGACCACGCTGTAAATGTTTGCGAGTGGACGAAATATAACGAAACAGGAGTACACACGAAAGTCTAATGAAAGAACTTATTTATATCGTTGAAGATGATGAAGGAATACAAGAAGTCTATGAGGGCGCTTTTGAGGACGTTTATGAAACGAAGATTTTTTCAAACGGCGC
>JAFTTJ010000009.1 GCA_017466825.1 Clostridia bacterium
CGGTTGAATTTGCTATATTTGCAAACGACGTGGCGTATTTAGGTAGCGTGTTCCTTTCTACTTGTATGCTGTTTACCATAATAAAATTATGTGGGTATAAAGTAACCAAAGCGCACGTTATCATAGCCTTATCGCTTGGCGCGGTGATGTTTTTAATTATTGCAACGAGCGGTATATTGCCGTGGTATTATAAATCGGTAACTATTGAAATGGTAGACGGCGCAACCATGCTTGTAAAGGAATACGGCGTATTGCACCCTTTGTATGCGGTGTATTTAGGCGCGTATTTTGTGGCAATGATATGCGCTATCATGCATTCCCTTATAAAGGAAAAGGGCAAAGCCCAAAAAATAGCAGGGTTTCTCGCCTTTATCGTCTTTATCAATATTGCCGTTTGGTTTGTGGAAAAATTCTCTAAATGGGAATTTGAATTTTTAGCGGTTTCTTACGTCGTTTCCGAACTTTTATTTATTTTCTTATATTGGACGATACAAGATTACGTACTAATTAAAGACGTTCCGCATTATTCGCCAAAGCAGGAAATACAACTTGGCATAAGCATAACGATGATGCCTATGGAAACAAAACTTGGCAAGGTTTTATCTTTTGTAAAAGAAAGCGCGCCGCTCGCCGTTAGGGAGCGTGAAATACTCGAACTTATTTTACAAAACAAAAAGCGTAAAGATATAGCAACTGATTTGTGTATTTCTGAAAACACGGTAAAAACTTATACAAGAACGCTTTATTCTAAACTCGGTGTAACGAGCAGGAGCGAACTTTACGACTTAATTTTGAAAGATTAACGCTAAAAACTAAATAGAAAAACAGCGTGAAAGGGCGATAAAAATTATCGTCCTTTTTTCGTGGAAAAAAATTTAATCTCTTTTACTCAAAAACCCGTTTATCACCCTGTTTTACCCCTGTATTTTTAATTTTCACCCTTTTTCACCCCTATTTTTAACGATTTTCACCCCCAAGGGGTGGTGTAAAAACAAAATTTGCTATGATATAATATAGGCAAGTCAAAAGGAGAAAACTGTCGAAAATACAAAACGAGGAGGTGATGATTTATGATGGAAAAGACAATCTTCTTCGACAAGTTTGAGTTTCCCGTTATAAAAGGGCTTGATTATCTCAAAGACGAAAACAAGGTTGCAACCGATTATCTTTTTATCAATGAACGAAACGACGGTTTTTCAATGTATTTTGAAAAAGACTTCCCGAAGTTTACCGTGCCGAAAGAAAAAACGGACAGGGAATATTTATTGTTAGAGTTTACAAAACCTAACCGAAAAATTACTTTCTTCTGTCCCGAAAAGCATAAAAATTTAGATACGGTCGTTTGGTATTTCTATATGGAACTCTTTGACGATAACGGCGGAGTTCATACGCTCCCCGGTCAAGTTCGGGTAATTGCGGACGAGCCACATTTGTGGCAAGGGGAAAACAAACCACAGTTTTTGAAAATTTTAGAACAAGTAAAATTAAAAGAAAATTACGCTTAAAAAGAAAAAAATTAAAAGGAGATTATAAATTATGAAAGCATTTTTTAGTAAAATTTGGGCTTGGATAAAACTGAACAAAGTTATATCCATAGTCATTGCTTCCGTTTTTACCGTCGGTGTGGCGTGCGCTATCGTATTGCCGATAGCCCTTCACGAGCATTCTTATGCGACAGAATGGTCGAGTGATGCCGATAACCATTGGCACGCCGCTACTTGTAATCATGACGAAGAAAAGAGCGACCTCGCCGCACATACGTATACGAACGCTTGCGATACCACCTGCGACGTGTGCGGATATACGAGAACGGTAGGCGCACACGTTTACGATAACGCTTGCGATACCACGTGTAACGTATGCGGTGCGACGCGTACGGTAGAGCCTCACGTTTACGATAACGCATGTGATACCACGTGTAACGTATGCGGCGCAACGCGCACGGTAGAGCCTCACGTTTACGATAACGCTTGCGATACCGCTTGTAACGTATGCGGCGCGACGCGCACGGTAGAGCCTCACGTTTACGATAACGCTTGCGATACCGCTTGTAACGTATGCGGCGCGACGCGCACTATTACTCACGACTACGCCGAAACCTTAACGGCAGGCGATACAACTCACTGGTACGCTTGCTCGGTTTGCGGAGATAAGAAGGACGAAACGGCGCACGTATTTGATAAAGAGATTGCAAGCATCGAATATTTGAAGGCTGAGGCAACCGCAACAACCAAGGCGCAATACTACAAATCTTGTGTATGTGGCGCAAAATCAGCAACTGAATATTTTGAAACTGATAAGACCGCAAGTACTCTTGCTAACATTCAAGACCTTTCCAAGACCTACGATAAGGTAGAGCTTGCAAATCCCACCTATGAAACCAACTCTGACGGTGCGGTTACCATCGAGTGGTATCAGGGCGACACAAAGCTTGACGCAAAGCCCGTAAATGCAGGTACTTATAAGGTAAAGGTAATTATCGCTGAAAGCGCAACCTATACGGGTATCAGCGCGGAAAAGCAATTTACCATTGCGAAGAAGGTGCTTTCCAATCTTACCGCTGAACTGACCTATGCCGGCACCAATTCCTTTGAAGTGACTTTGGGTGAGGTAAACGGTATTGTGGCAGGCGACGTAGCAGACGGCATTAAGGTTTGCATCACCTTTGCAAACAAAAACGTGGGCGCAACGGTAACAGGCGCAGGTTTGGATGCAGATGACGGCGACAATTACACCAACTATGAACTTGACCTTACCACCTGCTCCGCAAGCATCGTTCCTAAGGTGATTACCAATATTTCCGTGGGGGACGCCACGTATAAAGGCTCAACAAATTTCTCGTTTGTATTGTCAGCACTGCACGGCTTGGTATCGGGCGAAACCTTTATGCTTAACGTGACCACTGCAAGCAAGAACGTCGGCAATGCCGTGGAGATTACAAGCATTTCGTATACCAATAATAACTATAGCATCGACAAGAGCGCGATCGTATTGAATATCGTGCCCAAAACTATCAACGTTACCGCAGAGTTTGAATATTCTGGAATCACTGTACGTCAAATACACGCACCTGCCCCCAGCCTCAGTGACGTTATTGACGGAGACGAAGTTTACATTGAGATTGCGTTTGACAAAGCCGATGTAGGAGCTACCGTACTGACCGGCGAGGATGCACCTTACCTTGACGGTGCTGATGCCGGCAACTACGTGCTTGGCGAAAATTATAACTTCTCCATCGTGCCCACAAAGCTCACCTTGAAGGCAGGCGAGAAGATCGAAACGACAGAAACTTATAGCGGACTGAAGCAACATACGCTTTCTGTAAGCTCCGATATGTTTGACGGATACGTTGACACTGAGGCTGCACAACTGTGGCTTACGGCAACGCTTCCTTCTAAAAACGCTGGCGAGTACACTGACGGCGTTATCTTGACGCCTTACGTAGGCAACCCTGCATTCGGTACGGTAAGCCACAACTATGACTTCTCCGAGGTTGCGGCTACGGTCAAGGTGAATAAGATATATGTGAGCAGCATCTCCGGTGTTACGGCAGAGTATAACGGAACAACGCAGTTTACCTTTGCCGAGCCTTTGAGACTCACGAGCGCGCATACCGGCGGCGGTCAGGACTCTATTTTGAGTAATGACGAGGTCTACCTCAATAGCTTTAAGCTTTCCTCTCCCGACGTAAGCTCCGAGGAACTCTTGTACGAGGGCGATTATGTACTCAGCGGTGCCGATGCTTGCAACTATGAGTTTGATGAGCTTGCTGTGGAGATTACCAAAAAGAAACTGACTAACCTTCATCTGTATATCACCAGTGACACGTATGAGAGTGGCGAGATTACCTTGCTTGAAAAAGACGGCGTCGTAAAAGGTGAGGTTGTAAAGATTTCGATTACAAATGTGAACGACCAAGATTTCTGGGAAGGATTCAGCATCTTTATGCAATTGGCAGACGGTACGGCTCCCGATGCATACCGTTATGAAACCATTGAGCTTGTTGCGAGTGGGGATTACGCCAACTATGAACTTGCAACGTATGACGACGGCGACGGCTATCAAGTTGTGGGTATTGTGGAAGGTGTTGCAAGTTGCGACGTACAGTATGACGGCTCTTGTGCTTGCGGTACGTCTCACCTTACAGAAACTCTAACCTTCACCGGTGGTGAGGCTGTTGGTAATTCCGCAACCATTGACTGCGACTCCACTTATGAGGGCGGTATTTACAAGATCGCGCTTGAAGGCGGTCAGTATGAGTTCTTTGGCTCAGACCAATTCTTTAACATCAGCGGTATTTATGATGTAAACGGCAATGTGCTTGCCACCAGCATTGGAACCTATATTTTGCCAGAAGGCACGTATTACTTCCACGTTTACACAGGAACCAGTCCTTCTTCGGATACCATTTGGGTAAAGAAAACTGCAAAGATACTTGATGCGGATACTATGGCAAATGCTATAGTTCCCGATATGGAGCCGGGCAATAGCGACGCTGGTGTTAGAATACACAATCTCCAGACGCACAACGGTGGAGATACATTCGTGCTTTTCTATAATGCGGGCGAGAATGTTAATGCTCTCGGGCAGTCAATAAACTTCCGATATGAAGACGGAGACGGTGGATATAGTGCGACAAGCAATATCGAAAGCATTGAATTCTACGACGTAAACGGAATTCAGCTTAACGTTACCTACGATGAGCCTGATATGATTGCCGCAAGTGGCGTTACCGCAGTTGGCGGAGTTTACATTGTTGTAACGATGAATGGCGAGGGTATGGATGATCTGTACTTCTACGCTGTCTGATACTTTTAGTGCCAACGCACAAATTATAAAGCGGTGGGTGGAAACGCCCACCGCTTATTTTAAAATTTAAGCAAAGAAAAAGAACTTAGATTTTTACGTCTAAGTTCTTGTTTTCTTTTTAACCGCTTGAAAACTGCAATACTATAAAATTTAAATTGTTTCAAAAATCCCTATGTCTATTGCAGTTTATTGGGCGGAGTTTTTACTCTTTTTTGTTGAAATTTTATAAAAAGTTGGCTTATAAGCCGATTATTAGCCATTTTTGATTTTTTCAAGAAGTCTTTCAAAGTGCTCGTCGGCTTCGTCGTCGGTAGAGTTTTTATGTATAAAGAGTTCTTCTTCGGCAATGTTCGGCGCGTCGAAATTTACCGTTTTTACGTACTCTTCCCAATGCTCTATCTTCCATTTATCCCTATCCGAATTGCGCTTGAACATACGCTTACGGCAAAGTTCGGGCGCAACTGAAATCCAAACGACTAAAAGTTTTGCGTCAACCTTTTTAAGGCGTTCTTTAAAATCGGCAATAAACTCGGGCGAGCGAACTTCCTTTCTGAAAGGCGCGTTTATAATAACCGCGTCGGCGTATTTAATGGCGTCCATACCTTGGTTTATTATTACTTCGTATTCAAAATCTCGAATATTTTTCTTAAAAAACTCCGAACTCCTGTTATACGGCTTGTGCGCAACCTTAAAAATTTGCTTTGAAAGGGGTATCAAACTGTCTTTGTCAAGATAGACTGCGTTTGAAAGTTGGGACGCAAGCCTTTTTGCAAGACGGGTTTTTCCACACGCCGGGGGGGACGTTATTAAAATAAAATGCTTAGCCATAAACTCTCCTTTGATAAAATTTAGATTGTTTTTAGCGCCGTGTAGCAAACGTTACTCGTCTGCTCGGTAACCTTTATTTCGTCTGAAATTTCACACCCTAAAATTGCTAAAACGTTGTTTCCGTCGGCAATAAGGGGAATAAAATCTCTTTCTCTTAGCGGTATTTTTTTATCCGTCATATAGTCGCCTAAACTCTTAGTTCCACCGCCGAATTTGGTAAATTTATCACCCCGCTTGCGGTAGCGAATTACGGCGCTTGGCGGAATTTTGTCCACGTCGAATTTCAGCACCCTTTCGCCGTTTTGAGCGGTTATATTTTCGTTTTTGCAAACGATTATCTCACCCACAGGAAGGCTCGTTACGCCAACGGAAAAGGGGACGGTAAACTGTGAAGGCTCGCAGGTTTTATAAAAGGTGATTTTTGAATATTCTTTTATGGCAACAACCCCGTTTAAAAGGGTTATTTTTTTGCCCGTTTGAGCCGACTGTAAACCAATAAGTGCGTCTATATGCGCTTTTTCGTAGTCTTTTTTTACCCCGAGCCCCTTTAACGCCATTACGCATGCGCGGGAAAAAACGGGGGGTGAAAGCCCTAGATTTACGCTTGCGGTTTGCCCTGAAAAAGTCGTTTCGTTTTTTGCGGTAGCGGTTAAAACTTCGTCGTCTAAACTCACGAGTGAAGAAAATCTTAAAAGCGCGCTTTCCATTTCAGGAAATCTTTCTTTTAAGGTGGGAATAACTTTTAAACGCAAAAAATTACGGGTGTAATCGTCGCTAAAATTGGTATCGTCGGTAACGAAGGGTATTTGCTCATCGTTTATAAATCGGTCGATTTGCTCCCTGCTAGCGCCGAGAATCGGACGAATCAACTTGCCGTCCCAAGCAACTTCGGGTATACCTTTAAACCCCGACGGCGAAGTTCCGCGGAAAAGGTTTAAAAGAAGGGTTTCAACGTTGTCCGACAAGTGGTGCGCGGTTGCGATTTTTGTGCAAAAACCGCTCTCTAGGGCGCTTTTTAAAAAATCGTAACGAAGTTTTCTCGCGCTCTCTTCAAGGCTTAAACCATTCGCCTTGGCGTATGCCACGCAGTCGACCGACGTTTGCATAAGCGGTACGCCTAGGTTTTTACATTGCTCTTTTACGAACTCGCTATCGGCTTTGGACTGCTCGCCACGAATACCGTGCTCAACGTTGAGCGCTTTAACGGTGATATTTAAGCGGTCGGCGCTTTTTAAAAGAAGATGCAAAAGGCACGCCGAGTCCTTACCGCCCGACGTCGCTACGCCTATTACGTCCCCACTTGTAAAAAGTTTTTCGTTTAACATAATTTCACCTTGCGTCAACACGCGACTTTTTGACCGCTTTTTGTAACGATACGTATATTATAGCAATATTTGCGTTATTTAACAATAAAATTCAAGCATTTTTATTAAGAAAAGTATTGAAAAAGAGAAAAAAATATTTTTTTAAAAAATAGCGTAAAAACTGTTGACAAATTCTTTAATTTAGGGTAAGATATATGAGCATTCAGCGTGAATGTACTCGTCGCGGAGTAGAGCAGCTTGGTAGCTCGTCGGGCTCATAACCCGGAGGTCGTGAGGTTCAAATCCCACCTCCGCAACCATTGCTTTCGGCAGATGAGAATTCATTTGCCGAAATGCGTAAAATTTATGGCGGCGTAGCTTAGCTGGTTATAGCGGCCGGTTCATACCCGGCAGGTCGTTGGTTCGAATCTGACCGCCGCTACCACACTACCCTTGATAAGACGGCCCCTTGGTCAAGCGGTCAAGACATCGCCCTTTCACGGCGGTAACACGAGTTCGATTCTCGTAGGGGTCACCAAAAAGAAAAGCACTAACCTTTTGGTTGGTGCTTTTATTTTTTATTATCTCTCGAAAATACGAAACATTTTCTAAAATCGACTTATACTTCTTATTTCCTTAAAAGAAAATGGTTCGACAATCCGCTTTAGCGGTTGCACACCGAGGGTGCCCTTTTAAGGGTTTCGGTGTATTCTCGTATGTCTTTTTCTTTTTGTGCTCTACGAGAAAAGCGAACTCGTAGAGGTCGCAATAAGCGAGCATTAGCGAGCGTTATTCTTGCCGAGGGCCTCCCTTTAGGGAAACGGCAAATTCTCGTAGGGGTCACCAGTAACAACCTAAATCGAACCCCTCAATTAGAGGGTGGACGGTTTGGGTTGTTTCATTTTCTAAAATACTTTTTAAGGCGTTTCCTTTTGCCGTGGGAACGCTTTTCTTTTTTACTTTCAAAATCTCTTGCAAAACAAATAAAATTGTGCTATACTATTATCGCAACACAGTTTAATATCAAAATAGCGTAGGCATACTATCGGTAAAGACGTATGCCCTTTATTCCTACGCTATGATTGGAACTGTGTTGCAACTGTGGGTAATGCGTTTTTCGGCGCGTTATCTACGGATAGCGCGTTTTTTATATATTAGGAGGTCTTATGAGAAAACTACTTATCGCTTTACTTACTTTAATATCTTCTTTTAGCTTTGTTTTTACTGCTTGTAATGATGAAGACATAAAAAGTTCTTCCATAAATAATAGCAACAGCCAAAACATAAATAGTTCTACCGATTCTTCGTCGAACAGCAACACGGATAAAACACCTGATAGTTCTACTAATTCATCGTCAAACCCAAACGAAGAAATACAACATTTTTCTCTAACCACAAATATCGAGAGTAGTACTATTAAAGGCACAATTATCCAATTTAGTGTACCTTATACTACATACAGCTATTCTTTTATAAATTCTTTTAATATTCCCGCAAATTATAAATGGGAGTTACATTATGACAAGTCTTGTTTACCGAATTTAAATATAGTAAGTAAAACTGCAGATTTAAATGCAGGAGAAAATGTACTGTATGCATTATTTGTTAATAAAAATAATGCAGATGAAATTTACTTGTATGAAATTCACATCTATAAACAGTATAGGTCTGCCGTGGGGACATATAAAGGTGCGTTTGGCGAGACCTTGATTATATATAGCAATGGTACTTTTTTTTATTCTGAATATGAAGTGGAAGGCAAATGGACACAGTCGGAAGATAATATTACTTACACTTTTTGGGGGAATGTAAAAGAGGAGTATGTATTTGACGATGGAGTAAGTTTTGAGGGTGTATATTATGAACTTATTGAAAACAAATAATATTAATAAAAAGGAGTTTTTAATATGGGCAAGATATTGGATTTCTTTCGAGATATTATAAATAGCGTCGTTGATGATAGGTCTTTTAATTATGGACTTTGCAAAGCTGTGGATATTTTATTAGACTTAAAAATTAAATATGAAGAAATAAAAAATTCTTTAATGAAACACTTTAATATTCGTTATAGCGAAGCTGAAAAGGTTCTTAGTGAAGCCAAAGAATACCACAAATCGAAAAAAGGTTCGATTTAGGTTGGTTAAGGCTCACCAGCAAAATCCTAAAGCAAACACAGTTTGCTTTAGGATTTTTGCTTTTTGACGACTCGTACGGAAATGTGGATGAGTTCGTCGTTTAGAACGACAACAAACATACTCGCCATGTCCCATAACTTTTTATTCTAATTGTAAATGCTTGTAATTTTGCCTTTTCTATGTTATAATCGAGAACAGTTTGAATAAATAATTTTTATATTATCTTAAAAATAGGAGTTCGATATGAGTATAAAAGTAATCAGTTTTAATATTCGATGTGTAGATGATGAAAATGGTAACAGCATTCAAGAAAGAGCGCCGCGACTTTTCAGGATAACGACACCATATGACGCTGACGTAATCGGTTTTCAAGAATATACACCGTTTTGGGAGGATTCTATAAATAGATATTTTTGCGATAAATATGAATTTTTCAATAAATATCGTTCCAATACAGGTTGGATTGAGTCAGCGCCGATACTTTGGAAAAAAGAAAAATTCGATTGCTTAAAGCGCGGTTATTTTTGGCTTTCCGATACTCCTGAAATTATGTCGGGCGGTTGGGATGATGAACGACATAACCGTATTTGTTTGTACGTTATATTAAAAAATAAAAGTGACGGAAAGACTTTTGCGGTTATGAATACGCATTTAGGTTTTGGAGAGAAGAATCAGGTAAAAAGCGTGCGCTTAATCCATCAATATATGGAGAAGATTTCCGCTTATCCCACCGTTATTATAGGGGATTTTAATATGATGCCTTCTTCGTTGCCTTATGCTGAAATGATTAAAAAAGTGGCGGATGTCAACGAACTTACAATAAAAGACAGACGCTCGACTTATCACGGATATAGTCAGCAAAACAATTTTGAGGAACATATTGATTACTGTTTCATAAATGGAAAAATCAATCCCATTACTTTTAAAATCATCGACGAACTTGTTGAAGACAAATTTCCATCCGATCATTATGGTATTTACGCGGACTTGGAAGTTAAATAAATATTCGATTTAGGTTGGTTAAGGCTCACCAAAAAAAGCATTAACCTTTTGGTTGGTGCTTTTATTTTTTATCACCCCTCGTGAATACGAAACATTTTCTAAAATCGACTTATACTTCTTATTTCCTTAAAAGAAAATAACTCGACAATCCGCTTTAGCGGTTGCACACCGAGGGTGCCCTTTTAAGGGTTTCGGTGTATTCTCATAATTTTAAAAATATACTTTCATTAGCATTAAAAAAGTTGAGGTTATTAGCCTCAACTTTTTTAATAATTATCTGTTATTCCTAAAAAATAGTCTGCTGAAACGTTAAATGCAAGCGCCATACTTTTTAATATATCATACCCCGGCTTTGCCTTTCCTTTTAACCATTCGCTCACCTGACTTTGCTTCACTCCGATCTTTTTTGCAAACTCCACTTGCATTAAATTATTTTCGATTAAAAAATCTTTTAAAATTTCGCTAAAACTGTTTTCCATAATATTATTATATAGAAATTTCTATATTTTTACTTGACATATAGAATATTCTATGTTACAATTTGTGAAAATTTATTTTAGGAGATTTTATTTATGTCAATTAATAAGTGGTACAAGACGGACGATTTTACTTGTTTACAATGCGGACTTATTTACGGTACGAACGCAAAAAATATTTATGATGAATGTTGCAAAAATTTGGACTGGGATCAGAGTAACTCAAAGCATTTTGGTCGCCAAAAACCATTATATGCGATGTCTTGCGATACAAATGGGAACGATGTGTGGTTTATTTGTTATCCAAATTACGATAAAAATAATTTAAATAACGTTGTTGCAGACAAGCACGTAGTTAATTTAATTCAAGATAACGGAAATAAAATTATCGAAATTGTTGAAAATCGTATTGGCATGTCACATGTCGCAAACAGAATCACTTTTGTTAAAACTAAAGACGGATATAAGTTTTTAGGCGTTTATAGAATTGTAAAAAACGGAACTACTAGAGAATACGAAAGAGTAAGTAAGTTTTATCCGTATTAATAATTTTTTTGAGTGGGGCTTTGTGTCCTTCCCTTAATTTATATAAGAAAAAGAGCGTAAAAGTTGTTCGTTTTACACATTTATTGCAAAAAAAAGACAGGTTTTTAACCTGTCTTTTTTCTTTTTGTGTCATACGAGATTTAGCAAACTCGTAAGTTTTATCATTTTATTGCTTTTACTATTCTTTGAGCGATGCGGGACATGCCTAAATCGTTGGGATGTATGGCAACGCCATTATGCCAAAACTGACCTATAGCCATGTTTTCGTCATTTGAGCCAAGATCGTTAAGGGGCACGAAAGTTGCGTTTAACTCGCCTGCAACCCCACTAATTACATTCTCTAACTCTTGATTATCCCAAAACAAACCCGTGATTATAACCTGTGATTTGGGATTGACGGTAAAATACTCAACCATCTTTTTAAAGAACGGCGCTACGGGGTATTCGGCAAATTTATCGTGCGCTTGCCACATATTTTCGCCAAGCCTAATCACTACGATATCGGCGCTAAAATCTCTCGCTTCGCTCCACTCGCTAAGCATTTCGGCATTAAAATAATTTACTTCCCAACCACCGCAATTTGCCATGCAGTAGTTGACCTTGCCAAATCTTTCATCTAAAAGTCCGACCGCAACGTGTACGTAATCTTTTCCTTTTGCGGACGCCGCCATACCCCAATCGTTATCCCAACCGATTTCCTTGTTAGGCTCGTGACGGGTAATGGAATTACCAATAAACAGAACGTTTACCGCTCCACCCCTAAAAAACCTTTCAATATAATGCTCTTTTTTTACTTGATTTTCTGCTGAAACGTCGTTCTTTTCAATCATAATATCCACCTATAAGTCGATTATTTAAGTTTTTTGCGGAAAAACGCTCTCCGCTATGCAGTTAAAATTTTAACGCTTATAACGTTATATTTTTTATCTTTTTGCCAAGTACGGGGTGAGAAAGAAGGGTTGAAAAACCGTTTTTTTGTAAAAACGAATTCATCGCTCGCACCCTTGAGCCGTCGTAATCTTTATATCTATGCCCGTCGAAACCCACGCTAACGCATAGTCCGCTAGCCTTTACGATAGCCTGTTTTTGCTCGTTTGAAACAAATTCTTTAACGTATTCGTGCTCGTGGTAGCCGTGAATACTGTCGTAATTGACGTTCATTTCCCAAAAAATACCGCTATTTGCCATTTGGGTAAAAAACTCGGCGTAATTCTTGCCGTACATATCGCAATACTCGAAAAGGTCGGTGTGAGCGATTCCGCAAGGGATACCTAAACTCTTGCAAAACTCAATTAAATTTCCGCCGACTATACTTTGACGACTGGTAATATGCTCAATCAAACAATAGTCAAAATTCGCTATTTCATTTGGGCTTTTTATGTCGAATAAATGGGGAAAAGTGGCTATTTCGATACCGCAAAGAAGGGTGATTTGCCCTTTGTACGCACTCGCTAAAGCGCGCATTTCGGCAATATATTGCTCTTTTCTTTCGCCTATGCCGTAATTGTGGTCGTTTACGCCTAACACGTTTACTCCGTTCTCGATTGCTACGTTTATAACGTCGCGCGGGTCGTCCTGACTGCAATTACTGTAATAAGTATGAGCGTGTAAATCTATTATAATTCCCTGCTCTTTTGCCATTTTCCACCGTTTTATAATTTGATTTTGCCAAATTGTTTCTTATAGTATAATTATACATTTTTAGCAATTTTTCGTCAAGTGAAGTAAAAAAAAACTATAACATAAAATTCGATAAATAACATGGCTTGCATATAAATTTAAATGCAAGCCGTCTTTCATATACTAAAGAGAGCCGACGCTATCTAATTTAGTTGCGCTTGCGCAATACTTTGAAACGAGTATAGACTTTTTAGTTGGGTTAGAAAACTAACTCAAGATTTATTTTTACAATTTTAGCGCACGAAAACGGGCTTTCGGCAAAGTTGCCGAAAGCCCGTTCGTTATTTTATATAAGTTTATTTTTATTGGCTATGTCACAACGTATGACTGATTTTATAAAAGGGATTAGATGCAAATTAGTCTTCAACTACTGGGCCTGCTTTAACTAAAGCCTTGCCTGCATCGTTGCCTGTATATTTTACAAAATTCTTAACGAATCTACCTGCTAAATCCTTAGCCTTGCCTTCCCATACACCTGCATCTGCGTAGGTGTCGCGGGGGTCTAAAATACCGCTGTCTACGCCGGGAAGCGCGGTGGGTACTTCAAGGTTGAAATAAGGAATAGTTTTGGTGTCTGCCTTTAAAATAGAGCCGTCTAAAATAGCGTCGATAATACCACGGGTATCCTTAATCGAAATTCTCTTGCCGGTACCGTTCCAACCGGTGTTTACAAGGTATGCCTTTGCTCCGCTCTTTTCCATCTTTTTAACGAGTTCTTCAGCGTACTTAGTGGGGTGAAGTTCAAGGAAGGCTTGACCGAAACATGCCGAGAAGGTCGGGGTGGGTTCGGTTATACCGCGTTCAGTACCTGCAAGTTTTGAAGTAAAGCCCGAAAGGAAATAGTATTGCGCTTGTTCGGGGGTGAGAATTGAAACGGGGGGAAGTACGCCGAATGCGTCTGCCGAAAGGAAGATAACGTTTTTAGCGTCGGGAGCGGCAGAAACGGGGCGAACGATCTTTTCAATGTGAGTGATAGGATAAGAAACACGGGTGTTTTCAGTAGTAGAGCCGTCGGCAAAATCGCATACGCCATCAGCGTTTACGGTTACGTTTTCTAAAAGAGCGTTTCTCTTGATTGCTCTGTAGATATCGGGCTCGCTATCTTTGTCAAGGTTGATAACCTTTGCATAGCATCCGCCTTCAAAGTTGAATACGCCGTTATCGTCCCAACCGTGTTCGTCGTCGCCGATTAAAAGACGCTTAGGATCGGTAGAAAGAGTGGTTTTACCAGTACCCGAAAGACCGAAGAAGAGCGCGGTGTTTTGACCGTCCATATCGGTGTTTGCCGAACAGTGCATTGAAGCCATGCCGTTTAAGGGAAGGTAGTAGTTCATCATTGAGAACATACCCTTTTTCATTTCGCCACCGTACCAAGTATTTAAAATAACTTGCTCGCGAGAAGTAATATTGAATACTACTGCGGTTTCGCTGTTAAGACCTAATTCCTTAAAGTTTTCAACCTTAGCCTTTGAAGCGTTGTAGCAAACGAAGTCGGGCTCGAAGTTTTCGAGTTCTTCACTCGTGGGGTTGATGAACATATTTTTTACGAAGTGGGCTTGCCAAGCAACTTCCATAATGAAACGGATTGCCATACGGCTATCTTTATTAGCGCCACAGAAAACGTCCATAACGTATAACTTTTTATCGCAAAGTTCTTTAACGGCAAGGTCCTTTACAGCCTTCCAAGTTTCTTGACTGCAGGGGTGGTTGTCGTTTTTAAACTCGTCGGAAGTCCACCAAACGGTGTCCTTTGAGTTGTCGTCCATAACGATAAACTTATCTTTGGGCGAACGACCGGTGTAAATACCCGTCATAACGTTTACTGCTCCGAGTTCGGTTACTTGACCTTTTTCAAAGCCGGTAAGCGAAGGATCGGTTTCAGCAACGAAGAGTTCTTCATACGAAGGGTTGTGAACGATTTCAGTCGTGCCAATGATGCCGTACTTGCTTAAATCAATTTTTTTCATTTTGACCTCTTTATGTTTTAAAATTTTTTACTTTTTTATTGGCTTTTTATAAAAGTATTTGTATAGGAAAAGACAAAAATTTGCCATACTCCCCTACTATGATTTTATTGTACCATATTTTTGATTATATTGCAAGCGAAGATAAAAAATATTTGCGTCTTTTATTAGTTTTCACTTTATTTTAACAATATAAATATAAGCCTACGTAAAAAGCAAAAATAAAAAGCGGAAAAATTTTTCCGCTTTGTCGTTAATAATAGTTTTTCATATCTCTTTTTGCCGAGCGATCCAAATCTCGCTCTTTAATGCTCTGCTTTTTATCGTAAGTATGCTTGCCCCTGCAGAGCCCGATTTCAACCTTTATAAGCGAACCTTTAAAGTAAACTTTTAAGGGTACGAGAGTGAAACCTTTTTGATTTACCTTGCCTATAAGTCGATTAATCTCACTTTTATGCAATAAAACACGCCTTTCACGACGGCTGTCTTTAACGTTGTAACTACCCGCTTTATCATAAACCGCTACGTGCATACCCTTTATGAAAAGTTCGCCGTTTACAATAGAACAATAACTATCTTTTAAGTTGACGTTGCCCGCCCTTATAGACTTAACTTCGCCACCATCCAACGCAATGCCCGCTTCGTAGGAGTCTTCAATAAAATATTCAAATTTTGCTTCTCTATTTTCAGTTACTACTTTCATAATAATATTTTACTACCCTTTAATTAAATTTGCAAGCGTTTATATAAAATACGGTTTTTTAAATGAGTATTTTTTGGCGAAAGCCGTTTAATTCAATTTATATAATATAATAAATTCTACCCTGCGGTCGGTAAGATCTACGCCCATTACGCCAACTCTTACTCTGTCACCCAAAGTAAAGGAATGCTTTTTTGACGAAAGCGTATATCTTTTTTGATCGAGAACGTATTCGCCTCGCGGTAAATCTTCAATTTTAGTCAAGCCTTCGACGGAGTTTTCTAGTTCGGCAAAAATACCGAAAGCCGTTACTCCGCTTATTACAGCGTCGAATTCGTGACCGATAAATTTTTCCATATACTTAGCCTTATAAAGGTCGTCAACAGAACGTTCTACTTCGGTAGCCTTCTTCTCTTTTTCGGACGTTTGAGTTGCCGCTCCGTATATAAAGTCGCCGTATAAGTCGTTTATCGCAGTTAAATCGCCGTCGAGCACGCACTTTAAAACCCTGTGAACGATTAGGTCGGGATAGCGACGAATAGGCGAAGTAAAATGACAATAGCATTTACTAGACAAGCCGAAATGCCCTAAATTTTCAGGATAATAACTTGCCTTTTGCATTGAGCGCAACATTACCTTGTTTACGATTGACGCAAACGGCAAACCTTTAACCCTATCGAGCACGGATGAGAAATCGCTAGGACGAGCGTTTTCGGGACGCCACCTTACGTTTATGCCGAGCGCGTTTAAAAATTCTACGAAAGACGTTGCCTTTTCGGGCGTGGGTTTTTCGTGAACGCGGTATAAAATGGGAAGTTCTTGATAAAAGGCGTATTCGGCAACGCACTCGTTGGCAAGAACCATAAATTCTTCAATAATTTTATACGCTCTTTTTGACTGCCTTTGCGAAACTTCGATTTGCCCGTCTACGTAAGTTATATGACTTTCCTTTACGTCTAAATCGACGCTTCCGCGCTCGTCACGCTTTGCGGAAAGTATACTTTGAAGTTCCGCCATTAAAAGTATTTGATCTTTTAAGTCGGCAAATTGCTTTTGCAAATTTTCGTCGCCGTTTACGATGCCTTCGACTTGAGTATACGTCATACGGCGCTTTGACCTAATTGCCGACTTTAAAATTTGCCTATCGACGACTTCACCGCTTTGATCGATTTCCATTATGCACGACAGGGTAAGCCTAAGCACCCCTTCGTTTAAAGAACATATACCGTTTGAAAGTTCCTTGGGCAGCATGGGTATAACCCTATCGGGGAAATACACGCTAGTCGAACGCTCGTAGGCTTCCTTGTCAAGGGGTGTGCCACGCTTTACGTACTCTGAAACGTCGGCAATATGCACGCCGAGTTTATAATTTCCGTTTGGCAATTTTTCAACTTCAACGGCGTCGTCAAAGTCTCTCGAATCTACGCTGTCAATGGTTATAATTTGGCGTTCTTCAAAATTTACCCTGCCTATAAGTTGATTTTCGGCAACTTCTTGGGAAATTTGCTTAACTTGATTTGCAACTTGTTTAGGGAAGGTTTCTTGTAAGCCACTACCTTTAATAAGTGAATTTTCTTCAGCAAAAAGGTCGAATTGACGGCCTAAAATTTCGACTACTTCGCCGTCGGGACTAAAACCTTTATAGTAGCCCGTAATTTTTACGAAAACTTTATCGCCCGTCTTTGCGCCACCGTCTTTTTTAGGCGCGATATAAACGTCTTCAAAAAAGTTTTTGTCGTCGGGGCGAACGTAGCATTTGCCACGGTCGTAGAAAAAAGTTCCGCAGAGTTTGGTTACGCCACGCTTTAAAATTTTTAAAACTTCTGCTTCGTCCGAACTGCCTTTTAAGGAATGCTCCACCCTTTTTGCAATTACCACGTCTTCATGCAATGCGCCGTGTAAATTGCGGTTTGGAATAAAGTAGTCTTCACCGCCGTTTTCGGGAATCAAAAAGGCGAAACCCCTTTCGTTTCCACGAAGTTTGCCCTTTATAACACCTGAAAACTCTATGGCTGAATATAACCCGTTGATACAAATTATTTCGCCTTCTTCTTCCAAAGAATTTAAAACGGACTGTACGGCGGTTTTTTCAAAAGGCTTGCTCGCTTGCGCAAACGAGCATATCTTTTTAAAAGACACGCCCTTCCACTCGCCTGATATTAAATTGTCTTTAATAAAAGAAAAAAGATTCATATTAAATACCTATTTTTTTACAAGCCTTTTTTACATAAAAAAGGGCTTGCCTTAAGCAAGCCCTTTCAACCTAATTATTAGAAATTTACGTTGAATACTACTACGCAGAAAATAATCATAAATACAGCCATTACCGCTACAGCGATTACGGTGAGTTTACGAAGTTTACTCTCCAAAGTTTGACCTTTGTTTTGCGAATAGAAAGTATCTTGTTGACCGCCAAGTGAGCCAATACCGTTAGAATTGCTTTGTTGAAGCATAATAACAACGATAATGAAAATTGCGCAAAGCGCAGATATTACAAGACAGGGGATGCAAATTGCAAGCATCCATTCCCAACTCATTTGCCATGCTAAAAGATTGTATAACATAATTATATCTCCAAATCAAAATTATAATCAAGCATTTGTTATTTTATCATAAAATTTAAAGTTTAGCAACTGTTTTAAAGCCGTTTTTTACTTTATTTTATAATTTATTTAACAATCAATGACTTTCCACTCATTTCTACGGGCTTTTCTTCGCCTAAAACTTCTAAAAGGGTGGGCGCAACGTCCGCCAAAACACCGCCTTCGCGAAGTTTAACGTTTTTATACTGCTCGCTTACCAAGATAAAGGGTACGATATTAGTCGTGTGAGCGGTAAAGGGCGAGCCGTCTACGTCGATCATTCTGTCAGCGTTGCCGTGGTCTGCGGTGATTATACAACTACCGCCTTTGCTAAGTACGGCGTCGGTAATTTTGCCGATACAACTTTCAACCGTTTTTACAGCGGTTACGGCAGCGTCTAAAACGCCAGTATGACCAACCATATCGCAGTTTGCGTAGTTTAAGATAATAACGTCGAATTTATCGCTTGCGATTTCTTCCAAAACCTTGTCGGTAACTTCCAAAGCGCTCATTTCGGGCTTTAAGTCGTAAGTCGCTACCTTTGGCGAAGGAATTAAATCTCTAAACTCGTTCTTTTCAGGGGCTTCGACGCCGCCGTTAAAGAAAAACGTTACGTGAGCGTATTTTTCAGTTTCGGCAATACGAAGTTGAACGTAGCCCTTATCGGATAAGAATTTACCCAAAGTGTTGTTCATCTCCTGCTTGCCGAAAGCGATTTTGGCATTTTTAAAGGTTTCGTCATACTTGGTAAAACCGATATAATGAAGACCTAAATAACCCGTTTTTCTTTGGAAGCCGTCAAAAGACTCTTCGGTGAACGCTCTCGTAATTTCCCTTGCTCTGTCGGGACGGAAATTGAAGAAAATAACCGAATCTCCCTTTTCGATAAGGCCGATTGCCTTGCCGTTTTCAAGGATATTGGTAGGAAAAATAAACTCGTCCGTTTCGCCTTTTGCGTAACTTTGCTCAACAGCCTGCGCTCCGCTTTCAGCAGTAACGCCGTTGCCGATAGTTAAACAGTCGTAAGCCTTTTCAACCCTTTCCCAACGGTTATCTCTATCCATAACGTAATATCTTCCGCCGACGGTAGCAATTTTACCTACGCCGATTTGAGCAATTTTTGCTTCGAGTTCTTTAACGAAATCGATACCGCTTGACGGTGGAACGTCTCTTCCGTCCATAAAGCAATGCACGAAAACTTCGGTAAGTCCCTTGCGTTTAGCCATTTCTAAAAGGGCGTAAAGGTGAGTGTTGTGACTGTGTACGCCACCCGACGACAAAAGGCCGTAAAGGTGAAGTTTTTTGCCGTTTGCCTTTGCCGTATCCATAGCGAGCGAAAGACCTTCGTTTTCAAAAAAGTCGCCGTCTTCGATAGCCTTGGTAATACGGGTTAAGTCTTGGTAAACTATTCTGCCCGCGCCCATGTTTAAGTGACCTACTTCGCTATTGCCCATCTGCCCGTCGGGAAGACCTACGGAAAGACCGCTTGCGCCGATAGTTGTAGAAGGATATTTTGCCATAAGGGCGTCGATTACGCCTGCGTTAGCCCTGCTAATTGCGTTGCCTTCGTTTTTTTCACCGAAAGCGTAACCGTCCATTATAAAAAGACATACTGGTCTGGTTTTCATATTAACTCCTTTATACGCTTTATAGGGGCGAACAAGTCGCCCCTTATCGTTAGTATATTATTGTTTTACTCGCCTTGTGGCAAGCGATTTTTATTTATCGTAGTTAACGATAATAGAAAAATCTTGAGCCTTTAAGGACGCTCCGCCGATAAGACCGCCGTCGATTTCTTCTTCTGCCATAAGTTCCTTGCAGTTTTTAGCGTTCATAGAACCGCCGTATTGAATTCTCGTCTTTTCAGCGATACTTCTGTGGAACTTTTTAGCAAGGATATGTCTGATGTAACCGATAGTGTTGTTAGCGTCGGTTGCGGTTGCGGTTTTGCCCGTGCCGATTGCCCAAACGGGTTCGTATGCGATAACGATTTTATCAAAATCTTTAGCCTTGAAGCCCTTTAAGCCTTCAACGATTTGCTTTTCAAGAACTTTTTCGGTAAGACCTGCTTCTCTTTCCGCTTCGGTTTCGCCTACGCAAACGATAGGTTTAATCTTTGCGTTTAAAGCGGCTTGAGTTCTCTTGTTTACGGTTTCATCAGTTTCGCCGAAGTATTGTCTTCTTTCGCTGTGACCGATAATAACGTAATCAACTTTGAGTTCTTTGAGCATTTCAGCAGAAATTTCACCCGTGAAAGCGCCTTTTTCAGCCCAATGCACGTTTTCTGCACCGATTTTAATATTAGTACCCTTCGTAGCCTTTTTTGCTACTGCAATGTTGGTGAAAGGAACGCAGAGAACTACGTCGCAAGTAGCGTCCTTCACAAGGGGTGCAAGTTCGGTAATCATAGCCTTGGTTTCAGCCATGGTCTTATTCATTTTCCAGTTGCCTGCAATTATCGCTTTTCTCATAGAGTTTTTCTCCTTTAAATTCGTAAATTATTCAACGTCGTTAAGACATTCGATACCGGGAAGTTTCTTGCCTTCGAAAAGTTCAAGCGAAGCGCCGCCGCCCGTAGAGATGTGAGTCATCTTGTCTGCATAGCCAAGTTGAGCAACTGCAGCGGCAGAGTCACCACCGCCGATAATAGTAGTTGCGCCTTCGCACTTAGACATTGCGTCTGCAATAGCGTTAGTGCCGGCAGCCAAAGTGGGATTTTCAAATACGCCCATAGGTCCGTTCCAAATAACAGTCTTTGCGCCCTTTAAAGCGTCGGTATATAAAGCGATAGTCTTAGGACCGATATCGCAAGATTCCATATCGGGAGCAAATTCGCCTAAATCGCCTAAAACTACGTCGATAGGAGCGTCGATAGGATTGGGGAATTCTTTAACTTGAACGCCGTCAACGGGAAGAAGAAGTTTCTTGCCGGTTGCCTTTGCTTTTTCCATCATTTCCTTGCAGTAGTCAATCTTGCTGTCGTCAACGAGCGAAGTGCCAACTTCGTAGCCTTGAGCCTTTAAGAAGGTGTAAGCCATACCTCCGCCGATAATGAGCGTGTCACATTTTTCTAAAAGGTTAGAAATAACGTTGAGTTTATCAGCAACCTTTGCGCCGCCTAAGATTGCAACGAAAGGTCTTTGGGGATTTTCTAAAGCGTCTGCCATTACCGAAAGTTCCTTTTCGATAAGGAAACCACAAACTGCAGTTTTAACGAAGCCGTATTCAACGATTGCAGCGGTAGAAGCGTGCGAACGGTGAGCAGTACCGAAAGCGTCGTTTACGTAAATATCTGCAAACGCCGCGAGTTTTTTACAGAAATCTTCATGCTTCTTTTCTTCGCCTGCGTCGAAACGAAGGTTTTCTAAAAGAACGCATTCGCCGTCTTTTAAAGCGTCAACTTTAGCGCAAGCGTCTTCACCGACGATATCGGTAGCGAAAGCAACTTTGCCGTCTAAAAGTTCGTTAAGTCTTTTAGCAACGGGAGCGAGAGTAAACTTTTTAACGTCGCCTTTTAAAGCCTTTTCAACGTAGGCTTGCTTTGCGGCTTCTCTCTCTGCTTCGGGAAGAGCGTCAACAGCCTTCTTTTCCTTTTTGGTAAGTCCGAAACCTTCGGTAAATACGTTGTGGGGCTTGCCCATGTGCGAACAGAGAATTACCTTTGCGCCGTGTTCCATAAGATACTTAATGGTGGGAAGAGCGCCGTTGATACGGTTTTCATCAGTAATAACGCCGTCCTTCATAGGAACGTTGAAATCGCATCTTACAAGACACTTTTTACCCTTGACGTCTACGTCTTTAATTGACTTTTTGTTCATTGTGTTACTCCTTATAATGAAAATTTTTATTAACGAATTTATTTACCGTAAGCCGAAAAGTTTTCAATTCCGTCCTACGCCACCATACAGTTTACACTTAATTTGAAAAAAAGTCAACGAAATATTAAAAAATTATATTTTTAATATTGAATTATCCCCTTCCCCTTTACGACTTGGTTTTGCGCGCTCGGCTGTTTATCTTTAACGAGCCGTTTTATCGCGAGCGTAAAAACCTTTAAAAAGGGCAAAAAGATTACCGCGCAAGTCAAATTGAATAAAGTGTGAAAATCGGCAATGGCCTTGCCGACCGTTTTACCGCTCGCAAGCAAAAGCGTAAGCCCGTCGCCAAAAAAGTAGACGAGCGGAAAGATAAGCGCCGAACCGAGTAGGTTAAAGGCAAGATTAAAAACAGCCGTCTGCCTTGCTTCGACCTTTTTGCCGAGAGATAACAAAACTACCGAAAAGCAACTGCCTACGTTTGAACCGAGAGTGAGATAAGCCGCAGAAGAAAAGTCCAAAAGTTTGCAGTTTGCAAGCACGACGATAAGCCCCGTCAAAGCCGACGAACTCTGAGTTATCGCCGTAAAAAGCATACCGACTAAAAATAGAGCAAACGGATTTTTTACGAGTAGCAATTTAGTAAACCAACCGTAACTTGCAAGCCCTTTTGCGCCTTGTTGCATTTGGCTAAACCCTGCGAATAAAACCCCTAGTCCAAACGTTGCGCCCGATAGGTTTTTAATGCTTTTATTTTTAAAAAAGCCTAGCAATAAGCCGATTATCGCCACTATTGAGCCGATAACCCCACTTTTTAAACCAACCGCGGAAATAAGTTGGGCGGTGGCGGTAGTGCCAATATTCGCACCCATTATAACCGCCGCCGCAGAGTAAAAATTTAACACTCTTTCCTGCACCATTTCAACGGCGATAAAGTTTACCGCAACGCTACTTTGCGTTATCGCCGAAACGACGGTTCCAGTCAAAAGTCCGCCGATTGGGCGTTTGCAAAGCCCCGATACAATTTTGCCGTTTTTACCTTCCGTCAAAGATTTGGTAGAGTCTGCTACTAAAGTTAATCCGTACAAAAAAAGGCTTATACCGCCTAACAAATTTATAAAATCATACATAATAAATTTTATGCCGAAATTTATCAAAATTTAACCTTTTTAATTTAATTTTGTATTAAACTTGCTTTATTTAGGGATATATGTTATAATATCTCTTAGCGACTTTTAAAGGACAAGCGTATAATGAAGAGATCTCGTGAATTTTATAAAAAACTAATACTTTTCGCCGTGGACCTTGTTTTAATTACCGCGGCGCTAGTTATAGCCTACTTTACGACGGTGGCAAGTCCTGCGTTTAGTTGGAAGGTTTTAGGTTGGTTTTTAGGAAACGTTGCACTTTGCTTAATCGTCTTTAAGTTTTTGGGGCTATATTCGATAGTCTTTGCGTCGGTAGGCATAGTCGAAGGTTTAAAACTAGCCATTGCAATAGTAGCGATTGGTCTTGCAAACGGCGTTTTTGAAATATTTATGCAGACCGAAGTTTCAACGGCGACTATATTCCTTTATCTTTCACTCGCCTTTTATTCGACGGTACTTACGAGATTTTACAAGCGAATATTAGGCATTTTGAGAAAGCATACTCAAAAGTCGACTGAAAACAAAAAAAGGGTTATGATAGTCGGCGCGGGCGAAGCGGGTATTATGCTCATTACAGAAATGAGAAAATCTAAACACTTACACGATTACGTTCCCGTTTGCTTTATTGACGACGACGTGGATAAACTCGGTAGAAATATTACGGGCATTAAAATCGTCGGTACGACTTACGATATTAAAAAAGTTGCTAAGCAATATAACGTTGACGAAATCTTTATCACTATGCCGTCGGCAAATAGAAATAGGGTTAAAAAAATCGTTACTAGATGTCAAGACAGTAAGTTGCCCGTTAAAATTTTACCCGGTATTTACCAACTTGCAGACGGGCAAATTTCCGTTTCTTCACTTAGAGAAGTTGAAATTCAAGACCTGCTCGGAAGAGAACAAGTCGAAGTCGATATAAACGAAATTATAGGCTATATTGAAGGGAAAACGGTACTCGTTACGGGTGGCGGTGGCTCGATTGGTAGCGAACTTTGCAGACAAATCGCTAGCCACAACCCCAAAAAACTCATAATTTTAGACATTTACGAGAACAACGCTTACGATATTGAACAAGAATTAAAACGTAAATACCCTGCTTTAAACCTTCTCACGCTAATTGCTAGCATTAGAGATGCGGGCAAGATGGAAGACGTGTTTAAAAAACATTTACCGCAAATCGTTTTCCACGCGGCGGCGCACAAGCACGTGCCTTTGATGGAAACTAGCCCCAACGAAGCCGTTAAAAATAACGTTTTCGGCACGCTAAACGTCGCTAAATTCGCAGATAAGTATAAAGCGGAAACCTTCGTGCAGATATCCACCGACAAGGCGGTCAACCCCACCAACATCATGGGAGCAACCAAGCGTATTTGCGAAATGATTATTCAAACGATAGGTCGCCATAGCGAGCATACTAAATTCGTTGCCGTGAGATTTGGTAACGTTTTAGGCTCTAACGGCTCGGTTATTCCCCTATTTAAAAAGCAGATTGCCGAAGGCGGTCCCGTTACGGTTACTCATAAGGATATTATAAGGTATTTTATGACTATTCCCGAAGCCGTTTCGCTCGTGTTACAAGCGGGCGCTTACGCTAAAGGCGGACAAATTTTCGTACTCGATATGGGCGAGCCCGTAAAAATTTACGACCTTGCTTATAACCTTATTAAACTTTCGGGACTTGAACCTGAAAAGGATATAGAGATTAAGTGTACGGGATTGCGCCCGGGCGAAAAACTTTTTGAAGAACGACTTATGGACGAAGAAGGCATGCAAAAAACCCCCAACGGACTCATCAATATTGCCCAACCCATTAAGTTTGACGAAGAGAGTTTTTGGACTACTTTAGACAGTCTTTATACTTCGGCTTACGAAGAAACTGACGGTATGAAACCGCTCGTTAAGACGCTCGTTCCGACTTATAAAATTGACGAAAGAAATTAGAGTTTTGCATTTTAAAAGCCTTGCCGTTTGGCAAGGCTTTTTGCTTTTATGCTCTCTTGTTTAGTTTATTCTTCAGTAAGATTTTCGACAACTTCTAAAAAATCATAGTCGTTGGTTAATCTATAAAACGCGTTTCCGTCAAAACTTTCGGGTACGGAAAAAACTCTTTCGTTATATATTTTTAAATCCCCAAACCCAGTTGAAATATAGTAAAGCGGTTCGCCTTCAACTGCGTCGCATTTTACAAACGTAAAATTAGAAACGCGGTCGCAAAAACCTAACATTTCGCCAGTAGCGCAATCGTAAGTTTCACACGAAGACTGATAATTTACAAACGAGTTCATAATTTGCGACACCTCGTCTTCCTGAGCGCGCGGAACGTTTGAAATTATATAATTTCTATTATACCTATGGTTTTGAACGTAAATTTCATAGGTCGTTCCGTCGGTTAAAAAGAAGGTTGTTGAAACGCCTGAGCCACCGGGGGCTGGCTCACCGGAAGATAACTTTATCGTAACTTGTTTCCATTCGGCAACTATGCGAGATATTGCCGTAGGATCTGTAACGACCTGAATCTCGCTTAAACTTCCCGGCTCAACGCCGAGCGGTATATAATGAATATGAATTGCGGTAACGTTTTCGGTTTGAAGATTTTTCATTTGCGGGGTGGCAATTTTAGTCGCGCAACTAGACAATAAAGACGCGCATAACACCACTATAATTATCAAGAGCGATTTAATTTTTTTCATAAGATCTCCTTTTACTTTTTTTAATTATATCACATATAACCGCCCATTTCAACCCTTTAAAAAAAAAGAAAGGCGAAAATTTCGCCTTTCAAAAATTTATTTAATCAATTTTCATTGTTTTCGCTAGGGTGCATTATATAAGCAGTCTACCCTGCTCGGTGTTGACAACCTTGAAAATATCCGCTTGCTTTAAGGTGTTTGCGTCTAAATAAACGTAATAAGTTTCACCGTTAAAATCACCGATAAATTCGTATGCGAGTTTTTCGTTACCACCACCCGTAGGAATAATTGCTACCGCCGACGAACGAATTTCAAGTTCTTTACTAACTTTTTTATACGCTTGTCCCAACGTAAACTCGGGATCGACGATTTCCCTTTCGCAATGGTTCATATAATAGCCGTCGGCATCCATACCCGACACTACGCCCCTTTCACGGCACACCTTGATTTTGATAAGGTCGGGATAGGCGATAACTCCACCTTTATCGTACGCAAAATTGAGATATTGCGTACTGCCCGACGAATAACTCCAAACGCAGGTCATATCGTTTACGCCCAACTTTTCAAGAAAATCTTCGGCGAGTTTTATACACTCCTGTTCAGAAACGTTTTCGCCCATGCAATCACGATATGCGTTGAAGGTTACGAGTTTACCGCCAACCTTTGAAATTTGAGCGAATACTTCACCGTTTTCCTTAGTTTCAGCAACGAGATTATAACACGGAATCGCGCTATTTTCTACCATGCCCTTTACTTCAACTTTTTCAACGCCGTACACGGCGAAAAGTTGGGTAAAAATTTCTATGGCGTCGAGTTCGGTTATTTCGTCGCCTATTATAGCCTTTGCGCTCTTGCCTTGTATTCCGTCAGAAAAAGGTCCGTCGTAAATCATTTCGGGATAGTCCATTGCGCCCGACTCTAAATCGTTAAACTGTGAAACGATTACGTCGTTAGTATCGTTTTTAGCGAGCGCCGAAAAATCGTAATTTTGACTTATTCCCGCTGAAAGTTCGGCTAAAATATTTTTTAGGTTTTGGTTGACTTCATATAGTTTTTTGAAGTTTTCCATATCCGTTTCGGTAAGCGTTTGCCCGTCTATAAGTCGATTATTCAAATATTTTGCATAATCCGACACTTGATTTATATACTTTGAAGTAAGATATTTCGACTCGTCTTTAATTGGTAAAGACGCTAGGGCGGAATCGGCTAAACTGCTTTGCACTACGATATCCCCAAGCACTTTTTGCTTACCTTCGCTATCGGCAGAAACGAACATTTTAGACATGTTTGTTTCAATATTATCGACGTAACCTACGAAGTCGTAAAACGACCTTTGCGCGCTTGCCGAATTGGTATTTACCTTGTTAAATTCCATAAAATCGGTAAAGAGCGAAAGGGCGAGCAACGAACCTAAAATAAGCGCCGTGCAACCTAGCGCCACAACCGACGCTATCCAACCGCCTAAACCGCGACTTCTTCTACTATTGCCACGCCTTTCTTTTCTCTCTTCTCTTCTCACCTTATTCTCTTGGCGATGCTCGGCTTCAACTCGCTTTAAATACGCCCTTTCTTCGGCTTTCGCCCTTTTGAGTTCGGCTCTTTTTTCGGCTTTTTGGCGCTTTAACTCGGCTTTATGCTCCGCCATTTGGCGTTTGAGTTGCATTTTTTCAGCCTTTGCTTGCGCTTTTAACTGCATTTTTGCCTGTTTTTCGGCAATAAGTCTACTCTTTTTTTCGGCTTTGGCTAGTTTTTCTTTTGCTTTTTTTTGCTTTTTTATCTTTTCTTTATCCGTTTTGATAACCGTTTGGTTTTGAACGACCACGCCGTCCGTTTTTTCAAATTGCGTTTCAGTCACCCTTTCGTCGCCACGAATTATCGACTCAACCTTGTCGATTGCGGGGTTATCTTTTTTAAATTCTTCACTCATAATCTTTCTCCTTATAACGCAAATACGTGCTTGCCGATAGTGACGACCGTTTGCCTTGAAAAAATCCACTTGCTAGTCGCAACGGCGGGATTATAATAGTACAAACTGCCGTAGGACGGATCCCAACCGTTCATCGCGTCTTTCGCGGCGGAAAGGGACGTCGAATTTGGCGAAAGGTTTATCTGCCCGTCTTGAACGCAGGTAAAGGCGTAGGGTTGATAGATTACACCTGAAATCGTGTTGGGGAAAGAAGCGCTCTTTACCCTGTTTAAAACGACTGCGCCGACTGCAACTTGCCCCGTATAACTCTCTCCGCGCGCTTCTGCGTGGATAAGTCTTGCAAGCAAGGCTATATCCGAACTCGAATAACCGTTTACGCCCGACGAAGACGAACCGCTTTGCGACGAACTAACCGAAATGCCTAACGCTTGGAAAGTTTTGTTGCCGACGATTCCGTCGGGGGTAAGACCGTTTCGGCGTTGAAAATAGATTACCGCTTTACGAGTATTTGCGCCGAAAATTCCGTCGACTGCGCCCGTGTAGTAACCCCAGCGCTTTAATTTTTGCTGAATTTTTTTGACAGTTTCACCACGACTACCCTGTTTTACGACTAAAACTTCTTGCGACAAAGCGTAAAAGCCGTCGTCTTGCGAATTTTGATAAACGGCGTTAGCAATTACGCCCGAAGCAATCAAAAAGACGAAAGACAGAGATAGCGCGAGTAAAATCTTTACTTTTTTATTCATAAATTCCTCCTTTAACCTTGTTTAACTTGCCAAACGAGATATAGGGAATTTACGATTGGTAAAACTATTCGTCGTCTTGGCAAAACCACTCTTTGAACTCGTCGATAATTTCTAGAATAATCGACTTATAGCGCAGGTTTTCACCCGAAGTGAAGCAAAGCGGTGGGTATACCACACACCACCAATTATCACCTTTTGCGCTACCGAGTTCGACGATGACCGCGTCGTAATAACCGCTTTGCAAAGTAAACTCTCCGTATACTCTCGTAGGGAAATTTTCACGTTTGACGACTATTCGGGAAGAATACTCAAAACCGCCTTTTTGCAAAACTTCGTCTATTATATACTCTAAGGTTTTTGCCTTTTGGGTTATTACGACTTTGGCATCGTTTTTACTATGACATTGGGCTATAAACGGAGTTAAATAATTTACCACCTTTTCCTTTACGCGATATTTTATATTTTGGTCTACTTCGTCGTTTGAATTAGCCCTAATATGGATGCGTAAAAACTCGGTAGTTTCTTTAGTAGCCGAGTTAAACCTCTCTGCTTTACAACCTGCAGTCAAAAATATTATGAATAAAAAAACTAAACTTATGCAAATTTTTTTCATATAAAAAAACTCCTTTCGGTATTGGCGATATCTCTATCATTGCCACCAAAAGGAGTTTTTAAACTATGTAACTAAAAATTATTTCATATCTTTGCGAGAAATCGTTTTTACGACTTCGACGTCTAAACCCTGTCTTCTGAGTTTATCCGCCGCCCAAAGGGCTAACTCTTTAGTTTCGTAAAAGCCGAACACCGTTGAACCGCTACCAGACATTGAAGCGCAAAGCGGACTTAAACTCTTTAACGCGTTTAAATGCTTTTGAACTTCCGAGCAAAGTTTTACGGCGGGCGCAAGCAAGTCGTTGCCGACGTTTTTTGAAATGCCGACTATATCTCCGTCTAAAATTGAACTCACTAACTCGTCGTTATTGGACGAATTATTTACACTTGACGTCAAGTCGAATTCTTTAAAGCAGTCGGCGGTATTTACCCCGCTTTCAGAATAGATTAAAATTACCCAAAAGTCGGTCTCCGAGTCGATTTTCTCGACAATGTCGCCCCGACCGCTTATGCGCGCAAAACCGCCCGTAAGCAAATAACCGCTATCGCTACCGAGCATATCCGCAAGGGGTTTTACGTCTTGATCTATACCGTAGACTTTTTTAAGGGCTTTTAGCACCCCTGCAACGTCCGCCGAACTACCGCCAAGACCGCCCGAAAGGGGGATATTTTTTATAACGGTTATATCCGCGCCCTTGGTTGCAAAAGTTTCCTGAAAAAGTTTTGCCGCCTTAAAGGCGTTGTTATTTTCACGGTATAAAAAGTCCGCTCCTATGCCACGCATAGTGATTTTTATTTCGTCGTCACGGCGACTAATTACGGTTATCTCGTCGTATAAATCAATAGTCGTTACGACGCTATCGAGCGGATGATATCCGTTTTCGGCTTTAAAAACGTTTAACGATAAATTGATTTTTGCATAGGCTTTTACTCTGCTTTTCATAAGTTCCCCTGCGCTAAAATGAGCGCGTTAAATTTTTTGTCTGTAAACGATTATCCTTTCTTCGCCGGTCATCGGCGCGACGATATCAGGATTAAATTTTAAAATTTCGTCTTCGTCCGTGCCGAGCCTTTTAGCGACGTCCCAAATTTCGTCGCCACGGCGAGCGATACAAACGCTGATTGCTCCGCCTAAATTCTTCCTTTCACCAATTTCGCAAATCTCTTTAACGGCGGAGATTTCGTCAATAGCGTATACCTTATAATACACTTTTAAGTGGCACTCGATTTCCACTTCGCCACCTTTCACCCTTGCGAAAAAGTCGCCCTTTGCCACGCTTACTGAACTTATTACGCCGTCGGCGGAAAAATCAATAAAAAACGGGGCTTCACACGGAACGGAAATTATGCCGTTATCTTCGTTTTTAAATATTACGTCGGCTTTGACCGTTCCTTCAACAGAGTGAATTTCACCCTGCGATTTTACGCCGAAAACATTTACCGTTTCGCCGAGAACGCTTAAAATTTTACCACCTTCTAGCGCAGGCGAGCCTTGAACGACGATTTTTTCGGTAAAGAATTTTTGTTCTTTAAAGCGAAGAACTTGAATTTTTTCGACGCTTAACTCACACTCGCTGTCCTTTGAATAAGCGTCGCTTACAAGCGAATAAGGGGCGCTACCCACCGCGCTACCCGTAAACGAAAGGGTTACGTCGACGGAAACCGAACTCTTTTGCTTGTCTTCGTCGGCGTAAATTCTAACGTTAGTCGCAACGACGTCGGCTTGCGCGTAGCAACGCATATCCGGAAGAGCGTCGCCGTCTTCGAGTTCGTAGCGATAGGGAATAATTCTCTTTTCATTTACTATATCATTATTTTCAGAAAAAGGCAACGCCTTTACGCTTAAAAACACTTCGCCTTCGCAAATTATTCGCCCTAGCCCTGCGTAAACGCTTAAAACGTGAGCGTCCGCCGTATACGATAAAACTTCGCCGACGGTAAAATCAAGGTCGAATTCGTCGGTTACGACTTGTTGACCTTTCTTTTCATTATAATAAATATCTACGTCCTTTTCTATACGCCTACAAATTAGGTTTTCACCGCCGAAAAGTAGGTTGTTTTGACTTATAGCCCTACCTTCGCCGATAAATACGACGTTTGCAACCCCTATATAACCGCCGTTTATAACGAGTTTTACGTCCGTCGTTTTTACGCTTATCACGGCGTTTTCAAGGGGAATTTCAGAAGTCGCGTCAACTTCGCAAACCGACTTTTTATATCCGTCGTCGCTCAAATATACCAAGGTGAAAACGACTTTGGCTTTGGCAATAACGCTACCCGACTTGCTCTCTTTAGAAATGAGAAAAGATTTGGCGAAAACCGATATGGGTTTTTTAACTTCCTTCAAATCGGTAAACGGCGCTTCCACCCGTACTTTAACTTCGTTTTTTAACAGTTTGGCGCAAGGAATCGCGCCGTATTTTGGTTGAATCATAATTATACCTCCACCCGTATTTTCAGTATAATTTATGATATTTATATATTGATTATTCCAATTTGACAAATTTCCGCCGTAAAGCATTAAAAAAGAGCGTAGCAAAAACTACGCTCTAAAAAAACTATGAGATTATTCTATGCCAAACATACCTTTTACGATACCTTCAAACATGCCGTTTAAGGGGTTGTATTCGTAAATGATGTTACCTATGGGCGAAGCCGATAAAGACTCGTGCCAGCCGTTGAACATAGGACCGGTTACGTTGTCAATAGTGTTTGAAACGAAATCGTTTAGAGCGTTGGGATCTTCATCACCGAAAATCATAACCGAAACGTCGTCATAAACGCCGTCACCCGGGGTGAACTCAACGGTGTTAACCGCATGGATAAAACCGAAAGCGGCGAACACTACGCCTAAATAAATACCAAGGTTTAAGATAAGACCTAAAACGTTGTCGATAATCTTAACCGCAGGGATCTTTTCCTTAGCCGCAAAAACGGGCGCAAATACGAGTTTAACCAAAAGGTTAATGAGCCAATGCACTAAGATATAACCGAGAATAAGGAATAAAACCGCAAATGGAATATACGCGATAATTTCGGCTACGATACGAAGGTTGTTGGGGTTTGCGGCATTAAACCAAGATTGATTGCCGAAAAACTGTACGATTGGGTCGGCAAGATAGTTGAGCCAACCGAAAAGTTCCATAAGTTTGTAAACACCTACGCAAGCGCCGACGCCACCGGCAATGCCGATAACCGTTCTTAAAATGCCGAATATGAAATTCCTTGTAAAACCGAACTTAATACTTGCAAAAATAACGAAGCCGAGTATTAAGAGCAAAACTAAGTCTACTAAAAAGAACATAATTCATCCTCGATTAAAATTAAAGTAGTTACTATTATTATATACTATCATTTTCCAAAAGTCAATACAAATTTTCAAAAAATAGCGTATTTTTATAAAAATTTTTAACAAAATTTTCATTTTTCAAGGGTTTTAGCCGTAGTAAAAAGTTTTAGGCTTTAAAAAATTTGAGTTGTTAAGCCCTATTTTTTAAGTAAAAACCGCCCTACCACTCTTTTTTTAAGGTGAAATTTTGTTAAATTTTCACAAAAAGTCCGCCTATAAGTCGATTATCGACGAATAGGCGGATAAAATTACTTGTTAGGTTTATAGCCGTCTTTAAGCGAAACTATCTCGGATAAGACGAGTTTGCCGTTTTCGGTAACCTTTTTGTAGTAGCCCTTTCTCATAAGTTGGAAGGACGTACCTTCATCAACTCTAGCAAGGTAGGGCTCTGCTTTGCCGTTGTATACGTGGACGCTATCGTAATTCATACGCTCTGAAAAGTCTTGACCTGCGTATTCGGCGTCCTTTAAAAGGTAATCGTACTTTCTAATTTCGCAGTCGACCGCAGTATTTGCGCTTACCCAATGAATAACGCCCTTGGTCTTGATTCCGCTAGTATCGCTACCGCTTCTCGACTCGGGAACGAAGGAACAAAGAAGTTCTTTAACGTTGCCGTCGTCGTCTAATATAACGTCGTCACACTTGATAATGTAGGCGTTTTTAAGACGAACGTAGCCGTCCTTTTTAAGTCTAAAATACTTGGGCGGGGGTACTAAAGCGAAGTCTTCGGCTTCGATATAGATATGCTTTGACATATTTATCTTTCTCGTACCAGCGGTTTCGTCGTTAGGGTTGATTTCAAAATCTTCTTCTTCGTCGCAGTCGGGGAAGTTGGTTATAGTAACCTTTAACGGCTCGAAAACCGCCATAGCCCTTTGCGCGTGAGCGTTTAAATAATCTCTTATAAAGTGCTCGAAATAGGTAATTTCGATTTCGGAATTTGCCTTTGCTACGCCGATTGCTTCGCAGAAATTTTTGAGAGCGTCGGCAGGAACGCCCCTTGCTCTTAAACCCGTTAAGGTGGGCATTCTCGGATCGTCCCAACCCCTTACTGCGCCGTCTTCAACGAGTTTTTTAAGATATCTCTTACTCATAACCGTGTTTGTAACGTTGAGCCTTGCAAATTCAATTTGGCGGGGCTTATGCGAAACCGCAGTATTTTCAACAACCCAGTTATAAAGCGGTCTATGGTCTTCAAACTCAAGGGTGCAAAGAGAGTGGGTTACGCCTTGCATAGAGTCGCAAATGGGGTGGGCAAAGTCGTACATAGGATAAATGCACCACTTGTCCCCCGTCCTGTGGTGATGAGCGCGCAAAACCCTATAAATAACGGGATCACGCATGTTGATGTTGGGCGAAGACATATCGATCTTTGCTCTTAAAACCTTTTCGCCGTCGGCAAAAGCGCCGTCCTTCATTTTATAGAAAAGTTCAAGGTTTTCTTCAACGCTTCTGTTTCTAAAAGGACTTTCCTTACCGGGCTCGGTCAAAGTACCGCGCATTGCGCTAATTTCGTCGGCTTTAAGGTCGCAGACGAAAGCCTTGCCGTCTTTGATAAGTTTAACCGCTCTAAGGAAAATCTCGTCAAAGTAGTCGGACGCGTAATGGACTTCGTGCCACTTAAAACCAAGCCACTCGATATCCGCTTTGATGGCTTCGACGTATTCGGTTTTTTCCTTAGACGGATTGGTATCGTCAAAGAAAAGGTTGCAAAGACCGCCGTATTTTTTAGCCGTGCCAAAGTTAAGGCAAAGGGATTTTGCGTGACCTATGTGAAGGTAACCGTTTGGCTCGGGGGGGAATCTCGTGTGGACTTCGTTTACTTTTCCTTCGGCGAGTTCGCCGTTTATAATCTCTTCAATAAAGTTATTTGCTTCCATAATTTTAATATTTAATCTTATTTTCTACGTATGCGACGACTTCGGAAATGGGCATACGGATTTGTTCCATAGTATCTCTATCGCGAAGGGTTACGGTGTCGTCTGCCAAGGTGTCAAAGTCTACGGTTACGCAGTAAGGCGTGCCGATTTCGTCTTGACGGCGATATCTTTTACCGATTGAGCCCGCTTCGTCGTAAGTACAGGGGAAATGCTTGCAAAGCGACTTATAAAGGGCTTTTGCCTTTTCACCCATCTCTTTTTTCTGAAGGGGAAGAACGCAAACTTTATAAGCCGAAATTGCGGGATGGAAGTGCATTACTACTCTGGTATCGCCACCTTCCAAAACTTCTTCGTCGTAGGCTTCGGATAAAACTGCGAGCATGAGTCTGTCCGCGCCGATAGAATACTCGATAACGTACGGAATAAACTTTTCGCCGTTGCCCGAGTCTACGTAATTCATATTCTTGCCCGAATATTCTTGGTGGCGGGAAAGGTCGTAATTAGTTCTGTTGTGAATACCGTTGAGTTCCGACCAACCCATGGGGAAATTGTATTGAATATCGCAGGCGCTCTTTGCGTAGTGCGCGAGTTTATCGTGATCTTTAAAACGAAGATTTTCTTCCTTAAAGCCGAGAGAGAGCAAAAAGTCCCAAGCCTCTTTTTTATATTCTTCGTAGTACTCGCCGTCAGTACCTTCTTTGCAGAACCATTGATGTTCCATTTGTTCAAACTCGATAGTTCTGAAAATAAAGTTGCCGGGGGTGATTTCGTTACGGAACGCCTTGCCGATTTGAGCGATACCGAAAGGTATTTTCGCCCTAGTCGAGCGTTGAACGTTTAAAAAGTTTACAAACTCGCCCTGAGCCGTTTCGGGACGAAGGTAAATCTTGTTTTGGTTACCTTCGGTAACACCCCTTGACGTTTCAAACATAAGGTTGAAGTTACGGATAGGCGTCCAGTTAAACTTACCGCAGATGGGGCATTTAACTTGATGCTCGTTGATATAGTCTTGCATTTCTTCCTGACTCATTGCGTCGGGATTTACTTGACCTTTAGAGTGGGTTTCGATAAGGTTATCCGCTCTTTGACGGGCTTTACATTCCTTACAGTCCATTTTGGGATCGGAGAAACTTGCGGTATGACCGGACGCTTCCCAAACTCTGCTGTTCATCAAAATAGCAGCGTCTACGCCGAAAGAGTTTTCGCTTTCTTGAACGAATTTTTTCCACCAAGCCTTTTTGATGTTGTTTTTGATTTCAACGCCGACGGGGCCGTAGTCCCAAGTGTTGCCCATACCGTCGTATATGTCGCTACCCGGGAAGATAATTCCCTTGGTCTTACAAAGGTTTACGAGTTTTTCCATCGTAACCGCTCTTTTTTCTGCCATAGTTTTCTCCTAAACATTTAATAAATATATATATTATATTTATTTTATTTTTTTATGTCAAGTAAATTAAATTGCAAAAACTGTTGACTTTTTTAAAAGAAATTTTTATCATTGTATATATCACCAATTTGAACATTTTTAACGGAATTTTACTATGGCTGAAAAAACGAAAGAAAACGTACATGAAAATCATAGACAACGCTTAAAAGATAGGTTTTTGAAAAATCCTAATTCTTTAAACAAGCACGAACTTTTAGAACTCTTGCTATTTTACTCTATTCCACGCAAAAACGTAAATCCGCTCGCGCATAAACTCTTGGATAAGTTCGGCTCGGTCAACGCCGTTTTGACGGCGGACACCAACGAACTTTTAACCGTTGACGGCGTTGGGGACAATACGGCGGTTTACCTTTCGCTACTCGGCAAGATTTTGGACGTTACGACTGAAGAAGATTTGGAAAACGACCTTAGAATTTACAATCTTGAATCGGTTAAAAAATACCTTTTTAAGTTTTTTGCAAGTTACGACAAAGAAGTATTTTTCGCTTTCTTCCTTTCAAAAACTAACAAGGTTATAGCCAAAGTTTCATATACGTCGGATAGGGTCGACGAGATAAACTTTTTGCTAAGCGAGTTTTCACGCTCGTTTGCAAACATCAAACCGCACGCCGTAGTCGTTGCGCACAACCACCCGTCGGGCAATCCGTCGCCGTCGAGTAAAGACGACTCGTCTACTGAAAAGATGTATTTGATGTTTTCACTTTCGGGCGTCAAATTTTACGACCACGTAATTATTGCAGGCAATAAACTTTACAGTTATAGTTCGGACGGCAGGCTCGACAAGATTGCAAAATCTATAAACGCCAAATTCGACGTTTAGCCTATTGATAAAAATATAAGCGCTAATGATAAACGGCGTGGCTACTAAACGTAGCCACGCCTTTTTTCTTTTTGCTATTAAATTTTATCGTTTAATCGACTTATAGGCTATTATTTGCCTTATTTTTCAAAGTAACGCTTTAAGGTTTCGTAACCCTTTGAACCTATATGGTCGGTTATATATCCCTTATCTTTTTTAAGTTCGGTTAAAGCGTCTTCGCCAAGCGAATAGTAGTAGCCGTAAAAGGCCTTAGTCTTATCCGCAACCATCTTGACGTACTCGGACGAATTCTCTTCCGAAAGGTCTATGCCCTGCGCTTTTGCGTTTGCAATAAACTCGGCTTTTTGCTGACGAATTTTGTTATTATACTCGTCGACTTCGTTTTTCTTCTTTTCGTAACTTGCAAGAAGGTCTTGAATTTTTTCGTTTATGCCGTAACTCTTTTCGGCGGAAAGTTCGGAAATCTTGTTTAAAAGCGTTGCGTCGATCTCGTTAATTTTGTCGTCGATTTCGCCAACCGCCTTATCTCTATCTTTTAAAATTCCACCTTCTGCCGAGAGTTTTTCGTTTTCAATATCGTTTAAGAGTTGAGCGACGATAGACGACCTTGAAAGACCCCTTTTCATTGCTTGATTAGAAGTATTTTCCTTTGCCGTGTTAGCGCTTGCCCTAATTTGAGCGAGCGAACTTTCGGCGCGCTCGTACAAATCGTCCTTTTCGGCTTGCTTTTTCTTCTTTTTATACTCGCTTTCCGTCTGCGCCGTGCTTATCTTCGCGTCGTACACGGGCGCGATTTGGTCGGTTGCAGTTTTAGCAGTTTCTTCCAGCGTTGGCGGAGTATACTTCTTTTCTACCGCAACGGGTATTTTCATATCCCCGAAAGTCCTTTCAGGGGTTGAGTCGTATTCGTTTTGAATTACGTTTATCGTCTCTTTTAATTTCTTCTTCTCTTCGGTATCCACCTTAGACTCTTCCGTTTGAGTTTCTTCCTTGCCTAAATTTTTAAAATCAGTTTCCGTAAACAGCGGTCTTCCCGTTCTCCACATATCTTATTCTCCTTTTAAAATTTCGTTTCCACGGCGGATCATATATTTATCCGCGTTGAATTTTACGCACTCGTCGCCGACGGCTAAATACTCTATCGTTCCGTCTGAAAGGTCGAGTTGGGCAATGCCTTCGCCGTAATTGTAAACTGCGAATAACCTTTCGTCAATCTCGCAAAGTCTAACGTTTTTCACCTTGCCGAGAGCGTGCTTTTTTACCGTTTCGTCCGAGCCGTATTCCTTTTCTAAAACGACGCAGTTATCGTTTAAATCGTAGTAATAAAGGTATCGCCTATATTTGCCGTCGTAAAACCCGACGTCGTTTGCCTTAAAAAGCGCCTTCGACATATTCGTTTCGTCACCCTTGCTATATAAACAGTAAGCAACGCCAGATTTTATCAAGTAGTATTCCTTGACGCCTTCATTAAAAGAAATGGCGCAACGAGAAAAACTCTCTTTAAAAGCGTATTCGTCGTAGGGCTTAGCCGAATACGGGTCGAAGGTGTAAATTTTACGCTCTCCGCTAAGCGTTTTACAAAGAGCGAAAATCTCGTCGTCGCTAGCACCCACGCTACACGTTTCAATCCCTGTAACGGACATCTTTATCTCGTAATCGTCAACGCTGTAAAAAGAGAGCGTATCCCCGATAAAAACCGCTAAAAAACTATCGTTTACGTAGTCTATAAACGGCTCTATAGGTTGATTAATCGCCTTTCCTTTAAATTTTGCGGATATGCAAAAATTCTCTATTCCGTAAAAATTATCAAAGTCAATTTCAAGACAAATAACGTTTTTACCAACGTTTAAAGGCAGGGCGATTTGAGTGTTAAACGGGGCTATACCAACCCTTGAAATTTTAAAATCACCGCAAGAAACGGAATACTTAAAACCTTGCTCCGACTCTTTTATAACGCTCAAATCTAAGCAAGCGCAAGTCTTTTCGTCGGCGTTTATAAGGAAGTATTTTTTGAAGGGATTTTGGTAGACGGTCATATTTAGAGACTCTTTAAACTCGTTCACTCCCGTCTTTTTTTGCCCCTTTTTTTCAATGGCGAATATTCTTTGTTCAAGTTCGTCCGCCCTGATTTCCAATCTTTTAAAATTTTTATTATCGCTCATCTGTAATAGGAAAATTCAAGTTCAAAACCCGAAATTTCCGCCTTCACCCCCACTACCATAATCTTAAAAGAAAATGCGTTTCCGTACACGTTAGGCTTTACAACACACTTTCCGTTTTTTGGCTCTACCGTAAACGGATACGCTTTTCCGTCGGCAACAACGGTCAGTTTTACGGTTAAGTTAGAGTTGAAAGTTATTTCGGTAAGCCGTTTTCGCTTTGCGCTAACCCCAAAATCACTCTCTTTACTTTCCCATTCCATAGGTATCGCTTCACCGCAAAAACCCTGATCTTTAGCAAATTCGCAAATACTTTTAGCCCCCCTTTCATAGGCTAAAAGGGAATATTCTTCATCAGTTTTAAGCAGGCAAATTTCCGAAATTAGCCCTATGAAAATAATTTCACCGTCGCTACCGTTTGGCTTTATCGTCAAAACGCCGTTGTCGTAGGAGTCGCCGTGTAAAAACTGTAAAAGATAATACGCCGTGCCGTTATAGTAACGCCCTTTGACGAAGTAAGCGTCGGTGCTAACCTTGCCGAACCAAGGATCGGAAACCCTTTCGGCGTTGTAACCGTCGAAGCGGTACAGCCCGTCGGTTGCAAAAAACATAATGCAATCCCCACACGACATTATAGTATTTTTTAAAATTTTACCGCATGAAGTCAACAGATGAGATACCGAAAATTCGGTTTGGTCGCCGTAGGCGGTAACCCTAGAAACGCCAAAAGACGAAAAGACGTAAACGTGCCCACCGAGAGGTAAAACGCAAAGCATTTCACCGCGGTCTTCGCCCAAATCGATAAATCCTGCTTCGCTTAAAGAAACGTTCCAGTTAGTCGGGTCAAAATCGTCCGAAAACCAAAGCGCGCCGTCTACCCCACCGCTCGTTATAAAGAGCCTTTCAGAGTGTATGCACATACTCGTTATGGGCGGAGCGCCTTCAACCTTTTGCCAATTTTCACCGTCGTAAATTACAAGTCCGTCCTCTTCGCTCGAAAGCAATAAAACGTCCTTTCCATTGTAGTTATAACACACCCCAATTGGCGTTTGATTAAAGACAAGTCCGTCTATAAGTTGAAATATGCCACCTGATGCCGAGCAATCGTAGACTAAACCGTCGTCCGTACAAATGACTATTCTATCGTCTTTTTTATCGTATTCATAGTCTTTTCGGTTATAAAAATACATTGCAGCGATATGATAAAAGCCGTCGTAAACGTACTTATCGTAAAGCATTTTTAGCCCGAGTGAATTTTTTAAAGCCCCGTCCTTACACGAAAAATTATAGGCAAGATTGGCCTTGTTGTAACCGCCGACCGAACCGTCGTAAGTTGCGTCGATACCATAAAATCTACGAAATGCAACCCGTGATTTTTTGGGTTTTACAAGGTTTAAATTTTTTACAATCCCCATCTTTTACCTGCCTTTAACCGTCTTCTTTTAAAGTCGATTTTAACTTCGGTGGCTTGGCGGTACTTGCTTTCCCAGTTGGCGCTCTCTTCCACCCTGCCTTTGATTAGGCAATATTCGGAAGCGACGCCGTAGAAAAACGCCCTATATCCAACCGCCTTGCCATAGTAGGCGAAATCGTCGTCAACGACGGCATTTTCGGGAATATATTCGTATATTAACGTAGCCCCTTTTTCACCCGTGATAATCTTACCGTTTCTCATGGCGTAAGAAATGCTTTCACCTTTGGAGTTTTTCACGTCAACTACCCTTTTAAAAGTTGGCGACAAGGTATTTAAGTCAACTTTTTCACCACTTAACACGGCAGTCGCTTGCAAGCCTAAATAGTTGATTGCAACGTCGTTTAAAACGCCGTTGTAGGCGGTGAGAAGACAGCCTAAAACGTCGACGGCGGTTTCGTCGCCTTTTTCAGAACCGTTTTTTATGAGCGTGGCTACGCTCTGACTTTCAACCGTTTTTGCAACGTCTCCTAATAATTCTCTTATTTTCATAACTTCTCCAAATACGGCGACGGGTACTCCCGTCGCCGTTGATCGCTACGGTATATACCGTATTTTTATTAGCTTTCGCTGATGTTGGTGATGACCGCTTGACCGCAAGGTCTGGTACAAATAAGGTCTGCATATTTAACTAAAGTCGCGGTATAAGTCGGTTTTCCCGCTTTTTGGCGAAGAACTTTACCGTCTTCATCTTCAAGCCACTTCCAGTCGCAAAGTTGATGAAGAGCAAAGTCGTCGGTGTTTAAAAGATACATAGTTCCCTTGGGGCAGAATCTATCTGAAACGATGGGAATACCGTTATAGGAAAGCGCCTTGTAACCGCCTTTGAGTTCCATGGTGTCTAAATTTCTCTTATAGGTTGAAAGATGCTTTTGGAAGGCTCTCTTTACGCCTGACGAACAAACGATAAAGTTTACTCTACTGCCGTAGTTGTCTTCAAGGGTATCGATTGCCTTTTGAATTTCGACTTCGCTTATTTCGCCGTTTAAAGTGCGTTTGTAAGGCACGAGCCACTTATTGGTCGCCCTTTCAAGTCCGTAAAGGGTTGCCGAGTCGCCGAAAATTGCGCCAAGCCCCGTGATTTCTTTATTTGCCGAACCTTGAAGAACTATTTTATAGCCACCCAAAACCGAACCGATTTCAATTTCCGCGCCACTTATGGTAATATTATTCGTACTTCTGTCGACGGCAAGGATTTTTCTACCGACTACGGGCGTATCTTCCATCGCGTCGGTTTTTATATCGATAATCATACCTTCAACGATATTTACGACCGAATCGACCTTAATAGAGTTCATTGAAAACGATTGAACCTTAGCGATCACGCCCGAGCCGTCGCCGTATAACATTCTGCCGAAGTTGAAAGAAGACGCTTTTACAAGCCCTTCCATTTCGGCGTTTAAAAGATTGACGAACGCGCCCACGTCGTTTTGAGAAGCCCTTATCGCCTTGTCGGAAATTTCGATAGTGCCGTAAAGGTTTTTAAGGGTGGAAACGATTTGCTCGTAATTGTTACCAGACGGAGTGGGAAGATCGCCGTCTTCGTCGCCAGCGCCGATACCGCCGTTAATACCGTACTTTACGAGTCTTCTTACTTCTTTACCCCAAACGTCGGTAGTCGTCTGCTTGATTGCAGAGAGCAAGGGGTTAATTTCGGTGTTGAGTTGATCTGTTACCGCTCCAAGATATAGAGTTTTAAGCGCTTTATCCGCGCTAGTCATTGTTACCATATATTTATCTCCTTTTTTTTGTGTAATTCCAAACGGTTAGAAAACCGTGGAATGCTTGATAAAAGTTTGCGCGATAGTCGATGCGTCGGCTATCGACTTAGGTTTTAAGGGTGGGGTTTTAAGTCCCGTCCCCTTTACCGTTTTTGCCGTCGGCTTTGCTTCCATTACTTTTTTGAGATATTCCCTTATCGCTAGTTCCGAAAATTCTTTGCCGAGTTTTTCGCCGTTGGCTTTTTCGGAAAGTTTATTTTCGGCTTCGCCGAGTTCTCTCTCTAAAATTTTGATGTAAGCGTCCTGCCGTGAAAGTGAATTTTGACTTGAAATCTCACTCTCGATTTTGTCGGCGTATTTTACGGCGAGCGGATAACGCCCGTTGAAATCCGTCGCCGTAAGAGTTTCGTCCCCTACTCTAAAAACCGCTTTCCCCCCTTGGGAACGGCTTTTGAGTTCCCCTTCGACCGCCTTGAGCCTTTGACTGCGCCTTGTGAACTCGGATTCAAGACTTTCGTAGGCTTTAAGAAGTGTCTGCGCATCCTTGAATTTACCCAGCGGTTTTACCTGTTGCTCGCCGTCGCCAATTACATTTTCTGCCCCTGCAGATTGCGATGCGACCGCCGTTAATTCTACGTCAATACTCTTCATAACCACCATCCTTTTTACTCAATCAAGCCGGTAAGCGCCTTTTTGTGCGCCCTTAAATGCTCGATTGCGTACTTCTTTCTTTCGGGGTCTTTTCTAACCCCGTCGCTCTCTACCGAAAGCAAAAATCTAGTGTGCTCCGCGACGTGTATTTCGTGATCGTCGTACTCGTCTACTAAAACTTGAGTTTTAAAGCCTTCGAGATTTTCGTTTTCGGCTTTGCCGACGTGCAAACTCTCGACGTCTAAAGCGTTGTCGATAGAGCCGAAACCTAAGATTTCAAGCAGTTTCGACTTAGTTCTTTTAGACATCTGTCCTTTGTCGTCCTTTAAAATACCTGCGCCTATAAGTTCATAAACGGCGTTTTTCTTTTGCGCAGGTGAAAACGCCATACCGTTTTCGGTGTCGAATTCCACGTCGTCTGACGAAACGTCGGAAGAACTGAAATAATAGAGTTCTACCCTGCCCGATTCGCCCGCAACTTTCAACAGTCTTACGTCCGTTACAAACTGTTTGAAAAGCCTAATTACGTGTTTTCCCACTTCCTTAACAGCCCTTTTTAAACTCTCGCTCGTAGCGCTGATTCTCGCTTCTTCTTGGTCAATAAGAAGTTGAAGCGCAACGCCCGAAGTAATGTTGGCGTCAATTGCCGACGTCCTTGAAAATTCACTTACACCGCTTATTAAAATAAACTCGTTTAAAAGCCTTTCTTCTTCGTAGATGAGTTCGGACGGAATATTGCCCGTGCCTATCACCGACGGCGGACGACTGCCCTGACGGTAGACCACGATTTTACCCGGCGACAAGCCGTCTTCGGCTAAATCGTCAACGTCGACCGAACCGTCTTCAACCGACATAACGCCCATAGTGAGCCTGTTTAAAAACTCTTGTTTTCTATTTTTAACCGCGTTGTAAGCCCTTTGAACGGGGATAATTCTCTCGATTACCGACGAACCGAAAAACGAGCCCGCAATATCGATTGATTTTTGCTGAATAATAGGGATATCCCTTCTGCCTTCCGTCCCGTTTACGTAAGGCAATTCGCCGTAGTGCAAAATTTTATTTTCGGCAACGACGATATATCTACCATTGGGAAATTCGGCGGTCGGGCGCTCGTATTTTTCAATTAAAATTACGCCGTCGTGCAAGCGATTTGCACCGCACGAAAGGTCTGCGCCGTTTGGCGAAAGGGTAAACACACCTATATCCTGCCCCTTAAAGCGCTCGCCGTAAGTCTTTTCAACGTCGCAAACTCTCACCGCTCTCGCCCTGATTACGCTTTGACATTCGCCTACGCTCTCGGCACAAAGAGAATCGGGAAAAATCTCGAAAGGCGACACGGCTTCGACCTTTACGTCCCCTTCAAACACGGGAACTCCGTCCAATTCGCCAATGCGTTTTCCGCCGTCGCCATCCCATCCGACGTAGTAAAAAGAAGTCCCGCAAACCTCGCTCCACTTGGTTGCTTTTGCAATCGTTTCTTTTAAATTAGTACGGCTATAAGTCGATTTAAGGATAGCCGACGAGAGTTTTGCCGTCTTGATATCCCTTTCTTCTTCACCCTGCGCCCTTACGCTCATAATGGGACAAGACGCCGTGAGTTTTGATATTCTCGTGTCGATGACGGGCGCAATGTGGTTGTAGGCGTTGCGAGTTTGCCAAAAATAATACTTTTCAACTTCTTCCACTTCGCCGTTGGGCGCGATTTCGCAATATTGATTGCCCGAAAGATAATTTATGTTAATTTGCCATTGTCTTTCGATTTCTCTGCGCTCGTTCTGCCTTCTTAAAAAATCGTCCTTAACGCTTTGAACGACGTCTTCGTAAAACCTTTCGCCTTCCTTTCCTTCAACGAAATTTTCAATATCTTTGCTTTGCATAAATTTTTACCCCCGACCTTTCTTTTTGTCCTTTTTACAATCGCTATCGTCTAGCGAGCAAAGAGCGTTTTTTAACTCTATTGCGTGTTTTTCGCAAAAATGGTACTGGGGCGCAACCCCGTCGAAACTCAGGCTAAAAACGGCTTTTTCATAGCAACCGTTTGCGTCGCACTTAATCTCTACTTTACTTTTTTCTACAGTCATTTTTTATATTTCTCCTTTAATAAGTTGATAATCCTTTCTCTTTCGGCTTCGAGTTCTTCGTCGCTCAGCGAAAAAATATCTTTTTCGCCGTCTTCAAGTTCGATAAGCAGTTTAACGGCGGAAACGTCGGGCGGAATAACTTTGGTAGTTACCTTGCGCTTTAAGAGTTTCATTTCACCGTCTAATTCGGCAAATTCTTCAATCGTTTCTTGGGCTTCAAAGCCCGTTGCCTTTTTGACGAGAGCGCGAAGAGCGTCTTTTTTAGTTTTTGAATTCACGTCTTTAACTTAAACCGAAAGCCCCCTAACTTTCGGTTTTTATTCTCCTTAACCTTTTTGCAAGCCTTTGCTTGTCCTTGGCTATTTCCGAAAGAACTTGCTTGGGTTTATCCCCCTGCGGTCTAGACGCTATGAAATATCTCAACTCGTCGACGCAATGGTCGTCTTTTTTGACGGGATTATCACCCTTGCCCCAACGGTAAGATTTGAGTTCGCGTATTAAATTTACGCAATTTTTAAAGATGAACAGTCTATCGTTTTTAAAATATTCCTTCACCCTTGCAATGCCCGAAAATAAATCTTTATTTACGTTGGGATTAGCCAAAATTCCGCAGTCGTAAAAAAGTTCGGTAACGCTTTTGACGCTGGAAAGCGTCCTTTGGTTTGCCGCAGAGTCGATAAGGGCGCATATCCTGCCCTTTTGATCTCTACGCCACCCGATTTCGTCGCATTTTTCCTTAATTTTGGCGCTGTGCCACTCGACGTCTTTTTTGGCTTGATAATGCTCGGCGACGACGTAGACGTTATCGTCGTAATCGACGCAGTACCAATGGCACGCAAGCGGATTGTTGAGCCCGGGGTCGATTGAAAGGGAATTTTGCCAATCAAAAGGAATCGGAAAGGGCTCGATAACGTGCTTATTTTCGTCGAATTCGACGTAGACTAGCCCCGACTCGTCCGAAAACCTACCAAATCGCCTTGCGTCTAATTCTCTTTCGGATAGCGTTGAAGTGAGCGAGTCTATCTCGTCTTTAGCAAGGTAGGGGTTATCCGCCCACTCCATAAACTCGCACCAAACGTCAGGGGAATTACTTCTGTTTAAAAATATTTCGTCATAGACGAAAGTCAAGCCTTTAAGCGGAGTCATAGTGCCGAATATGTCCCCTTTTTTATCGAGAATACGCATCTTGCACTCGTTGTAAACGTCGACGGGCGGTTCTTCGTCAAACCACACGAAATCAAGCGAACTGCCTTGAAATTTTTCTCTGCCTTGGTCGCAACTTTTAAACCCTATCGTTGAAATACCGCCGAATACGTTTTTAATTTTTATCTGGTCTATAATACCGCTTTCGGGACTGTCTTTTCGCCCCGAACTCATCACGATTTCGGCAATCCACTCCCTTGGAAGATACTTTAAAATCTTGCTTTGAGCAACGTCCCTTTGGACTTCTCTCGATAGCGAAACAACCCAGCCGAAAACGTCCTTACGGTTTTGCCTATACGGATGAATTCCCCTTGCCATATAAATGCTTTCAACCGCTCCGCACTCGGTTTTACCGCTTCGGTTTCCCCCGAAAACCCAACGGTTGCGCTTTTGGCATTTGTGAAAAGCCAACTGCTTTAAGTGGATTTTATCCCCCGTATTATAGTTGTTTATAGGTCTATCCGCCCGCCTTTTTATCTCCCGTTCGATAAGGGCTAACTTTTCAAGACACTCCCTTTCAGTCATAATCGACAAACTCTCTCCTTTTTTTGCTTTTTTAGGTTTGTTGCGCCATTTATAAGGGGTTATAATCGTTACGTTATGAAAAAATTTATTCTTTTATTGTTAGTATTATTTGCTTTTCAAGCGCCGACCTTTTCGGTTAAAGCCGACGGCGAGCGCTATTCGAGAGTTTTAACCGACGGCGTTATGCTCTACATTGACTCTACCCTTACCGTAGAGTGGTTTACTTTGCCCGTTGGGTATTACGTTAAGGTGTTGACGGTAAATCACTCTTCCACGAAAGTAGAATACAAGAGCGATAACCCTTCAAAACCGTCCGCAAAGGGATATATTTCAAACGAACACTTAAATATCGTCGACGAAATCCCGTCCGTTCTCTACCCCAATTTGATTTTGACGGTAAATCAAAACTGCCTAATGTATAAAGACGCCGACTTTTCGATAACCGAAACGGTTACTCAAAATAGCACGCTCGACTTTTACGGCACTTTGACGAGAAACAACGGCGAAAAGTTGATTTACGGACTAGTAAACACTTCTTCGGGGGATAAGTATATCGGCTACGTGCCGACTACCGCCGTACACTCTTTTACTCCGCCGTCCTTGCCGATTATAACCGATAGCGAAAGCGCGAGCGAATCTGAAAACGAGTCTTCGCCAGAAGATCAAACTTCCGACGGGCTTGGCAACACCCTGCAAATAGTGATTATAGTAGCCGTTTCGATAGTGGCTATTAGTATCGTATACTTACTCTTTAAGCCAGCGCCAAACCCCAAAGACGAAGTTTTGACGTTAGACGATTACGACGAATAACCAAAAACCGTTACGCCTTAATTTTTTTCAACGTCTGCTTAACGATTTTTCAAAGATTACGCCACGATTTTTCAATATAAAAGCCCCATAGGGGGCTTTTGTTATGCTCTTTCGGGCTTTAAACTCTTACCTACGTTAAGTAGATTTCCGCTTTCTATAACCCTTTTTTCCATTGCGACTATGCTTTTATGCGCGTTGTCGATATACCCGTATCTCTTGCATATCGACTCGTAAACTTCGTTTGTAAAACCCCTACTTCGCATCTCTTGAACGAACTTGCCGAGAGCGTAAGCCGACTTGCGGTAGTAGGCGTTATTTTTTTGCATAGGTTGAGCGTTTGCATACTCGCCTACCCCGTATTTTTCGCCGAGAATATAGGCGTAACACGGTTTTAAACTTGCAAGCGACTCGTCGATTGCGTTTTTGAGTTCTTCAATCTCGGATTTCTTCTCGCAAAGATCAATAAGTTTTTCGGCTTGCGCCTGCGCCGGACGAAAACTGCGATAACTCGCGTAAGCGCCTTTTACTATCGTGTTTTTGGTCGTTTTGATAAACGTTTCAGTTTGTTTATAGGTTTTTAAAACCGCTTTTTCATAAGCATACATTTTTAGCACCTCCCTTTCTTCGCCGAGTTCGTTTTTTTCTTGCGTCTGCATTTTTCGGACTGCCAAAGACACCGATATTGTAAACCCGAATTTTTGCAAAATCAATACTCTCCGAACAAACTTTTTTTAATTTTTTTTCGGCGGTCGTTTTTTAATTTGCGAACATTTGTTCGTTTTTAAGATAGCCGAATATATATGACATACGGTTGCCCCATAACACAGTAGGCTAAAAAACTTTTTGTAATCTTTTGTCAAAAAAACTTGAAATTTGTCAGTAATATATGTTATACTATATTTAATAATAAATTTTAAGGCTTAAAAGGTTATTAAAGTGAAAAAATTTAGAGTATTATTCCTTTCAATTTTAATATTCTCGTTTTTGATTCCGCTTTTTACAAAAGCGGGCGCTTTTGCCGACCAAAATTCTAGCCAAAATTCAACCCAAGTCCAAACGGGCATCTTTTTGCCGACGAGTTACCTTCAATATTATAAACTCGACAACCCGTACGCACTATGCCGTTATACGGGCAACGGCGAAGATTTCGTCGCCATTTCGCACAAAGACGCTATCGTAATTTATAAAAACGAAAAGTTCTCTTCCGTGCCCCTTCAACTCGGCGACGTTTCGGTTAAAGCCGTTCAGCGCTACGGCAACTTCTTACTGTTTTTGTACGACTCTAACGTCCATTACGTAGACATAAGCGGTTTTGAAGAAGACGGCTGGTCTTCAACCCCCGTAAACACCCACATCTTTAGCGCAAACTCGTTTAGCATACACGGCGATTACATAGTCGTCCACACGAGCGACTACGTTAAAAAGTATAAAATATCCACCGACCTTTCGGGCGGGTTTACCATTGACGAGAGCACCGAAAGCAAAGCGTTTTTCCAAAATTCGGCAATGCTTCTTCTCTCCCCAAGCGGTGAAGTTTACTGCTCTAAAATCGGTCAAGACGGTATTTTCAGTTGGCAAAACGCCGACAGTCCTATAATTCAAGCGTCCAACGTCGAATCGCTAATCTGCACGGAAGACGGCTCTACCCTTTACTATTCTTGCCCAACCGGCGTTTACGGCGTGGATATGAGCGCTCAAGAAAAAACGCCTTGCCAGATTACCGCGTCTGCGCCCGTTGGCGAAGAGCCGGATCTAGGCAACGTTTACAGCCCCAAGGGCATTTGTTTAGTGGGCGACAAGTTGTGGATAGTTGACGGCAAGATAAACGCCGTACAAGAAATCGACCTTGCAAAAGACAATTCGTTTACCGAATTTGCAATAACGACCAACTCGAAGGCTATAAACAGACTTACCGCAAAGGTCAAAGACATTGCCGTGGATAAAGAGCGAATTTACGCCTTAGACGAAGGTAGAATAGTCGTTATCAACGATATAGCAACTAACGAAAGGACGTATAACCGCATCAATTTAGTTGACGATATAGAGTGTTTTGCCGTAGGCAACGACTATATTTGTTATTACACGGGCGAATACGTGCACGTTTGTAAAATTACGCCCGACGAAGAAAACGAACTTATTTTTAACCTTTCAAACGCAAGTAAATCTAAACTCGCCAACGTAGTGGATATCACTTATTCTGAAAACGCCTTTTACCTTATAACTACCGAAACGATAGATAACGACTCTCACCCCGTTGCGTACAAGATAGACCTATCTAACGAAACCCTGCACTTTGAGTCTGTTCTCTCTACCCAAACTAGCGTGGGCTCTGCTTACGAAATTGCGGTTGACGTTTTCGGCACTATTTACTACTGCGCAAAGGAAGGGGATAATTACGAATTCTATTCCTACGACGGAAAAACAGTAGAATTTTTGGCTAGAACGCCTATAACTTCAACTATTAGGAATCTTCAAACGGACTTCGACGGCAAACTGTACGCTCTATACGACCAAAATTCTATCGAAATTATCGAAAAGAATAGCGTAACGGCAAAAACCTTAAAGACTTCGGCTAATCTCGGCGAGATTGCCCCTGCAAAATCAATGTGTTTATCCTGCAATTCGCAGACGGCGTACTTTATTTTTGAAGGGCTTATTTTGAGTTCTTCCGCGCCGAGCGACCTAAACGTTGCAACACCGCACACCATTGATATTCCGCAAGGTTTTTCAATGGCGTTTAATGCAAATCAGACCTTTGCAAAGGTCAAAAAGGGCGCTAAACTCTTTAAAATCGACCTTTCCGAATTAAGCGGTGAACATTTCAAATTCGTCGACTACACCGAAAATTTATCGGCAAGCGAAGAATACGCAGTAATCTCTCTCGACGAAAAGTACTCACTCTTAATAAAAGACGGGGTTTCCGCCGTTGCGAGAAATTCGGATATTGAAAGCGCGTTTTCGGTAAATGCAAGCGATTATTCTAGATTTGCCAACGTAAAATTCGCAACCTATTCTCTACCCGTTTTGGAAAAACTTTACAAGACGGAAAACCTTGTGGATAAGTTTAAAGCCGTTACTATCGTAGGCGAAATAACCTTTAACGGCGTTGACTACTGCGTCGTTAAAGACGGTGAAAATTTTGGATATATACCCAAGAGTTTTTTGGTTGAAAGTATCGTAACCGAAGACGGCAACGTTAAAATAGACGACGTTTACGTTTACAAAAAAGGTGGCGTTGCTATTTTAGACGGCGAAGGCAACCAACTCGGCGTGTTTGAAGAAAAGACGAAAGTTACCGTTTTAAAACGCGGAAACCTGCTCACCATTTTATACGGCGACGGAATTGCTTACGTAGACAGCGCTTGTATTGTGCCAGACTCGACTTCGGACGTTATGAAATCGGTAGCGGTGCTCATTGCTTCAATTTCCGTTTGCATAACCGCCCTTTATTTGGAAAATAGATTTTTAACCAATAACGGCTAAATTTGGCAATCAGTAAGAAAAACGTTAATTAAACGACTTATGCGCGCGCTTTTGATTGCGTGCGCATATATTTTACGCGTGTTTTGAATATATTTAAGAGTGGTGATTATATGACCGAACTTTTTAAAAAACTGTTTATTAAAGATTATCAAAACGTATCAAGCCCCGAAGTTAGGGCAAGATACGGCACGGCTACGGGCGTTTTGGGTATCGTTGCCAACTTGTTTTTATTCACTATAAAATTTATTGCCGCGCTACTTTCGGGTAGCGTAGCCGTAATTGCCGACGCCGTAAACAACCTTACCGATTTTATGACTTCGATTATTACGACGATAGGTTTTAAAATTTCGGGCAAACCTGCCGATAGCGATCACCCGTTTGGGCACGCTAGGTTTGAATACGTAACGGCGCTACTCGTCGCCTGCGTAATTTTCTTTATCGGCTTTGAAACGGGGCGAGCGTCGATTACGAAGATTTTTTCGACCGACCAAACGCAGTTTTCAATAGTAACCTGCATTATTTTAGGCGTTTCGATAATAATAAAAATAATGCTCGCCGTAATATTTAACAAACTTGGCAAAGACGTTGATTCCGACGCAATCTTAGCAATGAGCGCGGACAATAGAAACGACTCGATTTCTACGTCGGTAGTGCTCGTATGCGCAATCGTTGGATTGTTTACCAACCTTCCTTTAGACGGATATCTCGGCGTGCTAGTTTCACTCTTCGTACTCATTTCGGCAATTACTTTGATAAAGGAAACCATCAACCCCCTTCTCGGCGAAAAACCCGACAAGGAACTGATGAAAAAAATTGAAGATTTAATCCTTGGCTTTGACGGGATATTGGGCGTACACGAACTTATCGTTCACAGTTACGGTCCTACACAGTCTTTTGCTACCGTTCATATTGAAGTAGATTCGAGAGTCGACGTAATGATCTCGCACGAACTCGCCGACGAAATTGAAAGAGAGTGCCTAAACAAACTCAACGTGCATCTAGTATGCCACCTTGACCCGTTAGACCTAGCCGACCCCGAAACTTCTACCCTTAATCAACTTATAGGCGGGCTTTTAGCCGAAAAATACGAGTCGGTTACCATGCACGATATGAGAATAGTAAAAGGCCCGACCTTTACTAACGTTATATTTGACGTGGTAGTGCCCTTTGACAAAAATACCGAAGACCAAATAAAAACGGACGTTGAAAACGCCCTTGCAAGTTTGGATAGAAAATACTACGCCGTTATTGAATTTGAAAAGAGTTTTAAAGACTAAATTTTAAACTTAAAGCCCGTGAGCAAGTTTATGCTCACGGGCTTTTTTAAGGTTATTTTTCTATTATAAAAGTTTTTCCATTTAGATAATATAAGGGGCTTTCTTGACTAAATTTAAGGGTTAGTTTATAGGCGGTTAAGCGCTGTTTTTTTGCGCGAAAACGGCGATTTATCGACTCATTGCCATACTTTCCGTCCCCAATGATAAAGTGACCTACGTGGGCGAGATGGGCTCTTATTTGATGGGTTTTACCCGTTATTAACTTAACTTCAAGAAGGCTCGTTTTGCCGTCGGTTTTTAAAACCGAGTATGAAGTTATAATCTTTTCGCTACCCTTTACGGGGGTATCGTAAATTTTAACTTCGCCCTTTTTAGCGTCTTTAAATAAATATGCGGTTAGCGTTGCGCTACTGTTTTTGGGCTCGCCAACGACTTCCGCCAGATAAAACTTTTCAAAAGCACGCTCTTTAAAGCCCTTTAAAAGTTCGGTTTCCGCTTGGGTTGTTAACGAAAAAACCATAATTCCGTCGGTGTTTTGGTCCAGCCTATGTACGAAACCCGCCGTAGGATAACTCTCTTTAATTAGCGAGTAAAAATCTTCGGACGTAATACCGCTAGGCTTATAGATAACGAGTAAGTTTGGATCGCTAAAAAGCACCTTTTGCGCCCGTTTATCTTCGCCGTCGTAATAGATTTCAATCTTATCGCCGTAGTCGGTTTTAAAGTCTGCCTTAACCCTAACGCCGTTTACCTTTACTTCCTTTTTTCTAATGAGTTTATTGGCGAAAGAGTATGAAACCGCGCCCTTAAAATATTCGGTTATTTCTTCGGAAAGTTTTTTTCCGTTTGCAAAAAAGGTTTTCATAATATTATTATACCCTTATTTTCGCCATTTTGCAAGGGTTTTTAGCCTAAGTTCGTATGCAAAAATGCGCAAGCGTTACTTTTTTGCCTTGCAAAATTTTGGCGAGAAAAGGCGACTCGCTTTTTGACGAAAATTTTGAGCCCTTTTTGACGAATTTCGCCTTAAATTTTTTGACGATTTTTGAAAAAAAGTTAAAAAGCAGTTGACGAAGAGTTTATTAAGTTGTATAATAAAATCACAATTTCGCCTAGGGGTGCTTTGTCGCAAGACGTAAGCTGAGATTATACCCTTTGAACCTGACAAGATAATGCTTGACTGGGAAGAAGATGAAATAATTGGCAGTATACCCCTATGCTTTGCATTGGGGTTTTATTTTTTAACGCGCGTTGCCCCTTAAAGCATAGGAACAAGCAAATTTTTTCCTTGGCGAAATAAAGGAGATTATGAACAATATTTTAAACTTTTTCACGTCGATTATCGACGGTGAAAACCCAATCGTAACTTGGATTTCCGTAGGCGCGATTGCGCTTTTGATCGCTCTGCTCGTTATAGTTTGCATAAGCAACCGTGGCGGTCAAGGCTTTGACACCAAGCGAATCGTTTTTGCAGGCATTTGCATTGCTACGTCTTTCGGATTATCCTTTCTCAAGTTTTCACCCGTAACTTACGGCGGGTCGATAACGATTGCAAGCATGGTACCTATAATGCTTTATTCTTACATCTTTGGACCGATTAGCGGTATTATAGGCGGGCTTATTTACGGATTATTGCAATTTATTCAAAGCCCTTACCTATTTACTGGCACTACGTTTTTGCTAGATTTTCCGCTTGCCTTTGCGTCGATTTGCCTTGTTGGACTTTTTAGAAAACTTATTAAAAACGAACTCGGCGGTTTAATTGCAGGTGTTGGCTTTACTTATATTTGGAGATTTTTAGCCCACCTTTTATCGGGATTTATTTATTTTGCTAACGGCGGTATTTGGACTAATTTGCCTGCGGACAATATGTTTATTTACTCGTTTTTATATCAAATAACCTATATAGGTCCTGATTTTATTATTTCGCTAGTAGTTATTATAGCGCTCTACTTTTCAAAGACGATTACTCGCCTTGAAAAAATTGCCGACAAAAAGGCATAAAAAACCAAGAATAGAGGCGTTTGCTTTATTGCAAACGCCTTTCTTTTTTGATTTATTTTATATTTCCATTGCTAAATTTTTAAGTGCAGTTGCCAACTACTTGCTTGGAAGAATTGATAAAAACAATTAGCATTTACCGTAAATTTGGGTAAATGCTTTTTTATTCGTTTGAAAATCGTTAAAATTTATGCTATAATATTATTATGATTTTATTTTTCGACACCGAAACGACCGGGCTTAGACCCGGCAGAATAATACAACTTTCCTACGTGATGACGGACGGGCAAACTACGGTTGCAAAAAACTTCTTTTTTGCAGTTGAGTACATTGAGCCGTCGGCTGCGGCAGTACACGGATTTACTGTTGAAAAACTAGCCGTTTTGTCGGGCGGAAACACTTTTTCATGCTCTATGGACGAAATTTACGACGACTTTTTGTCTGCCGACCTTATCGTTGCGCACAACGTAAATTTTGATATTTCCTTTTTGATTGCGGAATTTGGCTATCAAGATACTCGTTTCCGTTATAAAGAGAGTTTTGACACCATGAAGGCTTTTACCCCAATTATGAAAATGGAAAGGGCTAATCACAGGGGCTATAAATACCCAAAACTCGGTGAAATGTGTGAGTTTTTAGATATTTATCCTTATGACGTTACTCGCAAAAGCATAGAACTTTTCGGCGCGGGGGACGTAGGCGGACACGACGCAAGATACGATACCACCGCTCTTTACCTTTGCTTTATGGAAGGGGCTAAAAAATTTGATGATTTAAAAGAAACGGCTTTAAAATACTTGCAAATTTAACAAAGATTGTAGTATAATCAATAGGCGGTTATACAATTAACCGCCTAAACTCAACTAAAATTTAATATTGGGGATTCGCCAAGCGGTAAGGCTACGGACTCTGACTCCGTCACTCGGGGGTTCAAATCCCTCATCCCCAGCCATAAAAGTCCAAACCCAATTTTTTGGTTTTGGACTTTTATTGTTATAAGAAAGTTATAGAGGGATTTGAACGGGTGGGTAGTCGCAAACTAACGAAAACTTTTATATTTAAAAAAGTTTAATACCGCTTTTATGAAATTTGTAAACAGTTAAAAAACCGCACAATTCGTAAAAATTCCATATTGACAATTAATATTATATTTAATATAATATTAATCACGACACAGTAAGGAGAAAACACATGTTAAAAAAACTAACCGCCTTTTTGCTTGCAATTTCTTGCTTTTTGGCTATCGGCACGGGTTGTCAAACTCACACCCACGTCTTTAATAAAAAAGTAAATACGGAAGATTACTTAAAAACGGCGGCAACTTGCGTAAATGCGGCGCAGTACTACTATAGTTGCGAGTGTGGTGAAAAGGGTGAAGAAACTTATTCCACCTACCGTCCCCTTGCTCACAACTATACTGCAAAAGTAAAAGACGATAAATACTTAAAGACTGCTGCAACTTGCCAAAAAGGTGGTCAGTATTATTATTCTTGTACGGGATGTGGAGCGTTTAACACTTTACTCGGCACTTTTTACGACAACGAACTGGGAGATCACGTTTACGACTGCGAAAACCCCGATGGCGCTTTTTTAAAAGACGAGGCAACTCACCAAAGCCCTGCAACCTACTTTAAATCTTGCGTATGCGGAGCGAAAGGCAAAGAATTTTTCAGTTACGGCGATCCTTTAAAAATCTATACGGAAAGCGAAAAGGTCCCCTATAAGCCCGTTTCTTTAACCATTTCACTTTACGACACAACTCAAAACTTATACGGAATAACTTACAATACCCAGTCAAAACCCTTGCGCCCCGTGGTACAAGTTGCAAAGGGCAATTCGCTCGACAATTACGTTGAATACGACGTTCACACCGAAAAGCACGTAAGTTTATCAACGGATGACAAACAGATTTCTTACTACGTAGCCAAAGCGGAATTTCCCTTAGAAAACAATTCGACTTACACTTACAGAGTGTACGACAAGTACGTTGATACAGGTAGCCAAACGATAACTTTTACAACCAAAGACTTAACCGCAAACAAGTTCTCTTTTGCACACCTTAGCGACTCACAAGTGTCGGGCAACAGCACAGGCGAATATTTGGCAAAAATTTTAGATTACTCGACAAAAACCACCGATTTCACCTTGCACACGGGCGATATAGTTGAATATTCTTGTTACGAACAACAATGGACTGATATTATTGACTCCAACTTTAACTATTTTTCCAAAACTCCCGTTATGGCACTTTCGGGCAACCACGAAACAACCTACCAAAACGGCAGTAAAGAGATTTATAAGCATTTTAATAACGCCATGCCTACTCAATCGGTAAATCTTGGCTATTATTATAGTTTTACCTATGGCAACGCCAAATTTATAATGCTCAATTCAAACGAATTAACGTCAAACAAATTGACTAACGTTCAATACGACTGGCTCGTTAACGAACTTAAATCAAACGATAAACAGTGGCTTTTCGTTGCACTTCACAACCCAATTTACTCAGTTGGTAACTACGGTGCTAATCCAAGTAGAAACCAAATTTGCCTTGCTTTAAGGTCACAACTGCACAATCTTTTCGTCGAATACGGCGTAGATATCGTATTCCAAGGTCACGACCACTTAGTATCGAGAACCTTCCCCATGACGACGGGCGGTAACGCTTCCACCGAAACTTGGCGTAAAGAAAACGGCGTAAACTACACGGTAAATCCTGACGGTGTTTTATACGTTATGAACGGACCTGCAGGCAATCAAAGCCGTACCGTCTACAAAAACGATAATGGCGTTTATTACTACGCTAAAAACTCTGAGCAATGTTCTTGGGCAGAAATTTCAATCGACGGAAACAAACTCGTTATGACCACCAAATACGTTGGTAATTCTACCGAAAACGAATATCATACTTGGGGTATTATTAAAGAATAGTTTGCTTAAAACAGACCTATAAGTCGATTAACTTTATTTTTGGCATTAAAAACGACCTATGCAAACCGCATAGGTCGTTTCGTTTTTTAGTTACAATACAATAAAAATCAATATTGCAATAATTGAAGTAAGCGCGCCAGTCAAAAGATTTACCATACTATTATCTATGCACTTTACGCCTTTAACTATTTCGGCTTTGTTACCGCAACACTCTTCCCTTTCGGTTAAGGTTTGGCAAGTGGGACACTTGTATAAAACCTGCATGAGCGAGCCCAAAACGCTATCGATAATAGTACCCAAAAAGGCGACTAAAACCAAGATTAGAAATACGTGCCACTCAAACACACCAAAGCAGTACGCAACGAATACTGCGACCGCTGCGCCGACCAAGGCGCTTACTAAACCCAAAATGCTAACGCCACCGCTAATGCCGGGGGTTACGGGCTTAAATTTTAAAATATCAAGGGGGGCAAAGCGTGAAAGTCTACCTATATCCGAAGCCATACTATCAGCAAATTCTTCGGCAATGGCAACGATTGAAGCGTACATAAATATCACGTTATTAGTAAAATAATAAGCGATTACGCACACGCAAGCAACTGCTGCGTTTGCAATAATTTGGAAAGCCGACCTGCCTTTTTTCTCTTTTTTAGGTTTGCCTTCTTCTTGATCGTTAGACTTAAACCTTTCAGACGTGAATTTTGAAACGATACCTTCTGCAACGAACAAAATTAAAATCATCATTACGAGTGAGAAGTTGCCAAAGATTGCAGTCGCAAGCACGTAGCAAAATGAAATCAAAGCGCCGAGCATTGTCAAGGCTTTAGTTTGAGTAATAAAAATAGTAATGGCGGGGGCGGAAATTAAAGCGACGAGCACGGGTAAAGTTACCAAGCCGTAATGATTTAAAACAAGTAAACCAAAGACGCCAAGGTTTACGGTTACGTTGTCAAAACCGCGTTGACCGTAAAGTTCGGCGTGGGCGGCAAAACAGCCCACCGCAATTATAAACGCCCAATTTAAGTTGAGTTGGAAGATAAAATTACAACAGAGCGTAACTAAACTCGAAATAACCAAAACCGTCAAAAACCCGACTAAAGATTTTGGCTTAAACATCGTTACGTTGTACCGCCCTGCAAGTTTTGCAATAATTGGCGCAAAGCCGTCGGCTAGAGCCAAGCAGTAGTAGGCGATTGCCGAATAAGGTATAAAGTCTTTATTAAAAAGTATAGTTATAGTAATGGTAACGAAGGTTGCCAAGCCGAAATAAAAAATGCCGTAACTCTTATCCGCATCTTCCCTTTCCGCCGACTTCATAAGGTTGCCGAAAGTTAAAACGGCGAATACTAAGAGAGATAGGAAGTTTACTATAACCAAATGTATTGACGGGCCTACGAAAAAGTAACAAATTGCCCAACTTGCGCAAGTTGCTAAATGTTCGCATTTACGCGTCATCTCTTTATCCGTATTAAATTTATGAAGAACGAATTCTCCGACCAAAATAACGAGCGCCATGTATGCAAAAGTTGCAACGTACATGAGCACCGCACCTAAAGTTGTACCCCACATAATTTCCTCGTTTTTTAAATTGTTTTTCTCTACCCTTTTAGGGTTTTAGTTTTTACACGAAGTCGTCTGCGATAAGGTTTTCAAAATTGCCGCCACTAACCGTCATACAGCGCTTTAAAGTACGCCTTACGCCGGGATTTAGTTTGTCAAGCGGAATCTTTTCGTCCTTAATCTTTTGCATTTTCGCCTTGACGTGAGTATATATTTTTTGGAAGCAATAGCAAGCAAATTCAGGGGGATTAGTAAGCCCGTTTTCGCTCAAAGCGCAATCGGCGCATCCGCCTGCGCAGTTGTCGAAAAACTCACAATTTGCCTTACATTTTTTTCTGCGTTCAATAGAGCCGAGCAAAAGGTTTTTAAACCCGTCGCTTGCAATAATTTCGTCGTAAGAGTTTACCGAAGAAACGTTGCCGAAAGGATATAAAAGCATACTATCCCTTCCGCAGTTGTAAATATCGCCGTTTGGCGCGATAGAAAGGTATTTGCCGTGGCAAGAACTGTTTGAGCAAATTCTAAAATAATTACCCATTGCCATTGCAATATAACTTTCAATAAGTCTTACGTCTACCCCGTCGACGTCTTCAAACCAATGGTCGACGAATTTTAAATATTTTTCTACGTATTTTTCCTTGGTAAGACTGCCCATTGTCTTTGCTCCGCCTTCCATAAATAAATAGGAAAACTCAACGGCTATATTTTTGGACGCGAAAAACTCGTAATTTTCAATCAAGTCGTAATCGTCGTCGGCAACGACTGCAAGACAGGACGCGTTAAGCCCCTTTTTTTGCATAAGTTGCATTGCCTTTAAGGTCTTTTCGCCTTGTTGACGGTACTTGTCGTTATCCTTGCCGTCAAACGAAAGCCCAACTTTAAAATCGTACTTTTTAAAGAAATCTATCCACTCTTCATTTAAAAGAGTGCCGTTAGTCTGCAAGGAATTGCGAATCACTACCCCGTTTACGGCGTGTATTCTATCTTCCATTTCGACTATCTTTTTAAAATAATCAAGTCCGCAATAGGTCGGCTCGCCACCGTGCCAAACGAGAACGATTTCTCTAAAATCTACGGCGAGCATAGTCAAGAATTTTTCAAGTTTGTCAAGGGGCAAAATTTCGGTAGTATAACCCGATTCGCTATTATAACAATACTTACAACGCAAGTTGCAAGCGTTAGTCGTTTTTACTATAACGTTTATTTTATCCATAATAAATTAAGAGAAATTACTCTTATTTTCCCCCCTGCCGAGTTTCCAATTCTTTTTAAGTTCTTTAAAGTAGTGGAACTTAACGTCTTTGTCTTCTAACACGTTGAAAGCGACGGTATTTAAGGAATATTCCATAACGCGATAGATTATCTTCCATTCCATAGATCCGTCGTTTATAGCCTTTAACGAACTGATAATATCATTACTTATTTTGGTGTTTGCGTCCAAAATAAATGCAAAGTTTTTTTCAAAAACAGCCTTGATAGTAGGGCAATCTTTGTCGAAAAAGGCGTTGTAAGCCTTTTCCTTAAAGTCGTCTTCATAATCGCAAAGCATATCCACGAAGAAGGTCCACTTAAAAATACTGCGGTAAACTTGCAAAAACCGCTCGTCCGTTACGCCGAAAGCCTTAAAAATACCCGCGCCCATTTCGCCGTAAGCGTCTAAAACGGTAAAAAGCCCCGCTCCCCCGTCTTGAAGCGCGGAAATTTCGTCAGTTTTTTGACGAGAAATTTTAGCAACTTCGGGAAGAGCGTCTTGAGCAAGTTTAATTTGCTTTTTAAAAAGAATATTAAGCCAAAATGCGCGCCCCTTTTTGCCGTCTACTTCGTCGTCGTGAACTTTTTCACCTATCGCAATTAAAGAAAGGTAAGCAAACCTTTTACCCACTTCGTCGTCTAAAAATAGGTTCATATTCTTTTTACCTATTCTTTCACACGACAAAAAGGGTGGCCTTTGCTCACCCGTCGCAATAGCGTATAAAATTGAATAAATCGCCGTGTCAAACATTGTAAGACAGCGCGATTTTTGTCCACCAACTACCCGTAGGCAATAACAGAGCCGACAGTAATAACTGTGGAAAAGTTTCCTTTCGCCTACGGACAATTTGGATTCGAACGGCCTAAAGTAACCGTACATGTTACTTAGATCTTAGCAACAACAACTGCTTTCAGAATAGTCGCTATAATAACCGTCAACGTGATAGTCGTGCTTGCCTTCTTTAGCGGTTTGTTCACGGTATTCTTTAAGTAATTCTTCTTGAGTCTTTTCTTGGTTTTCAACCTTTCTTTCTTTTAATTCCATAATTGTTTTCTCCCTATGAAATCTGTTTTAGTTGGCTTAAAGCCTATATTAAAATCCCCCGTGGGAAATTTTACGAATTTTGAGAGTTAAACTCCTTGATTGAAGCGCGCATTTTTCGTTTTAAAAAATCGGCTTCTTCATTTAAAAAGGCTACCCTTTCGCTATCCTTAGCCCCGTCCACCCCTAAATTTAATAATTTTACGGTGAGTAGATTTGCATAGAACTCAACGGGGGTAATAACTATTTGGCTAGGCGTTTTTATAAGACCTAAAAACTCTTGGTTAAGCGCCAATAGCCTGCCGTAAGTCGGCTGAAAGGAAAGTATAGCGTGCGCTATCTCGTGCGCGGTCATTGCGACGTTTTTTTCAAAAGCGTCCTTAAAAAGGAAATCGTTGCAAAAATGAATTTCACCCTTATCGAGCATGTAGGCGTGCCCTTTTTTAAAATAGTCAAACTTGACTTTAATCGGGGGGATAACCCCACCGCCTATTAGCGCTTTTATAAGTTTTTTTATAGCGAAAACTTTATTTAAAAGGAAACCGCTACCCTTTTTTAAACAAAAATCGGCAAGCGCTTTTTTGCAAGGCTCGCTGACGATTAAGGTAGTGGCGTTTTGCCACTCGTTTTCCGAGTTTAAAATAGCAATAAAATTTTCTACGTTGGTTGCAAAATTCATACCGAACAACAAATTTCAACAGTTTTCACTATTATATCACAATTTTTTTACTATTGTCAATTATTATATTATTATTTATAGTAACTTTACATTCATTTTGTCAATATGCACAATCTAAAAGGCGTTATTATGCGTTTAGCCCAATTTTTTAATGGAAATAATAGTAAAATTTACCTTTTTTAATATATTATATATATTATTTTTAAAAAACTATTGACTTTTATATGCCGTTTGTGATAACTTTATGTAAAGACTAAACGAAAAGGAGAACACATTATGTTACATTTTGCGCAAATGTTTGTAGATTATATGGATCAGGAAGACATTAAATATACCGTCAGTTCGGACAACGTTATTAAAGTTACCTACACGGGCGACAATCTTGACAGTATTCCCGTTTACGTAATTTTTGACGAAGAAGGCGACGAATACGTAGAATTCAAGTGCTGGGATATTGCAAACTTTAAGAGCCGTGAAGCAAAGGCTATTGAAGTTTGCAACGAACTCAACGCTAAATATCGTTGGGTAAAATTCTATATGGATAGCGATAAGGATATTATCGTTTCTATCGACGCCGTAGTAGACTCTGCTACTTGCGGTGAAGAATGCCTCTCGCTCGTAAGGCGCGTAGTAAACATTACCGACGAAGCCTACCCCGAAATTGCAAAGGCGCGCTGGGCTTAACCGACTTAAAAACTAACCCCCGACGAAATTCCGTCGGGGGTTTTATTTGTCTAGAATTTTTAAATAACGCGCTTATACCGCGACATTTTAAGTTTATAAAGCGTTTTCACTCTCTGCACTTGGAGTATAGTAGCGCAAATAAGTTTTTACGTAATTTTCAAAATATTCGTAACTACAACCTAATTGTACCGTTGCGCAACAAATATCTTCATAATAAAGATTTACGTAATCGTCAGTTATTTTTTCTATTCTAATTAAATCAACGTTAAAATCTTCCACGTAAAGGGGAACGGTTATCATATCGATGCGCATATTAGTAACGTACGGAGCAAACCTATTACCGCCTTTTAAGTTGTAATCCCAACATTCAACTTTAGATACGAAGTATATTTCTTGGGCGTTACCGCTTTCGTCTATATCTTTTGCTTTAACGTCGACGTCAAATTTCGGCCACTCGTCCCACATCTCACTCTTTTTAGGCAAAGTTTCAAAATATAAAAAAGACAACCCATACTTTTGAAGTTGTTCATCGTGAGTTTCGTCGCTAAAATGCCAAACGCTTTCAATAGTTGTACCTAAATCCCAAAAGGCGCGCTCGTATTTGGGGTTTTCTCCACTATCAACTGCTAACGTACTCGGCGAAAAATCACCGTTTTCGTTGCGCGTTACGTATTCGCTATACGGCATTAGATTTTCTTTTATATAATTTTCAACTAAAATCCTTCTTTGTCCGTCGGTTTGCAACTTACCCAAAAATTCAAATACAACGGACGCGAAACATTTTTCTCCTTGATATAAGTCTAAGTAATTTTCTCGAACTTCTGAATAGGTTGGTATCACGTGTTTAATAACGACTTCTTCACCTATTGTTGGCGCGTATAAAGGATTAGACGTAAAAGCCACTCTAAAGTTTGTTGCAATACCGCCAACTTGCCCCCAATCGGTAGTTTGTTTACCATATTTTTGCTCGTTGCAAACGTAAAACGTTTGATATACCCAAGCGCCTTTTAAAACACCTTCTTCCGTACTCTCGTAAAAGTGCATTCCCCAAAGTGGGTTTAAACTTGCTTCTTCTCTATAATCTTGCGGAGCAAGAACGTAAAAATCGTTGGGAATCTTTTCTTTATTTTCTTCATATTTTTGTAAAAAATCTTCATATACACTACCATAATAATGAGTATTATATGTAAGACCAATTCTTGGCTCGTCTTTGTCGCACGCGCTAAACGATAATATACTTACTGCGATTATAATTACGGCTATTATTCTCTTCATATATCACCTTTGCTATCCTTTCAATTTTTTATTATAATAGCATACTTTTGCTTTAATGGCAATATTTTTATAAAATTTAATAGCAATATTTTTATAAAAAACGAAAACCCCGCAAAGTTGCGGGGTTTTTGAGTTAAAGCATATTACTTTTTGTGGTGAGATTTAATAAAGCCGATCGCCTTTGCTATTTCCATAACGAGTATGGGAAGAAGGGAAAGACCAAGACCTACTACGTAAAGCCACCAATCGAGATACATCATACCGAACACGCCTACGACGCCGGGAACGAAAAGAACGAAAGCAGTAAGCGCCGTACAGATGAAAAGGGATAAGTTCATAGTTTTATTAGAGAAGAATCCGACTTCAAAGAGCGAGTGCTCAGAGCGCATGTTGAGCGCTTGTACGAGTTGGCTCATTGCAAGTATCATAAACGCCATGGTGCTACCTGCGGCGTGGTTTAAACCGGACGGAGTTTTCATAATTACCGCGCCGAGAATATATCCTACCAAGGTTGTAACTGTCAAAAGTACGCCGTTGAGACCAATCTTTAAGCCAAGACCGTGAGCGAATAAACTTTCGTTTTTAGGCTTAGGACTGCGGAGCATTACGTCGTGCTCGATTGCTTCCATACCGAGAGCGATTGCAGGAAGAGAGTCCGTAACAAGGTTAATCCAAAGAAGTTGGATGGGAATAAACGGATTTCCAAGCCCTGCAACGTAACCTAAAATTACGGTAGATATGAATACTACGAGCACTTCGGCAAGGTTGGTAGAAAGTAAGAAACCTACTACCTTTTTGATATTTTCAAAGATACCGCGACCTTCTTCAACGGCAGAGACGATAGTTGCGAAGTTGTCGTCGGTAAGAGTCATATCAGACGCGCCTTTCGCTACGTCCGTACCCGTAATACCCATTGCGCAACCGATATCCGCCGCCTTGAGCGCGGGAGCGTCGTTTACGCCGTCGCCCGTCATAGAAACGACTTCGCCTTTTTTCTGCCAAGCCTTGACGATTCTTATCTTATTTTCGGGCGAAACGCGCGCGTAGACCGAAATATTTCTAACTTCTCTATCGAGTTCTTCGTCGCTCATTTCGTCGAGCTCTGCGCCCGTTATTGCCTTGTCGCCGTCGACAAAAATGCCGAGTTCTCTTGCTATTGCCTGCGCGGTTACGATATGGTCGCCCGTGATCATAACGGGTTTAATACCTGCCTGACGGCAAACTGCAACGGCGTCTTTACACTCAGGTCTGGGCGGATCGATCATACCGACGAGTCCAAGGAAGGTAAGTCCGTTTTCAAGTTCTTCAAAAGTAGCCTTTTCGGGAACTTCGTCGAGTTCTTTATAAGCGACTGCAAGTACTCTTAAAGCGTCCGAACTCATTTCGTTACAAGCGATTTTAGCCTTTTCAACGTCGCCTTTTACAGTTCTAGTTGCGATTACGTCGAAAGCGCCCTTTACGATTGCAACGGGTTTTCCGTCAATCATATTAACCGTAGTCATAAGTTTACGGTCGGAGTCGAAAGGAAGTTCGGCAACTCTGGGGCTTTGCGCGTTGAGTTCGTCTTGAACACCACCCGCCTTGTGCGCCGCGAGAACGATTGCGGTTTCGGTGGGGTCGCCAAGGTGTTTTTCAGCGCCGTCTTCAAATACGACTTTACCGTCCGAACAAAGACTGCCGTAACAAAGCATTTTGTAGGTTTCGCCGTTTGCTTCACCGTTAAATTCGGTTATTTCGCCACCGTCGACGTAGGTTTTTACGAGCGTCATACGATTTTGAGTGAGCGTACCCGTCTTATCCGAACAAATGATAGACGCGCTACCTAAAGTTTCAACTGCGGGGAGTTTTCTTATAATTGCGTTCTTTTTAACCATGCGCTGTACGCCGATTGAAAGAACGATGGTAACTACTGCGGGAAGACCTTCGGGAATAGCCGAAACGGCGAGCGAAATTGCGCCCATAAACGCTTCGATAATAACGTCGATACTAAACGGCTTGCCGATTACGTCACGCACGAGTTGTACGATAAACATAACCGCGCATACTACGAGTACCAAAATACCGAGCATACTGCCGAGTTTTGCAAGTTTTTCTTGCAAGGGGGTTTTTCCGTCTTCTTCGTTTAAGAGTTTGTTGGCGATTTTACCAACTTCGGTATCCATACCCGTGCCCGTAACGACTGCAAGCGCAGTACCGTAGGTTATCGAACAACTTGAATATACCATGTTCGTCCTATCGCCAAGGGGGGCTTTTTCAAGAGCGATTTCGTCCGCATTTTTTTCAGACGGAACTGATTCGCCCGTTAAAGCGGCTTCTTCCGACTTTAAGTTTACGCTTTTGATAAGCCTTGCGTCGGCAGGCACGAAATCACCCGCTTCGAGTTTGATTATATCGCCGGGAACGAGATCTGCCGATTGAATAAGTTTTTCAACGCCGTCACGAATAACTCTTGCGTGGGGCGCTGACATATTTTTAAGGGCTTCAAGCGCCTTTTCGGCTTTACTCTCTTGAACTACGCCCATGATTGCGTTGATAAGAACTATCGCAAGAATAAGGAAGGGTTCAATCATTTCGACTATATCGAAATGCCCCGTCGTAACGGTAGTATAGATTGCTACGCCCAAAGAAATTGCCGCCGCAATGAGAAGAATAATTATCATTACGTCCGTAAACTGCTCTAAAAAGCGGGCTAACAGAGTTTTCTTCTCTTTTTCTTTGAGTTTGTTAGGTCCGTACTGTTGCATCCTTTCTGCAACTTGCTCGCTGGTAAGACCGGTAACTTGGTCAGTACCGAGTTCCGACAAGACTTTGTCGGCAGGTTGATTGTAAGGTGTCATAATACTCCTTTTGCGTTTTAACGCTTTATTTTTAAGATTTCTCTTTTTTTATATTTTGCAATGAAAAGCAGTATGCGAACTTGTCGGTCATCCCAGTCGGCAAACATTTGCAGTAAACAACGCGGCACGAAGTAGATAAGACTTTAAACCCGTTTAAAGGTTTAGATACGAGCAAAAGAAGGCTCGCTTTTAGTTGACGGACACAATAGACCTTGTTGGTCATTGGGGTCGAAAACTAAAAGCAGTAACGCACTTTTGCGAAGTAGATAAGCCTTTAAAAAAAAATAAAAAAATCATGCCACCCCCTGGCATGATCTCGTCGTTTAAAACTAAACCGAAACCTATAAGGTTTGTGCTACCGATTTAGTTACGGTTTTACCGCCAACTACTCCTCATTACGTATATTATATAACTTTATTATATGTTTGTCAATTAAATTTTATGAAATATAGATGAACTTACGCTAAATCTGGCGGCGGATATAAACGCCCCGTTGCAAACCGCAACGGGGCTTCGCTTAATTTTTGACGTGAGAATTTTGATAATCTTTCAAGACCTTTAAATCAAGAGCCATACCAAGCCCGTCTAAAACAACGCTTTGTCAATACAAATTTTTTAATTTCAACCTTTACGTAATCTAATAACACCATAGTTTTGTCGAATTCCATAAAATTATTCCAGCAACGCTATACGCTATTGCAAATTTTAAACTACGCCTAAAATATTCTTTAAATCGTCTTCGATTGCGCTCTGACTTTCCGCCGTGCAAGCAAAAGTGAGTTCGTCCCCTTCGCAAATTACAGTTCCGCCGTCGGGCACGATATCTTCACCGCCACGTTTAATGAGAGTAACTTTTACGCCGTTTGGCCATAAGACGTCTCTTATTTCTCTACCCATAGCAATACAAAGTGGCATTGCCGTATAAACGAGCGTAAATTCTTTTTCCTTTTCCTTTATTCCGCTCTCTTCAACGAATTGATCTAAAAGGGTTTCGTAAATGCTATCCGTTCTTGCGATATCGCCTATGAAGTATCCTATCGAAACGCCGATTATAACGGGCAGTAAGGGGGTAAAACTAAAAGTCATTTCAACCACCATAATAACCGCCGTGATAGGCGCTTTGACTACGGTTGCGAAAAACGCCGCCATACATATCATAATTAAAGTATCTTTGCTAGCGGGATTCATGCCGAGTAACACCCAAATTTCCGACGTGAGCGCGCCGATACACGCGCCTATTGCAAGCATTGGAATAAACGTTCCGCATGGTACGCTCGCGCCCATATTGAGTACGGTTGCGACCGCTTTAAAAACTAAAACTATAAGCAACGTCCAAATTATAGGAAGCCCGAAAACAGAAGGCGTTTGGCTTGAAGATAGCGAGCCGAGCGTTTCGATAAAATCGTGTCCGCCACCCATTACGTTTACGGTGATTAGCGAGAAAAGTCCGCCTATAAGCACGGCAATCGCCGTTTTTACCCAACCGTTTTGCCAAACTTTTTTAAAATTAATCTTGCTAAAAAGCGCTTTTATCCAAAATACCGACTTAAAAAGCAATACGCCTAAAAGACCGCAAATTATAGCCGACAACACGACGAACAAATAGTCCGACACGGGTATTTCCGCCATTGTAAACGAATGAAAACCACCGTGCAAGTCCATGCCGAAAAGGGCGTAAAGTCCCGTTTTTGTAAGCATGCCCGTAATAACCGACGAAAAGGCGCAAATAAATACTTCGGGCGTAAAGCGCTTGTGCGCTTCTTCAAATGCAAAAGCCATGCCCGACATAGGCGCGTCGACGGCTATTGCAAGACCTGCGCAAGCACCGCCCGTTATTTGATAGCGCCTTATCATTTCGTTACGGCGGGTAACCGCCGAAACCCCGTCGCCCATGGCTGCGCCGATATGTACGCTAGGACCTTCCGCTCCTGCTGAAAGTCCCATAAAAATAGACAATAGGCTTACCGCAAACATCATAACGGCGTCCCGATACCACTTAAACCGTACGATACCACGGGTTGCGCCTTCGGTTTGGGGAATACCGCTACCCTTTATCATTGGCACTAGCCTTATCGCCACACTCAAAAAGAACGCGCCTATAAGTAGGGCTAGTACAAGCAATGGGATAAAGGCGGGATTTTGCCTAACCAACTCGTAAATGCCCTTTGCGCCCGACTCTACGAAGGAAGCGCAAATATTATACAGGGTAACGACTATACCTGCAAAGATACCCGTTATACTACCGACTACTATTAATTGCACGGCGTTTTTATACACCGAGCCCATTTGATTTTGTTTACTCGTCATCTTTTTCCTTTTGTAATTTGTCTTTGCCGAAAAGTTTATTTATAGTTTTTACGAAAAAATCGTTGATTTTTTCAGAATATTTCATACTGAGTATAAACGCTACTATACACGCCGCGGCAATACCCCCCAAACAGACCAATCCCCAACCGTGATAAGGTATAATTTCGCCCGACATAAGTAGCAAGGTAAAACCTATTGAAGTTGCTCTCGTTATGGCTTGCATTATAAAAAACCCACCGTAGGTCATAGGCAAAAGCCCTGCGACCGTACACAAAATATCGTCGGGGAAAAAGGGTAGCAAAAACATAAAAAAGAGTATTACGTTTTGCCTGCCTTTTAGTTTTTTAAGCCAATCGCCCACCTTTTTCGGCGAACCAACAACCCAATTTACGAAAGGTCTACCAATGATTTTACCTAGAAAAAATGCAAACATTGCGCCGAGTAGCATTCCTAAATAAGAATAAATAAAGGACTGCATTGCGCCGAACAGGTAGTTGCCAGCCAAAATCGTTATTGCTCCCGGAATAGGAATAAACGTCACTTGCAAAAATGAAACGAGCGCGAAAATCAGCGGTGCGATTGCGCCCGTAGACTCAATATAACCTTGCAACTGCTCTTGCGTGAGTTTAGTCCAACCCATAAGGTATAAAACTAGATAGGATATAGCAACTATCGCGCATATTATAAGCGCCGACGCCACGAGCCGAAGGATAGTTTTTTTAGTTTCGCTAGTAATTTTCATATTTTTTAAGCGCTTGTAAAAATTTTAAATTAGGATAGACTTTTAGGTTTTGCCAAATTTTTAAAGATTTTTACTTTCACGCGTAAAATTATTATATACTTTACCAAACCAATTTACAAGCGATTTAAAAAATTTTAATTGCGTTTTCACAAAACCTTTACGAAAAAAAGGCGACTTTCGTCGAAAGTCGCCTAAATGATTGTTTTTTGCGAAGTATATAAGTCTTTATTAAAGGCTTAGATGCGAGCGCGTCGCAACTCGATTTTTTGTCAACCAACCGTGGCTACGGTTGGTAAAACTTTTCTATCGGTTGCTCCTTTTCCCACAAAATCTTTTTTCAAAATCTTTTGCGGGAGCCCTTTATGGCTC
>JAFTTJ010000010.1 GCA_017466825.1 Clostridia bacterium
AAAACTTTTCTATCGGTTGCTCCTTTTCCCACAAAATCTTTTTTCAAAATCTTTTGCGGGAGCCCTTTATGGCTCGCATTAAAGGATAAGACACGATAGACCTTTGTGGTCATCGGGGTTTAGACTTTAATGCAGTAACGCGCTTTTGCGAAGTTTATACGACTTTAAACTCGTTTAAAGGTTTAGATGCGAGCAAAAGAAGGCTCGCTTTTTGTTTGCGGACACAATAGACCTTGTTGGTCATTGGGGTCGAAAACTAAAAGCAGTAACGCACTTTTGCGAAGTAGATAAGCCTTTAACCCGTTTAAAGGTTTAGATACGAGTACCGCTAGGCTCGCAAGGGGTTGACGGATGGGATAGACCTTGTTGGTCATCCCAGTCGGCAAGCACTTGCAGTAAACGACGCGGGGCGAAGTATATAAGGCTTTAAAATTTAGTCGCCGAGAATACCATCAATAAACGCATCTTTATCAAAACGTTCGATATCGTCAAGTTTTTCACCTGTGCCGACGAATGCCACGGGAACTTGCAATTCGTTACAAAGCGAAAGCACGAAACCGCCTTTTGCAGTACCGTCGAGTTTGGTTAATATAATGCCGTCGATACCGACAGCGTCGTCAAAGACTTCGACTTGCGAAAGGGCGTTTTGCCCCGTTGTTGCGTCAAGCGCGATAAACTTGTAAAAATGCGCGGACGGGAATTCCCTTGCGACTACTCTTGACATCTTTTTGAGTTCTTCCATAAGGTTGGACTTGGTGTGAAGTCTGCCTGCGGTATCGATAATAAGCACGTCCGTGCCCTTAGCCTTTACGGACGAAAGGGCGTCGAAAACGACTGCGGACGGATCGCTACCTTCCGAACTTTTAACTATCCTAACCTTTGCTCTTTCCGCCCAGACTTCGAGTTGGTCGGCAGCGGCAGCGCGGAAAGTATCCGCCGCCGCAATAGTAACCGTCTTTTTATTGTCGGTAAAATAACGAGCCATTTTGCCGATAGACGTCGTTTTACCTACCCCGTTTACGCCGATAACCATAATTACGGCGGGGGTTTCCAAAACGAAATCGTCGGCTTGATCTAAGCAAAGTTTAAGTTCTTTTTTAAGTTCTTCGATAACGTAATCTTTATCTTTTGCCTTTTCGGCAATCATTCTATCTCTTAAATTTTCAACGATTTCGTCAGCGGTTGCAACCGAAATATCCGAAGAAATTAAAATATCTTCAAGGTCTTCGTAAAAGTCTTCGCCTATTTTATCCCTTGCAAAAAGGGTACGAAGTTTTTGCACTAAACCGTCTTTCGTCTTTTTAAGAGCGTCAAAAATTTTACTAAAAAATCCCATTATGCACCATAAGTATCCACAGCGTCGGCAAGTTTAACGGAAATAATCTTGGAAACGCCCTTTTCCTGCATGGTTACGCCGTAAAGAGAGTCGCCACGTTCCATAGTCACCTTTTTGTGGGTTATAACTATAAATTGAGTATCTTGCGAGAAGTTTTTAAGGTAATTTGCAAACCTTTCTACGTTAGCGTCGTCAAGCGCCGCTTCGATTTCGTCGAGAACGACGAAAGGCATTGGGCGAAGTTTTAATATTGCAAAGAGAATTGCAATAGCCGTGAGCGCCATTTCGCCACCTGACAAAAGAGATATCTTTTGAAGTTTCTTTCCCGGCGGTTCGGCAACGATTTCAATGCCCTGTTCGAGCGGATCGTCCGTTTCGTTCTTTTCCAAAATAAGGTCGGCAGTACCGCCACCGAAAAGTTCTTTGAATATTCTCGTGAAGTTAGAGCGAATTTTAGCAAAGCCTTCGGCAAAGGTAACGCTCATTTCTTCGGTAAGTTTTTTGATAACGAGTAAAAGGTCTTCTTCCGCTTTGGTAAGGTCGTCCCTTTGCGTGGTCATATCTTGATAACGCGCGTCTAACTCGTCGAACTCTTCAATAGCGTTGTAGTTGATATTGCCAAGCGCGGAAATCTTCTTTTTAAGGGAAGCGATTTCGCTATTCGACGTGATTATATCGTAATTATCGTCGCGAAGGGGAAGGGCGGATTCGTAGTCGATTTGATATTCGTCCCATACCCTTGCTTGCAAGTATTCGAGTTCGGTATCGATACGGGCGAGCGCCGTTTCTTCTTTTGCCTTAGACTCTGCAAGTTTTGCAAGTTCGGCTTGAACCATATCACGCTTTAAGTTGTCTTGCTTAACTTCTTCGTTAAGTTCGACCTTTCTCGTAGCGATTCTATCTCTCTTCACCCTTACCGCGTCAAGGTATTCTTTTTCGGTATCGGTGAGCGAAACTTTTGCAACTTCGTCTAAAAGTTTAGAAATTTCTACGTTGAGCGCGGTTATCTTTTGAGAGTTTTCGGCAACGAGATCTTCTTTTTCCTTTCTCTCAACCTTCATTCTCTCAACGTCTTCGGTAGCCGCTTTGATTTCACCGCGAAGGAATACGTTGCGCTCTTGAACTTTGTGAAGTTCGGCGGAAAGTTCGTCTCTCTTAGCGGTATAGTCAACGAAATCGGCTTGATGCTTGTCGGCGTCGGAAGACGCTAACTCTCTCTTTTTCAAAAGTTCTTCGTTGCCTTCTTCAATAGCCGAATATTTCCTTTCGATTTCAGAAAGACGAAGGGCTATGAGCGAGTTGTCGTCCTTGCTCGCTTCGAGTTCTTTTTGAGTTTCGCTTATAGCAATTTCAAGGGCGGTAATTTGCTCTTTTAAAATTGCAATTTGTTGCTTAGTCTCTTGGATTTCAGTCGCAACCTTTTCACTTTCGGCTTGTTGCTCGTCAATTTGCTTTAAAAATTGGGCTTTTCTCGCCGAAAGCTTATCCATTTCGGCATGCTTTTTAGCAAGTTCGTCTTCAATATCTTTAATCTTGGTGTCCATTGACAAAAGATTTGCGCCGTTGTGTCTTCTCGAACCGCCCGTCATAGTACCGGCGTTGGTTAAAATATCGCCGTCTAAAGTAGCGATTTTAAAAGCGAAACGGTACTTGTTTGCGATTTGAACGGCGTTGTCGATATTGTCAACGACGAGTGTATTGCCCAAAAGGAATTTGATAATATTGCTAAAATAATTATCGTAAGTTACGATTTCGTTTGCAAGACCTATTACGCCTTTTTCGGAAAGGGCTTGCCTTATTTCGTAACTTTCCGGTCTTACTCTAACGCTGTTTATGGGTAAGAAAGTAGCCGAGCCCGATTCGGTTTTTCTCAAATAACTAATGAGATATTTAGCGTCTTCGGGGGTGTCGGTTACGATATGTTGAACGGCAACGCCAAGGCAAGACGTAATCGCCGCTTCGTACTTTGATTCGGTTTTGATTATGTTTGAAACGAGCCCTTTTACTCTTTTGCCGACTTCGGGGTTGCGCTTGCTTTCAGTCATAATAAACTTGACGGGATATTGATAGCCGTCGTAACTTTCTTTAAGGTTTTTGTAAACCTTAGCGTTTGCTTCCAAAGCCGAAATTTGAGAGTTTAAAGAATAAATCTTTCTTTCAATTTCACCAACGTAAGCCCTTGTGTCGGCAACGTCGGCTTCTCTATCTTTAAGGTCTTCCTTTAAATTGTTATGGCTCTTTTCTAAAGCGATAAGTTCGGCAGACTTAATAGAATTTTCGGTCATTTGACCGCTCAACTTTTTGGTGAGCGATTCTATCCTAGCCAAAGACTCTATTTTGCGTTCGGAATAAACGGATTTTTCGGCCGAAAGCGAACCTATATTTTGCTTGATATCCGCAAGTGATTCAACGCTTGCTATTATCTCTTGGTGAGCGTTTTTAGCAAGTAAATCACCTTCGGTTATTTTATCGGTCACTTTAATAAGCTCTTCGTTAAGCGCAAGAACTTTATCTTCAAGTTTTTCAATTTCCTTTTTGCAGTCGGCAGAATATTCACCCTTTTCGCGCACGCGCCTATCGAGTTCTTCAATTCTTCTTCTCGCTTCGGCGCTCTCGCCCGTAAGTCTATTTACGTCCGTACGAAGAGCGTTTACTTTTTCGTTGTAAACCTTTGCTTCGCCCGAGTGTCTTTCAAGAGCTCTCGTCTTTTCAATCAACTCTTCGTTGAGTTGGCTGATAAGTTCGTCCGCTTCACCTATTTCACGTTGGTGTTGATTATACGCCTTTATCGCAAGGCTCAACTCTTCGTTTCTAAGCGCGGTTTGCTCTTCAATACCCTTGATACGCATTGCGATTTTATCCTTTGAACTAGCCGCGTTTTCGTGCTTGTAAAGGTATGCGTTTACTTCGTGGTATTTGAGTTGTTCACCGAGCGCGCGAGCCGCCCTAGTCTTTTCCGCCGCCTTTCTAAGCGGTTCTCTTTGACGCTCGAGTTCGGTGGTAATGTCTACGATACGGGTTATGTTATCTCTTACCCTATCGAGTTTACGCATGGTTTCAAGACGTTGATTTTTGGTTTTAGCGATACCTACCGCTTCTTCAAAAATCGTCCTTCTGTCTTCGGGTTTAGACGAAAGAATTTCCGCAACTTTACCCTGACCGATAACCGTATACCCTCCCTTACTTACACCGCATTCGTGAAGATTGTCTACGATATCACGAAGTTTAGAACGTTTTTTGTTGATGAAATACTCACTCTCGCCCGAGCGGAATAACTTTCTGGTGAAGATTACTTCGTCGTACTCAAGGTTTTTGAAAATCTTTTCGGTGTTATCGAAGATTAGCGAAACTTCGCAGTAAGAAAGGGACTTTCTGTTTTGAGTTCCGCTAAAAATTACGTCCTGCATGGACGAGCCACGGAGATTTTTTGCCGACTGCTCTCCGAGCACCCATCTGATTGCGTCGGAAACGTTACTCTTTCCGCAACCGTTAGGACCTACGATACACGTAACGCCGTTTTCAAATTGTATTTCCTGCCTATCAGCGAAAGATTTAAAGCCGATAAGTTCAATTTTCTTGAAATTCACTTTACGTTTCTCCTTTTTCCTTTATGCGCTATCGCCCCGTTTTGCGCGCCTGCTTTCGGCTTATTTTTAGCCTTTGGCGGATTGCTCTTTGCCTGTTTTTTAGGCGTTGGGGGCGTTTTTTGTTTTATTGTCGTAGTTTCTTGTCTTGAAAGAATTTCAAGCGCTAGTCTTGCCGATTCCTTTTCGGCGTCCGACTTTTTTCTGCCTTTTGCCGTAGCCAACTCTCTTCCGTCTACGGTAACCGCTATCGTAAAGGTCGGATCGTGGTCGGGCCCCGTCCTTTTCTTCACCGAATACAAGAGAGTGCCTAGTTTATTTTTTTGCACGTACTCTTGCAACTTGCCTTTATAGTCGGACGGTCTGCACGTTTCGGGCTTTTTGCTATTACACACTTTAATCGGAATTTTGGCAAACAAAAATCTCTTTACGAATTTTTTTGCTTCTTCTAAACCGCCGTCTAAATAAATGCCCGCTACGATGGCTTCAAAAAGATTTTCCCTAGCCGCGCGGTGATGCTCGAAACCGTTTTTCCTTTCGCCTTCGCCAAACATTAAAAATTCGTCTAGCCCACTCTTTTCAATCGCCCTAGAAAGGGGCTCGCCCGAAACGAGTTGCTGTTTATAATCGGTCAAAAGCCCTTCGTCCGCTTGGGGGTACTTTTCCATTAAATATTCGGCGGTAATAAATCCCAAAATCGAGTCGCCAAAATACTCTAAACGCTCGTTATTTTTGACTCCGCCGTGCTCGTGCGCGTAAGAAGAGTGGGTAAAACAAAGCCTTAAAAGGGTTTTGTCTTTAAAGGAATACCCCAACTTTTCTTCGCATTCGTGTAGATAAAAAATCATTTTTCACCGCCGAGTGCGGAAAGGGCTTCTGCAATCTTTCCGCTGATGTTGAGCGAAGAGTTGTTATAGGCTTGCAAAACTGCGTTTTTAAAGGCTTCCGCCTTGGACGAACCGTGCGCTTTAACGACGGTCTTTTCCATACCGAGAAGAACTGCTCCGCCCTTTTTGTTATAGTCGATTTTGTTTTTAAGGTCTGCAAAGCATTTTTTCATAAACAAATAGCCAATCTTTGCGCTAAACGACGAACTAATGCCCGCTTTTAAATAGGATAAAATAACCTTGGTTGCGCCTTCGGTTGACTTTAAGGCTACGTTACCGCTAAAACCGTCGGCAACGACTACGTCGTAATCGCCCGAAAGAATATCTCTCGCTTCCATATTTCCTACGAAATTTATACTCTTTTCCTGTTGTAAAAGTTTAAAGGTTTCCAAGGTGAGAGCGCAACCCTTTTCGTCTTCCGTACCGTTTGACAAAAGGGCTACTCTCGGATTTTTAACGCCGAGAACTTCTCTCATATACACGCTACCCATAACGGCGAACTGAACGAGCCAATTAGGCTTGCAGTCTACGTTTGCACCGCAGTCAAGAAGCATAGTTTGACCGTCCGCAAGGTTGGGAAGAAGGGGAGCAAGGGCGGGGCGAATTACCCCCTTTATTCTCTTTGACAAAATTACCGACGCCGTTAGCACCGCGCCCGTAGACCCTGCCGAAACGAAAGCCTTTGCGTTTTCGTCTTCCTTTAATATTTTAACCGCTCTCACTATCGAAGAGTCCTTTTTAACTCTAATCGCTTCGGTGGGTGATTCTTCACAAGTTATTACTTCGGTTGCGTTTTCAACGGTAACTCTCGCTACGTCGTAAGTTTCGTTTTGCAAAATTGCGTTTATCCCGTCCTGCTTGCCGACGAGCACTATATCGAAACCTTCTCTTTCGTTTATTGCGGCGATTGCGCCTTTTACAATTTCAGCAGGCGAATGATCTCCGCCGTATGCGTCGATAATAATCTTCATAATTTCTATCCTTCAATATAATTTCTATCCTTCAACATTTAGCGTTTTACGAATTTTAGCAAATTAGTACAATAAGTTGTCCACCGTTCTCGGGAAGGGAATTACGTCCCTAATGTTTGAAATGCCCGTAAGGTACATAATCATACGCTCGAAGCCAAGACCGAATCCCGCGTGGGTTGCGCCACCGAATTTACGAAGATTTAAGTACCAGTCGTAATCTTCGGGCTTTAAGCCGAGTTCCGCCATGCGCGCAAGCAATACGTCTTCACGGTCTTCTCTTTGGCTACCGCCGATAAGTTCGCCTACGCCGGGAACTAAAAGGTCTGCTGCCGCAACCGTCTTTCCGTCGTCGTTTAAGCGCATGTAAAACGCCTTGATTTCCTTAGGATAATCGGTTAAAAATACAGGTTTTTTATAAATTTGTTCGGTTATAAACCTTTCGTGCTCGCTCTGCAAGTCGCAACCCCAGAATACGGGATATTCAAACTTGTCTTTATGTGGCTCTAAAAGTTTAATCGCTTCGGTGTAGGAAAGCCTTACGAACTCGTTATCCCTAACGTTGCAAAGTCTTTCTAAAAGCCCTTTATCTACGAAATTGTTGAAAAATTCGAGTTCGCTTTTACAAGTCGTCATAACGTGATTGATTACGTATTTAACCATATCTTCGGCAACGTCCATATCGTCGGCAAGGTCGGCAAACGCCATTTCAGGCTCAATCATCCAAAACTCTGCGGCGTGGCGAGCGGTGTTAGATCTTTCCGCTCTAAACGTAGGACCAAACGTGTAGATGTTACCGAAAGCCATAGCGTACGCTTCGCCCGAAAGTTGTCCCGAAACGGTAAGGCTTGCGGGCTTGCCGAAAAAGTCTTGCTTAAAGTCGACTTTGCCGTCTTCTGTCTTGGGGGTGTCGCCGAGCGGAAGAGTCGTTACTTGGAACATTGCGCCCGCGCCTTCACAGTCGCTACCCGTTATGAGCGGAGTATGAACGTAAACGAAACCCCTTTCGTTAAAGAATTTATGTATAGCGAAAGCCGCTTCGCTTCTAACGCGGAAAACTGCGCTAAAAGTATTCGTCCTAGGACGAAGGTAAGCGATTTCTCTCAAATACTCGAAAGAGTGGCGCTTTTTCTGCAAGGGATAGTCGGGAGTGGAAGCCCCTTCGACTTCGACTTTTTCCGCCTTTATTTCAAAGGGTTGCTTAGCGTTTGGCGTAAGCACGAGCGTGCCTTCAACGATAAGCGAACAACCTACGTTTTGGCGAGCGATTTCGTCGTAATTATCTATTTTTTCTCTCTCAAAAACCACTTGGACGTTTTTGAAACAACTGCCGTCGTTGAGTTCGATAAAGCCAAAGGCTTTAGAATCTCTTATCGTCCTTGCCCAACCCATTACGGTAACGTGCTTGTCGGCAAAACTTTCCGCCGACGAATAAATGTCTTTTAAAAGAATGCGTTTTTTCATATAAGTATACCTACTTTTTAAAATATGTTATTATAATAATAACATAAACCACCGTAAAAAGCAAGAAAAACAAAAGCCCTTTGGCGGAAAAATACGCCGAAGGGCTCGTTTTTTAAGGTTTTTTTGGATAGGTCGTAACCGATATTGGTTTTAATCGGGTTTTTTAGGTTTTAAGGGCTTTATCGGCGTTTCGTCTTTTAGCGCCATCAAGTAATTTGCATAGTCTTCTTCCGTCATTTTTCTCACGGGGTGTTTTTTCTTTTTGCTCATAAAAAATCTCCTTTTTGCATTGCCGATAAAGTCGGTCGATTAAATTATGCCACAAAAGGAGATTACCTATTCAGTTTAAATTATTTTTTGGACAAACTTTTATACAAATTCCGCAGACAGCGCCCCTACCAACGTCTTTATACGTCTTCATATGCGAAGAACATTTTTCAGCGTCGAAAAAGTCTTCCCTTTGCATACCGACGGTAAAATTGAGCCCCGATATTGCCCCTGCGGGACAAGCCTTTTTACATATTTCGCAACTTCCGCATCCGCCTACTATTATATCCCTTTGTCTTTCAAGGGGCATGTTCGTCAAAACGGTGGCGAGCCTTACCTTGCTACCAAACTCTTTCGTGTAGAGCAAAGCGTTTTTTCCTATATACCCAACGCCCGATAAACACGCGCCCGTTTTATGGGCAAAAATGCCCCTATAAGCCGATTTATCGTCGTTTGTAGACTGCGAAGCCGCTATCGGAAAAGCGTCGTAACCTTGGTTTTCGATATACCTTACCACGTCTAACGCAAGCGAATCAAGTCGCGCGTTTACCGCTCTGTAATGTTGAAAATAAGCAATGGTAGGTCGGCTTTCAATGGTCTTTAAAACGGCGTTGGAAAGTTTATAAACTATCGTTACGGCATACCTTAAATCGGGCTGGTTTTTAATTGGGCTTTCACCTATATCGCTAAACCCAACCAAACTCGCCCCACCGCTTAGCAATAATTCTTCGATTTCTCTTTCCTTCACTCTACACCTCGTAAATTATCGTAACAGGGCCTTGATTTACCTGCTCTATTTTCATATCCGCGCCGAAAACGCCGAGTTTTACGTCAACGCCGTACTCTCTTATTTTTTGAGCGCAATAAAGGTATATTTCATTTGCAGGCTCGGGGCGCATTGCGCCCGAAAAACTAGGTCTGTTACCACGTGAAACGTCGGCAATCAAGGTAAATTGCGAAACGAAAAGTATACTTCCGCCAACGTCCGCAAGCCCCAAATTCATCTTGCCGTTTTCGTCTTCAAAAACCCTAAGACCTGCAATTTTTTTTGCCAAATAATCGGCTTTATCCTTTCCGTCGCTTTCGGCAACGCCAAAATATACCACGAACCCCTTTTCAATTTCCGAAATGGTTTCACCGTTTACGCTAAGCCTTGCGCTCGTTACCCTTTGAACTACCGCTCTCATCAGCCTTCTCCCTTTTCCGTTTCAACCCTGTTTAAGTTAAGCCTATCAAGATTGTTGGAAAAATCTTTCTTTATAAATATAACCACGATAAAAACTGCTAAAACGACTGAAGAAATCGCCGTCCAAACGATATTCGCCGTCGACCAAAGCACGCCTTCTGCAAGCCCTTCGCTAAGCAATAAACCGCCCACGTCGAAAAGGGCGTGGAATAAAATCGGCAGATAGATATTGCCGCTTGCAACTAGCGTAAACCCACACACCGCGCCTATCAAAAAGGCGTAGCCGACTTGCAAAAATACCATTGGCGAAAAACCGCCGAACAAATTAAATAGGTGCATACCGCCAAAAATTGCCGACGAAAGGATAATCGCCCAAAACGCACCTTTTTTGTCTTTTGAAAACTTATAAAGCAATAACGGCAAGACGATACCCCGAAAGACCGTTTCTTCTAAAACGCCTATCGAAAGGCAGTATAAAATATAGGTTAATGACTTAAAAAAAGTCGAGTTAATCGACATATAGCCCGATATTACGGGTATAAACGGCAAATTATTGAGCATTACCAAAAAGGCGGGAATCGTGAAAATCATACCCTTTAATTTGTCTTTATTTAGTTTAAAAAGGTCGGCAAAGCCGAATTGAAAGATTAAATAAATAGGCAAAATCGAACATAGTGATTTTGTTAAAAAACCGAATAAAAGTTCTAATTCCTTGCCGACTTTAAGCCACTCGGCAAGTTGAACGTAAGGCACGGACACCGCTCCAACCGCATACAAAAGCACGGTTATTATCATGCCCCAAACGTCCTTTTTAGCGCTTTTTTCAAGCCCCGTCATACCGCTCATATTTTTAAACCGCTCTTATACCAAAGTAACCCTACGAGAGTTTTAGAGTCTTTAATTACACCCTTTTCAATCATCTCGTAAGCCGTTTTTAAATCAACCCACTCGCTGGTTAAATCTTCGGTATCGTCAAAGTGAATTTCACCCTTTTCAAACTCGTCGGCAAAAAACACGCCGATAATCTCGTCCGTATAGCCGGGGGTTGGATAAATTTCGGTTATCTTTTTTAAATTGAGCGGAATAAGTCCCGTTTCTTCTTCAAGTTCGCGCCGAGCGGTTGCGAAAAAATCTTCGCCTTTATCCCTTTTGCCGGCTGGAAGTTCGTAAATTTCTTCGCCGTAAGCGTAGCGAAACTGCTTTTCAAGTAAAACCTTACCGTCTTTTACGGCTAAAATACAAGCGCCACCCCCGTGGGAAACGATTTCTCTATACGACTCGACGCCCCTTGGGGTTATTATTTTATCCTTGCGAAGTTTTACAACGACGCCGTCGTAAATTTTTTCGGACGAAAGTGTTTTTTCACTCATCTTACCACCTCCGCAACGAGCGTTGCCAAATGCTCTAAATCAATTTTAACTTTTTTAGCGTGTTTGGTCATATATTTTAAAGCGGTAAAACAAAGGGTAATTCCGCTTAAATTTCTCTCTTTCACAAACCTTTCGGCTTCGCCTAAAACGAATACGAGTTCTTCGTAAACGTCTTTATCTTTTTTAGCCTTTTTCATTTCTTCGTCGGCTAAAATCAAGAGTTTTAAAAGGTAGATTTCTGCGTTGGTACGCTTTACTTCTCCGCCCCTATTTTGAGTAGTTTCAACTTTGGGTTGAGCGTTTTCCGCGTTAAAATTCGATTGTTTTTCTTCGGCGTCTTTTTGGGCTTTTAACTCCAAATCTTGCTCGTTAATGAGCTTATAGGCGGTCTTTTGGGTAAGTTCGCTAAACGGACGCAAGAACTCGTTTGCAAAGCGAGCGTAGGTTTTTTGATTGCCTTCACTCGACGCAAAAAACTGATTGCAAAGTTCGTAAAGGTCGATTTTTTGCCCGTCAATTTCAACTAGCGTTAAAAAGCAAAGCGCCATTATATCGCGCTCGCTACTAGGCATTAAAAAATGCCCCTTGCCTTGCGAATCTTTAGCAAAGCAAACGCTTTTTACCGTGTCGTAATCAAACCCCGTCGTAACGTGCTCGAAAATCTCGTACAAAAGCACCGAATCCGCAACGGCAACTAAGACCGAAGACACTTTATTGTCCGCCAAAATAAACTTTGAGTTTATAAGTTCGTCCATTTTTTGAGCAAAATTTTCAACCGATTGTCTACGAGTAACCATAAAAACACCTTTTTACAACCTTGTTTATACGACAATTATACCACAAATAAAAATTTAAAACAATATATTTATGGTAAAACTATTGATTTTTTTACTTTATTTATGTATAATATATCTAATAAACGGGAAGGGGCTAAAAGCAATTCTGCTCGTCGCCCCAAACCTAAAAAATTCAGGAGGATATTTTTTATGAAATCAGTGCAAATCTCACTTCAAATGGCTAGCCAAGTTAAAACTTTCGTTTCTATCGTTCAAAAGTATTCTTACGAAATAGACTTGCGTAGCGACAGATACGTTGTCGACGCTAAATCAATTCTCGGCATTTTCAGTCTTGACCTTTCAAGACCCATCAACGTTGAAATCCACGCTAGCGATTGCGACGACCTTCTTCAAGACCTTAAACAATTTGAAAAATAAGCAATTTTAAATCAAACGAAACTAATTCACGATAGGAGAAACCATGCAGATTAAAGGCGATGCGTTAGTAAACAAGTTAATATTATTATTCGTCTTTGATAAAATGGAAGTTCCCCTTTCAGAAAACACCATTTTAGACATGTGTTGTTCGTCAAATTCGTGGATTTCGTATATGGACTGCAAGCCCATACTCGTAAACCTTTTAAAAAATTCGTTTATTTACAACGTGTCAAACCAAGGCGAGCCGTTATACAGCATCACGCCCGACGGCAGAATTTGTCTTGCGGACTTTTACGTAAAGATCCCTTCTTCTTTAAGAGAAGAAATTTCGATTTTCGTCAAAAATAACCGCAACAAATACCGCAAACGTCAAGATTGCGTCGCCGATTATTACATGAACAAGGACGGTACTTATACCGTTTACGTCAAAATTTTAGAGCCGTCCCAACCGATGCTTGAAATCAAACTCGTCGTTGCGGACAGACAAACGGCAAAGACCGTTTACAAAAAATGGGAAGAAAAGGCGGGCAACGTTTACGCAACCGTATACGAAGCCTTGGTAGACTAATCTTTCCAAAAAACTAAGCGGTCTACCCCGCAAAAGGAGTATTATGTTAACTTATCTCACTAAAGGAACTTGTAGCAAACAAATTTTATACGACGTAACCCCCGACAATAAACTTCACAACGTTAAATTCGTAAACGGTTGTAGCGGTAACCTTCAAGGTATTTCCAAACTCGTTGAAGGCAAAGATATCGACGAAGTTATTGCTCTTTTATCGGGCATTAAATGCAGGGCTAACACTTCTTGTCCCGACCAACTCGCAACCGCGCTTAAAGAGTACAAAGCGAGAAACGCCGATAAATAATTCCACTTTAAATACTAACGGCGAAGCCGACGGCTTCGCCTAAATTATTACGTAAAATATCAAAAAAGTAACTCTATAAGTCGATTATCACCATGGCAACACTACTATTACTCGTTATTTTTACAGGCTTTATAGGGCTTGGAATACCCGACTCTTTGATCGGCTCTGCTTGGCCAGAAATTTGCTTAGAACTCGGAATTGACCAATCTCTCGCTTGGACTATTACCACACCGATTTCTTCTTGCACCTTAATCGCAAGCCTTTTTAGCGCCCAAATAATTGAAAAACTCGGCACTAAACTCGTAGCGATTTTATCAACTGCTTTAACAGCAGTCGCGCTATTTTTAACGGCGTACGCAAACTCGCCTTGGGCGTTTATTTTAATAGGCATTCCGCTCGGCGTAGGCGCAGGCGCTATTGACAGCGCGCTAAACAACTACGTCGCGCTACACTATAAAGCCTACCACATGAACTTTTTACATTGCTTTTACGGAATAGGCGTTGCGCTCAGCCCTTACCTTATGTCCATTGCAATATCGTTTACGAGTTGGCGCGACGGATACAAACTCGCTTCTTTAATTCAACTCGTAATAACGGTTATTTTAATAATATCTATTCCGCTTTGGAAGGTACACGAAGGAAATACAAATCAAGATAACCCCCAAACACTCACCACGCAAAAGGTTGGCAGTTATAAAGAAGTTATCAAAAATCCTTGTTGTATTCCCGTAGGTATCGTGTTTGCGTTATCCTGCGTTATCGAATGCACTTGCGGACTTTGGGCTACGACCTATCTCGTAGACGTAAAAAACGCAACGACTAGCGACGGAGCGTTTTACCTTGCAATATTTTACGCAGGGCTTGCCCTCGGCAGGTTTTTGTCGGGTGTACTTACCGTAAAACTAACCCCGCATCAAGTCAACTTGATAGGAATTGCAATTCTAACGGTGGCAACCGTAACCTTAATTTTACCGATAAACTCAATAGCCGTTGCGCTTATTTCAATCTTTTTAATTGGTCTTGGCGAAGGTCCGATTTACCCCAACCTTAGTTTTTTAACCCCCGAACATTTCGGCGAAGAAAACTCTCAACGCGCTATGGGCATTCAAATGGCTTTTGCGTACGTGGGCGTTCTTTTAGGCCCTGCGCTTATGGGCGTTTTCGCCGCAGAGTTTGGCATGCAGTCCTTCGCCCCGTTTATGCTTGGGGCAACTATCGTTTTGGCTCTCAGTTACATACTCTACTCTCTTCTTTACGATAAATTTAAGAAAAACGCCCAATAAACGACTTATAGGGCGACTTATATTAGGTTTAATTATGGAAAAATTCTCTCGAACTGCCCTGTTACTTGGCAAGGACAGTCTTGAAAAACTAAATAGTTGCAAGGTTATCGTCTTCGGCGTAGGCGGTGTAGGCGGTTACGTCGTTGAAGGGCTTGCGCGTAGCGGTGTGGGGCAAATTGACGTCGTTGACGACGACGACGTTTCGCTATCCAATATCAACCGCCAAATTATCGCCACCGTCGATACTGTCGGCAAGGCGAAAGTTGACGTTATAAAACGGCGTATACTTTCAATCAATCCAAACGCAACGGTAAACGCTTACAAAACCTTTTTCACTCAGCAAAACGCAGACCAATTCGACCTTTCAGCATACGATTACGTCGTGGACGCAATAGACACGGTTACGGGCAAAATTGAACTGTGCGTAAGGGCGCAACGGGCAAGCGTACCCATAATAAGTTCTATGGGGGCAGGTAATAAACTAGACCCGACCGCTTTTGAAGTAACCGACGTCTACAAAACTTCGGTATGCCCTTTGGCAAAAGTTATGCGAAGGGAACTAAAAGAAAGGGGTGTAAAAAAACTTAAAGTCGTTTACTCTAAAGAAGAGCCTATAAAAATTACGGATGCGCAAGGCGTTGCAATTCCCGACGGAAAAAGGCAAATCCCCGGTAGCGTGGCTTTCGTTCCGTCCGTAGTCGGACTAATAATTGCAGGCGAAGTTATAAAAGATTTAATTAAATGATAGGAAAATATTAAAAGCGTGGTTTTACGAATACGTAAACCACGCTTTTTCGTTAGGTTAATAATTAGTATGCCTTGCTAAAATCCACGTTTTGACCTGCGTTTTTGCAGTAGTAGATATAAGCGTCTTTTATAGCGCCGTCGGTTTTAGATAAAACCACAACGCTACCGCCGACGAGCGGGGTTTGAACAGAACTATCCTTTTGATAAACGGCAATTGCGGCAATTTTGCCACTTGAATCTACGACGTTATATCTGTCGTACTCGCTAGATTTTTGTCCGTATTGGAAACGGATTCCTTCGTAAACGACGCTTGCGCTATTGCAATGTTCGTGTCCGACGAAAATCGAATCGACGCCAAGCGCTTTCATGCCGTTATAAATCTTGCGAGAAGAGTCCCACGGGTCTTTCATGTGTCTACCGATATAACCGAAGTCGCCGTCCGCCTTATTATCTAAATAATCGACGTAAATATCTTGATCTCTTTCGCCTTGATTAAAGCCGTATTTATCAAGAGCGCTAGCAAAAACTGATTGTTGTATATGGTATGCAAAAGAAATTTTAGTGCTAGGCGAGGATTCCTTCAACATTGTAATCTGTTTGGTATACCACTCGACTTGGTCGTCGCCAAAGCCGACCGAAGCCGTAGTATGTCCGTTTGCAAACGACTGCTCGCTCATATAATTACAACCGTTTGTGTCAAGCATATAAAACGCTCTCGTCAACTTGTCGCCCTGTCTTATAGCAACCGAATAGTTTCCGTTACCCGTCAATTGACGTTGTTTAAAAAGACAATACTCTGCGTTTTCAAGTTGTTGACTCTGCCAATCCGAACCCATTGCGCTCTCGTTGTCGTGATTGCCAAAAACCGGCGCCCAAGGAATTTTAAAACTATCCATAAAACTTATAAAATTAAGCAAAAGCCACCCGCTATCATCGTATTTGCCGTAAATTAAGTCGCCGGTAATCAAAATCAAATGGGGCTTGGTTTCGGTTATTATTTCGGTTAGATAATCATAGCAATAATCTTTGATTTTTGAGCGCGCGTAGGTCGTTTTATCCCCTGAAGAAGCACCCGATGGCAATTGCTCTCCGTCGATAATTTGAGTGTCCGTTAGTTGTAAAACAACGGGATCTACGCCACTTGGCACGTCAACGATAAAATCGGGAATTTTCATAAGCGTATAAATTATTAAATCTTCTTGTTTAACTGAGTTTTGGGCGTGCTCGTCTAAAAATAAAGCCCCGCACTCTTCGCATTGCCAATGCTCTAACATTCCGTTTTCATCTCCCGTAACGGGCGTTTCCGCAAAGTGTAAAAGATCGTGGTTTAAAGGCGGAATTTCCTTATCTTGACCAACGAGCGATTTAGTGCAGTCTTCGTCTGCAAAAGTGTTTTCACACACTTTGCAAACCCAATGGTCTTTAATTCCCGCTTGGCTACAAGTCGCAGGCGAACCCGTTATCTTTTCGGCGTCGTGCTTTACCTTATCCGTCTTAGTCTGTTCGTAAGTAATCTCAGTCGCGCCACCTTCGTCTAAATAGTACTTTTTGCATTTTTTGCAATAAAAATGCTCAACGTTACCCTTTTTAGTACAAGTGGCATCATTTGCAAGAATTTTAGCAAAATCATGAACGTGCTCTACCGATTCAACTACGCTCATAGTTTCGCTTTCGCTTGCGATTTCGCTCTCTACCGTTTCGCCACAGGCGAAAAAGGTAAAGATACAAGATAGTAAAAGTAAAAAACAAAATAATTTTTTCATAATATCACCTTTAAGTAAATTATAATATAAATATTATTTGCAATTCTACTCGTTTTTTTATCTATACTAATGCTTTTTTAATTAAGTTTGGGTAAACTACTTAATTTTCAAGATAAGTATTGACTTTTTAGGTAAAAAAGGTTAAAATAAAATTGTAAAAAGAGCGGTGGCGCTACGCCGACTGCAAAAGGAGCAAAAAATGAAAGTTATACTCTTACAAGACGTTAAAGGCACGGGCAAAAAGGACGAGATTATTGAAGTTAGCGACGGCTTTGCAAGAAACTGTTTGTTTAAAAAGAAACTTGCCGTTGAAGCTACTTCTACACAAATAAACGCTATAAATAACAAGAAAAAGGCCGAATCTTTCCATAAACAAGAAGAAGTTAAGGCTTTTATGGAACTTGCTAATAAACTCCGCAACCAACAAGTCGTTTGCATGGTAAAATGCGGTGAAAACGGCAAGGTTTTCGGCAGTATCAACTCTAAGGAAATAGCAGACAAACTCGCCGAAATGGGCTACGATATCGACAAGAAGAAAATCTTACTTAAAGACCCTTTGAAAGTAGTTGGCGTCTACGACGTTGAAATTAAGTTTTTACCCGACGTAACCACTAAGATTAAAGTTAAAGTCGAGAGCGTTTAATATCAGTATTTTGACTAAAAACTGCAAATAAACGGCTTATAGCCCGACTTTTAAACTAAATTAAAAACCACGCCCCGCGTTTAAACCTAAGCGCGGGGCGTTATTTTTATTTTGTTTTTAAAGCAAAGGTAAGTTGTACGGGGTTGTGGTCGGAATACAAAAAGTCTTTGCTTGCAACTCGACAAGATTTAACCGCCACGTTGTCGGATACGATAAATCCGTCTACCGTCAAAACGAATTGATTTTCGTTATACGGAGCGTCGGCGTTACGGCATGAAGGCACGGGGTTTTGCTCGTCGAGCGAACTGACTAAACTCAAATTTTTATCCTTTAAAAATTCGGTTGGGAAGGGTTGCGCCCAAGTTTGACCTTGACCGCTTTTGCCAAAAATGCTCTCGCTATTGCCGAGCAAGTCTTTGTTAAAATCGCCACCGCAAATCACGTAGTTGCCCTTATCGTATTCGGTTTGCATGTCGTCGGTTAAAATTTTAATTTGCTCGGTTGCAACTACGCCGTCGGACGTATACGCCGAAAGATGCGCCGTAAAAAGGACCAATTCTTTGCCGTTTTCAACTTGCACTCTCATCTTTGAGTAACATCTGTCAAGGTCGAAAAATTTCATTAAACTGTCTTCAACGGGCAGGCTCTTTCTGATAGCGCTTTCGGTAAACACGTTAAATTTAGATAGCGTAAGCATTCCTGCGAGCGACGCGCCGTGGGGCTGTAAAAGCGGATAGAACAAAAACGAACTGTCGTAATTGACCGCAAAGACGCTATCGTACGATAAAAAAGCGTCTTCAATCATCTTGCGCTCGTTTACGTGATAACTTCTGGTTGCGTCTTCATCCACTTCTTGTAACATTATAAAATCGGGATTAAGCCAGCCTATAAGTAGATTAACGCAATCTATCGTATCTATTACAGAGTCTTTTGACTTAGCCCAAGATTCCGTTCCGCCATCCATAAAAAAGCCGAAATCAGGTAGGTATGCGCCAAAGCCGATATTGTAAGTGAGCGCCGTATAGTCAACGCCGATTTGAGCGACTTTATCGCTACCTTCTCTCACCTGCAAAGAAAAATTATCTTCTATGCGCTTGTAGTCGGTGAATAGATAAACGACGTACGCGCCCACGATAACCACGATTGCAAGGACGAGAACGAGCAATATAATTAAAATCTTCTTTACTACGTTTTTCGCGTTAGCCATTATTTTGCCACCTTAGTTTTAAAGACTTTAAGCCACTCGTTTGCAATGAGCGTAGAACCTGCAACTGTTGGGTGAACGCCGTCGGAAAGTATCTTTTCAGCGCCGTACAATTTTGCGGCTTCGTCAAAACGCGCTTGTAAAGGCACGAATTCACATCCGCAGTCTTGAGCAATTCTACGTACCGCAGACGCATAGCGCTCAACTTCTTCAAAGTGCTCTTCATTACCAACGGTTGCATTGCCGGGCAAAATAAACGGCTCTAAAAGTATAATTTTAAGGTCGGGAAGTACCTTTTTCGTATCTTCTATAAGCATGCGATAAATTCTTTCATAACGCTCCAAATCAACGCCGTTTTGCGCTGATATTTCATGCCAAACGTCGTTAACACCGATTAAAATACTCAATACGTCGGGCTCTAAATTCCAAACGTCGCATTTTATTCTCGCATAAAGATCAACAACCCTGTTTCCGCTTATGCCACGGTTGATAATTTGATGCTTTGAAGGGTCTTCTTCACTAAACTTCGACGTCAAAACGTACGGGTAGCCGTAACCCTTATCCCACGGGTCGAAACTGTCGGGTTTGCAATCCCTACCCATGTCGGTAATACTGTCACCAAAACACAAAATCTTCATAACTTTTCTCCTTAATAACGGCATGCAACTTTCGGCTTGCCCAAATTAACGAATATAATTATACCACCTTTAAACAAATATGTCTATATAGATTTAAAATTTTTACAAAAATACCGACTTGCGATCAAAATCTCAATCGTAAATCGGTTCTATTTTTAGACACTTACAGAATAACAAGACTCTCAAACCCAAATGCGTCAAACTTGTGTTTTGCGCAAGTTTTAGATATTATTATATTAAGCGGGCGAGCCTAAAATAGGCTCGCCCGCTGTTTTTTATAGTTATTGAAATGAATTAAAGGGGGAGAAACAAGCAAGGCAAGGCTCACTTCGTGACACAAGACACGATAGACCTTTGTGGTCATCGGGGTTTGGGGCACAAAGTAGAAACGCAGCATTGCGTAGTTTATACGCCTTTAAATTACCAGATTTCTAAATCCTTAACCTGCCTTTTAACCATTGCTATGAAGTCTTCAACCTTCATTTTGCCGATATCACCCTTACCGCGCTGACGGACGGCAACTTCGCCGTTTAAGGCTTCTTGTTCGCCAATAACGAGCATATAGGGCAACTTTTCAAGTTGAGCGTCACGAATTTTCTTACCGATTTTTTCGGGGCGCAAATCTTTTTCTGGGCGAATACCTGCGTCGATTAACATATCGAAAACCTTATGGCAATACTCTTCGCTCTTTTCAGAAATATCCATGATTCTAGCCTGAACGGGGGCTACCCAAAGGGGAAGCGCGCCTGCGTATTTTTCAAGCATTAAAGCGAGCGTTCTTTCATAACAGCCGATACTCGTTCTGTGAATAACGTACGGGTATTTCTTTTCGCCGTCGTCGTCGGTGTAAACCATGCCGAAACGCTTTGCGAGTTGGAAGTCGATTTGAATAGTAATAAGAGTGTCTTCTTTGCCGAAAACGTTTTTAATTTGAATATCGAGTTTAGGACCGTAGAAAGCCGCTTCTCCGTCGGCTTCGCTATACTCTAAGCCGATATCGTCCAAAATGTTACGCATTGCGTCTTGAACGTTTTCCCATTCTTCTTCAGAGCCGATATATTTTTCCTTGTTGTCTTTATCCCATTTTGAGAAACGGTAACTTACCGAATCGTCAAGCCCAACGGCTTTGAGCATGTAAACGGCAAGATCCAAACAGCCCTTAAATTCTTCTTCAAGTTGAGCGGGAGTACAAGCAAGGTGACCTTCGGAAATGGTAAATTGTCTTACTCTGATAAGACCGTGCATTTCGCCTGAATCTTCATTTCTGAAAAGGGTTGAAGTTTCGCCAAAACGCATGGGAAGATCTTTATAACTTCTAGGCCTATTGAGATAAACTTGGAATTGAAAGGGGCAAGTCATAGGACGAAGGGCAAAAACTTCTTTATCCTTGCCTTCTTCACCCATAATGAACATACCGTCCCTATAATGGTCCCAATGCCCCGAAATTTTATAGAAATCAGACTTTGCGAAAAGGGGCGTTTTGGTTAAAATATAACCCCTTCTGTACTCTTCGTCTTCAACGAAACGCTGTAAAACTTGAATAGTTTTACTACCCTTTGCAAGCATAACGGGAAGACCTTGACCGATAGTATCAACGGTGGTGAAATATTCGAGTTCTCTACCGATTTTGTTGTGATCGCGAAGTTTTGCTTCTTCAACCGCCTTTAAATACTCTTCAAGTTGAGCCTTCTTTTCAAAAGCCGTGCCGTAAATACGGGTGAGCATTTTGTTTTTAGAGTTGCCACGCCAATATGCGCCGGTTACCGAAGTGAGTTTAAACGCCTTGATGAGCCCCGTTGACGGAAGATGTGGACCACGGCAAAGGTCGGTGAAATCGCCTTGCTTATAAAAAGAAATGGTACTATCTTCAGGAAGATCGTTTATAAGTTGAACTTTATAAGGCTCGCTAAACTTAGTCATGAGCGCAACGGCCGACTTACGGTCGAGTTCAAACCTTTCAATGGGGAAATTGCACTTGATAATCTTATTCATTTCCTCTTCGATTTTTGCCAAATCTTCTTGAGAAATAGGGGTTTTGAAATCAACGTCGTAATAAAAACCGTTTTCAACGGTAGGACCGATTGCCAAAGCGCAGGTAGGATAAATCGACTTTACCGCTTGCGCTAAAACGTGCGCGCAAGTGTGGCGATAAATATTGAGCGCTTCAGGGTCTTTCATAGTTACGATTCTAACTTCGGCGTCTTCGTTTATCGCGTAGGATAAATCTACGAGTTCGCCGTTCACTTTGCCGGCAACGGCGTTTCTTCTTAAACCTTCGCTGATTGCTTGCGCAACGCCAGCAACGGTCGTACCTTGTGCTAGTTCTAATATCGAACCGTCTGCAAGTTTTACGTTCATAATATTCTCCTTAGTTTACTTAAAAGTAATAGATTTTGATATAAAAAAGTCCTTAAAATGCAAAATGTTGCACTTTAAGGACGAAAAATTTCCGCGGTTCCACCTTATTTACCGATATAACGGTCGCTCTTTGACCGAATTTAGGCTCGGCAAACCTTCGCGCAGGATAGTGGTTTCGTATAATCGCCGTAAATGCAGAACTCTCACCGCCGTCCGCTCTCTGTAACTTCGTGCGAAAAACTACTTGTCTTTCCCCAAACGTTTAATTGTAACTATAATTATATACCGTTAAAATTTTTTGTCAACCGTTTTAAGCAAACTTCCCTTCAAAAAAGTTATTCTACCGCCGAAAAAGCCCTTTAAATATTTTTCTTCCTTTTCAGAAAGGTTGCTAAAAACCTGCACGTTACCGCTTGCGGATAGCAAAATCTCCTTGATTATATCTTCTTTTTCGCCTAAAAGTCGAGATTTTTGCAATAGATTATAATTAACGTCTAAAACTTTGCCGTCCTTTACGATAACTTTTTTACCACGCTTTTCGCCGACCAAATACGCCACGAAGTCAAAGAGTTGATTTTGGGTAAAAAATAGGGGTATATACGCGATAATTTCCTTCCATTTATTTTTAAGCGGGCGAAGTTTAAAGTTGTAAACCCCGTCGATATAATAATTTTCGAGTCCGCGAAGTCGCCGCATAATATACCTTTTGTCGTCTTCGATATCCGCGGATATTATCGACGCGTAAAGTATTTCGGTTTGGTACTCGTCTAGCCCAGAAGGACGAATTCTTCTCTTTAAAAAAGAATATTTATGCTTTATCGCCAATACGTCGGCAACCTTGCTCTCTACTTCCGACCGCAACAAATCTTGGTACCTTTCGGGGCAAGAAAGAGAAAATCCAACTCTACCGTACCCCTTAAAAGTCTGCAACTCGCCACCCAAGTCCAAAGCGAGAGCCTTGACCGACTGGGCGACGTAATCTATTCCCCCTTCTTCCCTGTCCAAATCGCTAATTTCAATTTTCTTCATACTCATATTGTATGCAATAACCTTATTTTAATTTAATCATTTTGCTTTTTTAAGGGCGATTTTTGACTTTTTATCGCAAGGGCCAAATTTTAGGCTTTTAGGCGAACGCCCAATTTTTTACCTTGCTGACATCCCTCGCCCAAAACTCGTGTTTTCAGCACTCGTTTTGCCCTTTTTACCTTTAATAATCAACCTATATGCCAATTTATAACATTCTGAGAACACGACCGTAAGCGAGCATACGCCTATTATTTTTAACCAAGTTTGTATCGAAAGTGGCCTGGTGGCAAAAAAACCGCATAGCACTTGGGTTATTACTATTTGCAGTAAAAAAGTTGCGCCGAATACGAGTAACATAGGTTTGTTGTCGGCAAACCCCGAAAATACGCTATCTCTACCCGTTTTTCGACAGTTAAAGGCGTTAAATAGTTGGAATATTACGAATATACAAAACACCGCCGTCTTTGTCGAGCCGAGTCCCGCCCCAACAAAATCGTACAAATATTCCATAACTACGACTAGCGCCATAAACGCCCCTTGCAGTATAATTTTAAAAAGCATTTTAGGCGTAATTATGCCGTCCGTCCTTTTTACGGGCATGTCTTTCATAAACTGCCCCCTATCGGCTTCCATCGCAAGGGTTAGCGCGGGCGGGCCGTCCATAATTATATCTATCCATAAAAGTTGAACGGAAGTAAAAGGACTTTCAAGCCCTAGAATAAGACTTGCAATTACGACGATCATCGCTGTTAGATTGACGGTGAGTTGAAACGTTATAAACCGTTGAAAATTACGGTAGACGTTTCTGCCGAAAGATACTGCTTTAACTATAGTCGAAAAAGAATCGTCAAGTAGAACGACGTCGCTCGCTTCCTTGGTTATTTCAGACCCTGAGCCCATGCTAACGCCTAAGTCGGCGCGCCGTATTGCGGGGGCGTCGTTCACCCCGTCGCCCGTAACGGCAACCACTTCACCACGATTTTGAAGGGCGTTTACGATTTTAAGTTTAGTCGTAGGCGTACTTCTCGCAACGACTTTTACTTGCGATATAACTCTTTTTAATTCATTTTCCGTCAACGAGTCGATATGGTCGGCGGAAAAAACCTTTCCTCCACCCTTCAAAAGCCCCAATTCTTCGGCGATTGCGGTTGCAGTTGCCAAGTTATCCCCCGTCATCATCATAACTTTTATGCCTGCGCCTTGGCAGATTTCAACCGATTGTTTAACGCCCGGCCTAACGGGGTCGGATATGACGGCGTAACCGTCGAAATCGGCTTTTCCACCACTTAGTGAAAGGGCTTGTTTTTCGCCGTAAATTTTGCTTGGCAAGGACGAAAAAGCAATAACTCTTTTGCCTTGCGACTGAAACTTTTCAATCTCTTTTAATAGCCTTACCTTTTCGCTTTTGTCTACGCTACAATCGTTTATTATAATTTCGGGCGCGCCTTTAATGAATATAAGATTTTTATTACCAAGACACTCGGTAATCATATATTTATTGCTCGAATTAAAAGGCAAAACCCTGCCTATAAGGCGTTTATCACGATATTTTTCAAAATTTTCCCCTTTTTTAAGATAATATTTTATAAGGGCAATTTCGGTTGCAGAGCCAAACGTTTGCTCTTTTTTACCTACGATTTTTACGCTTGCGGTTGAGTTGATAAGGGCGTTTAACATAAGTCTATTTTTTCTTTGCCCACCTTGAAAAACAACCCTTTCAACGCACATTTTATTTTGGGTTAAAGTACCCGTTTTATCCGAACAAATAACGCTCACCGCGCCTGCGGTTTCGGCGGCGACCAACTTTCGTATAAGCGCGTTAGAACTAGCAAGTTTTACCACGTTTAAGGTAAGGGAAATCGCTGCGGTTGCAGGCAAGCCTTCAGGCACGGCGGCGACTATTAAAACTATGCCTTCCAAAAATGCGTCTTGCACGCTAAAAAAGTTAATTTCACCAAAGATGGCAAGTCTTGCAAGGGATAACAAAAAAACGAAAATTGCCGAAATACTACCGATTATAGTAACCGTTTTTCCAAGCCGAGCAAGTTTTTGGTTTAAGGGGGCGCTTTGCCCCTCATCCCCTTTGAGTTCGGTTGCAATTTTACCGAGTTCGGCGCCGTCGCCAACGGCAGTAACCAGCATCTTACCCTTTCCACCGCCCACGAAAGACCCTGAATAAAGCATATTTCTTCTCTCCGCAAGCGGTGTGTTTTTAGGATAAATTCTGTCGGCAAACTTTTCAACCCGACCGCTTTCGCCCGTGAGCGTAGACTCGTCTACCGTAAGCGAAAAACTCTCGATAACCCTGCCGTCGGCAACGATTTTATCCCCTGATTCGACGATTACTATATCACCGCAAACGACTTCTTCTTTCGGAACGACCGTCTCTACCCCGTCTCTTATTACCTTTACGCTAATTTTATCGTACACTTTTCCCAGCGCTTCAAACGCCTTTTGCGAGCGCCCTTCCATAATAAGGGTAAGCGACGCGGACAGTATTACGGCTAACATTATTCCGACGCACTCTAAAAAATCACCCGTGCCGTTTTTGAAAAATTTGCCTAGATTTACCCCTACGGTTATTACCCAAGCAAACTCTAAAATGACGAGTGTTGGCTCTGAAAGTGCCTCTATAAGTCGTTTAATAAAGGTTTTTTGCTTTTTAGGACTCAATGCGTTCGTCCCGAATTTGCCTTTTTGAATGGGCACGCTCGCCGTCTTTAATCCGCTAAAAACGCTTGAGTTAAACTCTTTTGCAACGCTATCTACAGGTTTTGTATACAAATTAAAACAACCGCCTTATAATAAAAATTTTCACTATTAATATACTGTCGTTTGTAAAAAATTATTATAATATATTTGATTTCGGTTGATATTTTACGCAAAGAGTGCTATCATTTATTTAGAGGTGCAATATGACTGAATTTTATAAAGTAAACATTGACGGCTACGACGCCGACCTACCCATACTTACACTTCCTTCGGGAATTAAAATTTGCTTTTTTAACCTTCACGGGGCGTCTGAAATGACCGAGCATTGCGGCAAGTCGCTTGCAAAACACCTTGCCGACTGCGACGTTTTAATAACCGCCGAATCAAAAGGGCTTCAACTTTGCCACGTTACCGCAAGAGAACTTGGCCACGAGTTTTACGCCGTTGCGAGAAAGAGCAAAAAACTCTATATGCAAGACGGAATTGAAATTTCTTACGGCAGTTCTATCACCACGGGCGAACCCCAAAAACTCTACCTTTCAAAGCACGACGTAGACCTAATAAAGGGCAAAAAAGTCGGCATCGTCGACGACGTTTTATCTACCGGCGCAAGTTTAAAAGGCTTGGAAGCGCTCGTTGAAAAGGCAGGCGGTATTATACACAAAAAAGCTTTCGTTTTAGCGGAAGGTGATTCGGCAAATCGCTCTGACGTCGTTTATCTTGCAACTATTCCGCTTTTATAAAAACGGACGCGCGACTAATTTTATAGCAAAACTATATAATCGCAAAAAAAACTCGGCTTTAAAAGCCGAGTTTTATTTTTGTTTTTAACTACTTTAATATGGTTAAAACCACTTCGGGACGGTTATTTAATCTAAACGGAAAAGTGCTGTTTCCTATACCGCGACTTATTATCAAATCAGTTCTGCCGAGCCTTTTTACGCCTTGCGTATAACGGGGTAAAACGCCTTGTTCAGGCGCGTAAAGTCCGCCTATAAGTGGAAGAATGAACTGTCCGCCGTGCGCATGCCCGCTAAATACGACGTCCGCTCCGCTCTCGCCGTACTCGTTTGCATATTCGGGATGGTGAGATAAAACAAGGGTAAAATCACGACCAGATCCCTTCAAACTTTCTATCGTTTTTTTGACGTAATTTTTAGATTGTTCAACTTGCTTTTTGGTAAAATAAAACCTTGGCGAAGAAACCCCCGCAATAAAAATCGTCTGCCCTGCGCGCTCTATCGCTACCCTTTCGTTTTGCAAAACCTTTACTGCGCAGTTTTCAAGTTTTGAAATAAGTTCGGCAAAGCCTGCGTAACGAGATTCGTGATTGCCGCTAGTATAAAAGCAAGGCGCAATAGATGCGAGTTGTTTAGCAAAGTTTAGGGCGACGGCTTCGTCGGTTTTTCTAGAATCTATTATATCGCCCGTAATCACGATAATATCCGGCTTACTCTTTTTTATAAGGCTTAACAGTTTTTGGTTATTCACGCCGATTTCGGTATTGTGATAGTCCGAAATATGAGCGATTTTAAAACCTTTAAAGGCGCTTGGCAAACTTTCTTTTTGCAATTTATATTCGGTTATAACGGGGTTTTGATTTTCCCAAAAACCTCGGGCGATTAAACATGCGCCCACCGCCAAACCGACTAAAACTATAATTAAAACTATTAACATACTTACCCCTTAAAGACATTTTACCATACGGGGCAATTTTCGTCAATACAAAAATTTTAAAAGAGCCCCGTTTTTATTGTAAACTATAACTTTATATGTTATAATTATGCTGATATGTATAATTTTTTTACTGAAAACAAGAAAATAAACGACGAGTTTTTAATTTCAGGCTCGGACTATAACCACATAAAAAACGTTCTTCGTATGAAAATAGGCGAAGAAATTTTAGTCAGCGCTGACGGAGCAAGTCACCTTTGCAAACTTACACGCTTTGAAGACGAATGCGCGGTAGCCCAAATAATTTGCGAAAATTACCAAGACACTAGTTTGCCGATAGAAATTCACCTTTTTCAAGGGCTTCCTAAAGCCGATAAATTAGAACTCATTATACAAAAAGCAGTTGAACTCGGCGCGGATAAGATTATTCCCGTTGAAATGAGCCGTTCGATAGTTAAACTTGACGAAAAGAAAAAAGACGGCAAGACTGCGCGTTGGCAAGCGATAGCCGAGAGCGCGGCAAAACAAAGCAAACGCACCCGTATACCCACGGTGGAAAAGGCGGTAAGTTTTGCCAACGCTTTAAAGTTAGCCAAAGACCTAGACTTGTTTTTAATCCCCTATGAAAGTAAAAACGGCATGCAAGACACCATTTCGGCTTTAAAAAGCGTAAAAGCAGGTATGAAAGTTGGCGTTTTAATAGGCCCTGAAGGTGGTTTTGACAGTAAGGAAATAGCCCAAGCATTAGGTATAAACGGTAAAGTTATTTCTCTCGGCAAGCGAATTTTACGCACGGAAACGGCGGCAATTACCGCAATTAGCATGCTAATGCTCTACGCAGAAACTAGCCTATAAGTCGATTTTTCAACCTTTTAAAGATAAATAAAAAAAGAGTTTTTAAAAAAACCTTTAACACGTTAAAAACGATTGACAAAAAATCTTTAAAGTATTATAATCAATAAGCAAAATGAAACTAAGTTTTCGTTTTGCCTATACGCGCCGTTAGCTCAGCTGGATAGAGCGTTGGTCTACGGAACCAAAGGTCAGGAGTTCGAATCTCTTACGGCGCGCCAGCAATTAAGGCTACCCTTTGGGTGGCCTTTTTTGCTTAACAAATTTTGCTCGACTAACCTTTTCGTTTCGTAGACCAAAAAAAATAGGGCTCCCAAAAAAGATTTTGCCAAAAAAAGATTTTTTGGGAAGAGGAAAAGCCAACGATAAAATCATGCTTTTTGCGTTTGCGCAAAAAGGTGATAAAAAGTTGCGCTTTGACGAGAACCAAAGGTCAGGAGTTCGAATCTCCAACTAGCGCGCCAGCAATTAAGGCTACCCTTTGGGGTGGCCTTTTTTGCTTAACAAATTTTGCTCGACTGGCCTTTTCGTTTCGTAGACCAAAAATTAGTGCTCTCAAAAAAGATTGTTAAAAAAGAGAAAAACCTGTTTTTTATAAATAACTTTTAGTTTTTAAATCTTTAATAAGTTAGACTTATTGTAATTTTTAAAATATAAAAAGCGGATAGCATTTATGCTATCCGCTTAAATTTTTAATAATAATCGACCTATACGCCGACTTATACGTATTTTTCTACGATTTTTTGCATTTCGTCTAAATGCAAAAGCATATCTTTTGCAAGGGCAAGTTGACAGCGAGCCCTATCAAGATTATGCCCCAAACGAGAAATCTTAAAATATTTATCGCCGTCGATATAATCGGTTAAAAATCTTACGCCACACTCAACCGTCATAGTTAAAGCGCCGAGCGCAAGCGTAGATATTTCGTTTTTAGATAAGGTTTTGCCAACCGTTGCAACGAAACCTTTTGTAAAGGCTTCATATTTTTGCATATCTATTTTAACCTTAGACACGTCCTTTTCATCTTCCGCGCAAGTATTTGCGCCAAAACGAATAGCGTCGCCAAAGTCAAACGCAATGAGTCCGGGCATAACCGTATCAAGATCGACAACCGCCAAATTTTGGAAAGACTCTTTATCGAACAAAACGTTGTTGAGTTTAGTATCGTTATGCGTTACTTTTAAAGGAAGTTCGCCCCTTCGTTGCATTTTATACATACGGGTAGCAATTTCTTCAAAAGCCAAATATTCGTCTATTTCCGCCCTTACGAGATTTGCCCTACCGCTTTCATCCCTTTCAATACTGTCTTTAAAAATAGCGTACCTATTTACAGTATTGTGGAAATGTGGTATTGCAATATGCAAACTTTTTACCGGATAATCGGCAAGGTGAAGTTGAAAATTACCAAACGCCTTACCCGATTCTTCAAATACCGTAAGGTTATTCGTTTCGTTAAAAGTTACCGAATCGTCTATAAAACGACTGAGTCGCCAAAACTCACCGTTGTCGCCAAAAATATAATAATTGCCGTCGTCTACGTTTTTATAATAATGTACGACAAACCTTTTCGCGCTTATTCCGCCAAGTTTAATCTTGGCTCTTATATACTCGGTGACCGAAGATATATTATCCATAACTTCTACCGGGTTTTTAAAAACGTAAGTATTCAATTTTTGTAAAATATAATCTTTTTCTTCGCCGTCGCGGAAAAAATATACTTTATAGGTAGTATTTATATGCCCCATGGTAATAGTTTCATAGCGCAAATACTTGCCTTCTATACCAAATTTTCTGCAAATCGACTCAATTTTAACGTCCATCACATCCGCCTTTACTTTGTATTTTCCCTAATATCCTATACCATAAAGCGCGTTTTTACAAGACTATATCTCAGCGTATAACTCAAATACGTCTACGCGCAAGTATTATTATAACATATTTTTATGCTTTTGTAAAGCCTTTCCGTCTTTAAACGACTTTTTTTAAAATTCGACGAAAATCGCTTATTATATAAGCATTTTTATGAAAATTTGTCAATTTTTGTTAAAAATTATTATTTTTTGTTAAACAAAAACCGCCCTTTTTAAAGGGCGGTCTGTTTAACTTAAATTATCTGTTTACGTCGATTGCGCAAACTTCTTCAACCTTTCCGTCGCTGACGAATAGGGTTTTGACTTGATATTTACCAAAGGCAATATCTACCCTAACCCCGTCTATAAGCGCGTTAATCGACTTTTCTTTGTCGGAATTATTAAAAAGTCTTACTTCTTTACCCGTCTTGACCTTCCTTAAAGCGGTCAAGGTTATATCGGTGGGAATATTCCATTTTTCAACCTTTTCTCTACCCTTTCCGTGGGGGAAGAACACGAGCGCAAACTGTTTTTGGTTAAAAGCGGTTGCAAAAGTTTCTTCACAACCTTCTTCCACGTAGCCTACGCGATAGTTAAAGGTGTGCCAACCAATTTCAATAGGCGTAATAAATCTAGAATAATCGATAAGCGGTCTGTCGCCGATTTTGTGAGCGCAGTACATTGAGCCGTTGTAAAGAGTCATATAAGCGCCGGTTTGATCGCCAACTGCCGAAAAAGTACCGTCGTTTGCCACGGTAAGTCCACCGCCAAGGCGAATAAACCTATGCATGGGTTTTTCTCTATAATCAAAAGTCAAATCTTCAACGCCGTAAGTCAAAGCGACCTTTGCCGATTTTTCATTTTCAAAACCAAGCCTTAAACCTTTTAATTTGTCCGCGTGGGAAACGTTACAAGTAACGTCTACGTAAGGCAAGTTTTTATAGACTTTATATAAAAGCCTTAATTCTACGCCTTCTTTTTTGAAAAGGCTTTCTACCTGCGTTAAGACGTCGCCGTCTTGAGTTATACGGCAACTTTCAACACCCTTAAATAAAGGCTCTTCACCGCAACTTAGGTCAAAGCGACGCATATTTGTTCCCATAGTTCTATCGTCAAAACCCCACGGGTCTGCGCTGTCGTCAAACAGGTACGGGACGAAGATATCCCCCGCTATAAGTTCTTTGTCGCCAACTTTATAACTTGTTATAAGTCCTTTATTCTTGTCGATAACTACCGTTTTTAAATCGTCTTTTATCTTGATTAACTCGGGCGTAACGGTCTCTTTAACAACCTTTTCAACCACCTTGATATGCAAGTCGACTCTCGTTACTTCCATAGCCTTTAAAGTGGCTTTTAAGGCAACTCTCTTTCTTCTGTCGTAGTTTATATTACTGAGTTCTTTTATGACTTGGCAAGGAATTTGCTTTCCGTCGACGAAAGCGGTGACGTCGTACCTTGTCAAATCGTCACAAATAGAGTCTAAAAGCAAAAATTCAGCTTCCGTACTCGTTTCGTAATCAAAGGGGTTGGGGTTAAATATAAAGATTGGGAAAGTACCTTTCTGCGCCTTTTCAAAGTCTTCCGTTAAGGTAAAGAAGGCTTTGAGTTTAATATCGTCTAAAATTTCTAAGGCGTGTTCGCCTTTCTTTAAAGCCGAGCGCTCGCCGTCTTCGGCGCAAGTACCCGACAAAATATCGTGGAATTCGACAAACGCCATATCTCTCATAGCCGTGTCAAATTCCTGACGGTATTCGCCTAAGCCTTTAATAGAATCTGCTACACTCACCATTTTTTCAGTAAGGTAAAGGGCGTTTTCCACTTCGGCGTGTCTGCGCTTAACCCTAGCCATTGACGAATAGCATTTAATAAATATATTGCCAAGCGTTTCTCTAACTTCAAAAGTAGGATTAACCTTTTCAAAATACGCTTCGGGATAGGAATGTAGAATTTTATAATCTTCGGTAGCCATCATTTTTTCAATGTCGGCAAGGTCTTTTCTAGACGGACCGCCACCGTGATTACCAACCCCCCAAAGTACGAGAGCGTAATCTCTATCGCCTAAAATTTCAAGTTTTTTACGAATATTTGCTTCGGCTTGACCGAGCGGTGAACAATAAATCGTATCCCCGTCCATACGGAAAACCTTAATTTCCGAGCCGTCGTAACCTACCCATTTAAAGGGATTTTCTTCCAAATGAAACCTGTCTTCCATAGGACGACAAACGATATAACTATCGTAACCGCAAACCTTTAAAGCCTGCGTAAGTCCGCGCGGATGACCGAAAGAGTCGAAATTGAGCGCCGTAGTAGACGACGCGCCGAATTTTTCAGCAAAATACTTTTTACCGAGATAAATTTGCCTTAAAATACTTTCACCCGTGGGCGCAACGACGTCGGGTTGAAGATACCAACCGCCCATAATACGCCATTTACCCTTTTTGATAAGGTCTTTAATTCTTTCAAATAAAACGGAATCGTACTTTTCGATAAATTCGTAGAGCAAAACTTCGTTATGACAAAAAACGTAATCGAATTCGTCGGAAAGTTCTACTGCGGAATAAAATGTCGATATGGCTTCGCTAGCGCCTTCTTGCCAGTCCCACATCCACACGGGATCGAGATGGGCGTTACAAACGAGATGTAATTCCTTCATAAATTTCACCCTGTCCTTTCATAATTTTTGGTTAAAAACCCTTGTATAGGTCGATAAACAAAATAAGCAAACCCACAATAGCGGGTTTGCATTTTATTTTGTGGTATTTAAAATTAGTCTGCAAAAACGATTTTAGTTACGGTAATAACGGTATCGCCGTAAGGAAGAACGTTTAAGTATTTAGCGTTGGTAGAAAACTCTTCGAGTAAAATTTCGCCTGCGTCGCCGTCAACCGATTCGTCGTCGACTATTTCGATAGTATATTCGCCGTTTTCGTCCATAGCGTAATAAGCGCCTGTTTCTTCGCTAAGCATAAAGAAATTGCCGTATTCGTCCTTTCTTTCATTGCTTACGTAAGTGTAGTTGTAGTAGACGTTGCCGTGTTCGTCTTCGGCGTAATCTTTCATAATTTCTTTAAGGCGGTTGTAGCTCGTTTCGTCTTCATCTTCAGCGTCGTCGGTGAGAATTTTACCGATTACTGCAAATTCGCTTGCGTTGGTAAAATAGGTGTCCGAGCCAAAAGTGATAGCCATAGTTGCTCTACCGCTGTTATATTCTTCTAAATCTTCTCTCTTTAATACGAGAGCGCCGTCGAGCGTTAAGGTATTGCCGGTGTAACCGTTAGCGGCAAATTCGCCTACTACGTTAAATTTAGCGTCGTATCTAGCGTCGCTAAAAGGACCTACCGTTTTATTTGCAGCGTAGGTAGCGTCGATAATACTAGCGTAAGACTTGTCGCCTTGGTCGTATTTCGACTTAAACGCGCCGTCTGCAAGATAATAAGCGCCGAATTCCACGTGGCCTTTAAGGTTTGAAACGACGGTATTATCGTAATAACCTTCGGTTGCAAGGTGGGTAAAGTGATCGATAGTTCCGGGCGCTAAGTTGAGATAAAGTTCAAAATTAAAATCTTGTTGTTCACCGCCGTTTACGCTAAGCGTAACGGTAACTTTTTGCAATTTGCTTCCGTTTTTGATAACGTCGCAAGAAGTAACGCCAAGCAAACAGCAAACTGCTAAGCAAAGGGCAAGTACGCCTTTAAATAATTTCTTCATTATGACCTCCGTCATTATAATTTGTCAAATTTTTAACATATACTATTATATTTATAATAGTAAAATAAGTCAACTTATTTTTACCTTTGTACCGTGAAATTTGCGAAAATTTCATTTTTTATCGCAAATTAAACCTAAAAACCGACTTAGTTAAAGGTTTAAATACCAAAACAGCCATATAACTAGCGCAATAAGACCAAGTCCTAGCAAAATCGCTATGATTACGCGGATAGCCGAAACGGGCGTTTTGCCCTTTACCTTACCCGTACTGCCGTTTATTCTTACGGGGTACTCTTTTTTATTATACTTATACACGAGCGTGTATACGGGCAATAAAAGGTATTTATAGGTTACGTTGGAGTGAGTCGTAGTAACGTTGAGATAGTCGACTACGTCGCAATGAAGTCTACTTCTTATCTGCGACCTAATTTCGTCGTCGATAACCCTTTTTGCGCCGTTCCAACAATAATCCAAATTGACTTGATAGCCGTCGGCAACGTAACCCGAAAGGTATTTCTTTTCGTAAACGCAAGCCTGCGCCGTGTCAAACGGCGCTAAGGAATTGAGTTCGGTTTGAGTAAATTTGGAATTAGACGCAATCATGACGTCGTTAAAAAACGAAGCGTGAGTTCCGCTCACGTTGCGGTATACGATATACGTTTCCGTCCTACGGTTTTTACCGCTACCGACCACTCTCGTGCGCCTGTCGCCAACCCTGCCGACGTAGTGAGAATTAGTATTGCTATCAAAAGTAAAACACGGCTCGTAAACGCCTACAAGATTTTCAACGTTTAAACTCTTTTTAAATTTACTAGGCGCAAAAAGGCGTGATTTAGCCCACTTTTTTGAATATTCGCTGGCTTTTTCCGCCCCAAACTGAAAGGGTATAACCATGTGCGGACGAATAGTTTTAAAACTGCCGTCTTTAACGACGTGAGTCGTTTGACAAAACGGGCATTTCTTCGCTTCTTCGTCGGCGGAAATAACGACCACCGCGCCACAGTTATCGCACTTATAGGTAGACTGCTCATCTTGCCCCCAAGTTTCGGCTTGTGCAAAACCGAGCGCTATATCGTTTTCAATAACTTCAAAATCTTTTTCAATTTCACCCGTCGTTCCACAATGTTCGCATTTTAAAGACTGCGAATCGGCGTCGAAAACCATCGCGCTACCGCAATTTGGACATTTTGCGCTAAACGTATCAACTTCTTTGCCTTCTTGGGCAAGATTTCTTTCTTCGGACATTGTTGCCACCCCTTAATTTTAGCATCAACTTTGCAATTTCAGTCACGAGTTGAGTTTGCGTTTTATCAATTTTCGGCAATCACCTACAAAAAACGATTTTTTAAGATTAACGCCGAATAAAACGCTACCCTTCGAAAAATCGAAGGGCGCATAAAAATAAAATTATTCGATATCGTTGAGTTCGTCGAGCATTTTTTCAAGGTCTGCTCCGTGAACTGCAGCCGCTTCGCCAACGGTTTCGCCGTGAGCGATTGCGCATCCAAGGCAATGCATGCCGTAACTCATTAAAATTGCTGCAGCGTTTGGATTGATTTCAAGCGCGTCGGTAATGATGGTGTTTTCAGTAATTTTTCTTTCCATAATATTTATCTCCAAAAATTTGTTTTTAAGTTGTTTTGGGTTTTTACCCTTGTTTTTATAAGTTTGGGTATTTACACTTGGTTTATAATGGCGATATCACAGCGTATGACTGATTAAATTTAAACGGATTAGATGCAAGCAAGACGGGATTTTTACGAGATTTTTGCAAGGGAATTACCTTGTTGGTAATCGGAATTGCAAAAAACCGTAAAAAGACTAGTATTGCGAAGCATATAAGCCTTTAAATATCAGTCACGAGATGTGATAGAGCTTTTACAATTTATGTCCGCATTCGGGACAGAATTTAGCGGTTGCGCCAACCTTACCGCCACACTCTGGGCAGAATTTAGCAACGGGTTGCTTAGTTCCGCACTCTGGGCAGAATTTCGAGCCCTTTGCAATTTCTTTTCCGCATCCCGCGCAAGTAATAGTTGCAGTTGCGGTTTGGGGCTTTTCAGGTTGAGCGGGCTGGTTTTGCTGTTGATTGAAGACGCTCGCCATCATTCCGCCAATGCCAACGCCTGCGCCCATCCCAACGCCTGCGCCGATAAACGCTCCGCCTGCGCCGGGGTTTTTAGCCGCTTCTTTAACGGCTTCCGCAGCGTTGATTTTCATCAAAGTATCCGCTTCGCTCTTCAAAACGCCGAGTTTAGCCCTTTCGTCAATAGCCTTTTCAACTTCGGGCGGAACGGACATGTTTTCAATGAAAAGATTGGTCATTTCAAGACCGATTTCTCTAAATTTGTCTTGAATTTTAGCCTTTACGATAGCGTTGAATTCCAAAGTGTTCGCAGCCAAATCTATTGCCGAAATCCTACTTTCGCCCAAGGCATCCGCAAGGGACGAAATGAGCATGGTTTTTAAATAACCCGTTATATCAGAAGTTTTGAACGAACTGTTCGTTCCAAACAATTCTTTTAAGAACACGCCGGGATCGTTAACCCTAAACGCAAACGCGCCGAAGCCCCTAACTCTAATCATGCCGAATTCGGGATCACGCATCATAATGGGGTTCATAGTTCCCCACTTTATATCCGTAAACTGTTTGGTGTTAATAAAGTAAACGTCTACGGTAATAGGCGTTTCAAAGCCGTACTTCCACGCCGTAAGTTTTGACAAAACGGGAAAGACTTCCGTGCCGAGAGTATAAAGACCGGGGCCGAACACGTCGGCAATTTGACCTTTATGTACGAAAACGGCAACCTGCGATTCCTTTACGGTGAGCGTAGATTTGTCGTTTACTTCGCGACCTTGTTTTTTAAAAGGATATTTGTAGACGAGCGTATTTTTACTGTCGTCGTCCCATAAGATATTAAGCCTAAATAATGCCATAACAATCTCCTTTCTTTCTTGATAAAGAAAGTATATCATAAATTTTATCGTTTTTCAATAAATTTATAAGTTTTTTTCAAATTTTTTATCTTTGATAAATTTGCGACTAAATTTCTTCTTTAGGTTTTTTCAAAGTGCGCATAGAATTTAGTATCGCAAGCACCGAAACGCCTACGTCTGCAAACACGGCGTACCACATTCCGCCCACGCCAAACGCCGATAAAACGAGCGCCGAAAACTTAACCAAAAGAGCGAAAATTATATTTTGAGTAACTATTCTCATCGTCTTTTTCGCTATTTTTTTTGCGGTAACAACGCCGTAAATTTTATCGTGCATAAGCACCGCGTCGGACGCTTCGATAGCGCTGTCGCTTCCTATACCGCCCATTGAAACGCCCACGTCGGCGCGCATTATTACGGGGGCGTCGTTTATTCCGTCGCCGACGAAACACATTACGTCGCCTTGCTTTTTGTTACGAATAATCTCTTCCAACGCGGTCATTTTATCTTGCGGTAAAAGTCCGCTTTTGTAATTTTCAACGCCGAGTTTTTGAGCGACCTTTTTTGCCGAATTGCAGTCGTCGCCCGTAAGCATATAAATTTGAGATCCTTGTTTTTTTAGTTCGGCAATCGTCTTAAAAGCATCTTCTCGCACGGTATCCGCAAGGGTTATTGAGCCTAAAAAAACACCGTTAATCGCCATATAGACCGTCGTTTGCGAATTATCGCTTAATTTTTCACCGCTTGGAATAGCCACTTCGTAATCTTTTAAAAGGGCTAAGTTTCCGCACAAAACGATTTCGTCTTTACCCTTTGCAACAACGCCTTTTCCAGCAATTTCGGTTATCTCGTATTCGCCAAGATTATCTTTTTCGCCAAAGTATTCGTTTGCAACGCTCTTTGCTATCGGGTGATTTGAGTCCCTTTCACAAATATAGGCGTAGCGCAAAATCTCATCTCTTTTATCACTCGGCTCAACCGCTACGACTGAAAATTCGCCTTTCGTCAACGTGCCTGTCTTATCAAAGACGAATACGTTAGCCTTTGCTAGTTGCTCAACGTAATTCGCGCCCTTAATTAAAATCCCAGAACTTCCCGCTCCGCCGATTCCGCCGAAAAAGCCTAGCGGAACGCTTATAACCAAGGCGCACGGGCAACTAACTACTAAAAAGGTTAAAGCCCTTTCCGCCCAAACGAGCCATCCGCCGAAAAATAGCGACGGAATAAGAAATAGGGTAAGCGCGCATATAACGACAACCGGCGTATAATATTTTGAAAAAACCGAAATAAAATTTTCAACTTTTGCTTTTTTTACCGAAGCGTTTTCAACCATGTCCAAAATTTTAGCAACCGTTCCGTCGTAAAATTCCTTTTCAACGCTAATAGTTAATTTACCGTCTAAGCACACTGTTCCGCTCAAAACTTGGTCGCCAATCGAAACCGCTAACGGCTTGCTTTCACCTGTCAGAGCCGACGTGTTTAAATGACACGCCCCGTCGACAACGATTCCGTCAAGCGGAATTTTATCCCCCGCTCTAACTACAATAATCTCGCCTACCGACACTTCGTCGGGCTCTACGATTTCTTCATTGCCGTCCCTTACAACTCTCGCAACGTCGGGGCGAATATCCATAAGTTTAGTAACCGACTCTCTCGACTTGCCGACGGCGTAACTTTGAAAACACTCGCCAATTTGATAAAAGAGCATTACGGCGCACCCTTCTAAAAACTCGCCTAGCACGAACGCGCCAATCGACGCTATTGCCATAAGAAAATTTTCGTCGAAGATTTTACCGCGTAAGATATTTCTTCCCGCCTTAAATAAAACGTCGTACGAAGCGCCTAAATAAACTAAAAGAAAGGGCGCTAGCCATACCTGCCACGCCGTATCGGCAAAGATTATTTTTAATATAAAAAGTGGAATATATACGCCTAAGCAAATTAGCGTTCTTATAAGTCTTTTTTTGTTTTTTGACATAAAAGCCCCTTTATAAGTCGATTATCGCCACTTTATAGTCCTAAAAGAGTTACGTCAGGCAATATTCTTTTTGCCGAATTTTTAACGTTTTCTAAAACGCCGTCTTTGCTATCGTCGTACTCTATTATGAGTTTTTGAGCCATAAAGTTTACTGTTGCGGACATTATCCCGTCAACTTTGGCAACCGTTCTTTCAAGCAACATTCCACAGTTTGCGCAATCTAAATTTTCTAATTTAATAACTTTTTTCATATTCTCCCCTTAATCGCAATCAGTACCTAATACGTGCTCGATTGCCATTTTAAATATAATTTTTACGTGACTGTCGGCAAGCGAATAAAAAACTTCCTTACCGCTTTTTCTCGCTTTAACGAGTTTGCTCTGTCTTAAAATGCGCAGTTGATGTGAAATTGCGCTCTTTGTCATGCCCAAAAGTTTGCCAATATCACACACGCACATTTCGCTCTCGAAAAGGGCAGTTAAAATTTTAGTTCGGGTACTATCGCCAAACACTTTAAAAAGTTCGGCAACGTCGTAGACGACGTCTTCGCTCGGCATCGTTGCGCTCACCCTTTCGACAACTTCATCGTGCAAAATTTCCTTTTCACACGTTTCAATTTCTTCTATCATACTCTCTCCTTAATTATATTATTGAGAATAAAAAATAATAACAGTTGAATAATTGTTCAACTGTTATTATTATATCACTATGTTTTATAATAGTCAAGAGTTTTATAAAGTTTTTTGCGTTATATTTGTACAGTCCTTTAAAATCAAACTGGTTTTAAAGGTTGAGAAACGAGCTAGCCAAGGCTCGTAAATTGATTTTGGATGGGATAGACCTTGTTGGTCATCCCAGTCAAGAGCGATTTACATAAACGATGGATAGCGACGTTTATATGCCTTTAAAAGGTTTAAAGGATTAGATACGAGGTAGGCTAGGCTCATTTTTATTGACAAGGGTTTGGTAGACCTCACTGGTCACCGAAGTCTTGTCAATAAAATAGAAACGACGCATACCGAAGTATATAAGCCTTTAAAAGGTTTGAAGGATTAGATACGAGGTAGGCTAGGCTCATTTTATTGACAAGGGTTTGGTAGACCTCACTGGTCACCGAAGTCTTGCCAATAAAATAGAAACGACGCATACCGAAGTATATAAGCCTTTAAAAAATAAAAGGAGTTCAGATTTGAACTCCTTTTTTAGTGGAATGTGGCAACAACCTATCCTCCCGGGCGGTTGCCCGCCAAGTACTTTCGGCGCAACTGAGCTTAACTTCTGTGTTCGGAATGAGAACAGGTGGATCCTCAGCGCTATCGTCACCACAATGGTTATATAATC
>JAFTTJ010000026.1 GCA_017466825.1 Clostridia bacterium
TGGCAGGATTGGTAAATTGACTTGGAATAAAACTGTTAGGAATTTCGGTAGCAAGCTCCTGCGCTTTTGCAATCGCGCCCTTCATCCCTTTTGCCCCTTCGGTTAAAACGAGTTCTGCGCCGTAGGCTTTCATAAGTTGTCCACGCTCCACACTCATCGTTTCGGGCATAACGAGAATTACACGGTATCCCCTTGCCGTAGCAACGGAGGCAAGCCCGATACCCGTATTGCCCGAAGTCGGCTCGATAATAACGGAAGCAGGGCAAAGTTTCCCGCTTGTTTCCGCATCGTCGATCATGGCTTTGGCAATTCTATCCTTCACCGAACCTGCGGGGTTAAAATATTCGAGTTTTGCAAAAATTTTCGCTTGCAATTTTAATTTCTTCTCAACGTTCGTAAGTTCCAACAAAGGCGTTTTCCCAATCAACTGATCGGCAGACGTATAAATTTTAGCCATTTTTAATTCTCCTTTACGGCTTTAAAACCGTTTTCTAAATCTGCAATAATATCGTTGATATGTTCCGTACCAATAGAAAGCCGAATCGTGTTCGGTTTAATATTCTGCTCGGCAAGTTCTTTTGCCGAAAGCTGACTATGCGTAGTCGTCGCAGGGTGGATAACGAGCGATTTCACGTCTGCAACGTTGGCAAGGAGTGAGAATATTTTAAGTCTATCTATAAACTTATGCGCTTCCTTTTGTCCGCCTTTAATTTCAAAAGTAAAGATAGACGCTCCTCCGTTCGGAAAATACCTTTCATACAGGGCATGGTCTGGATGAGCAGGCAAAGACGGGTGATTTACTTTCTCTACCTGCGGATGATTGGATAAGTATTCTACGACCTTTTTCGTATTTTCCGCATGTCTTTCAAGCCGCAAAGAAAGCGTTTCCGTACCCTGCAATAAAAGGAATGCTGCAAACGGGGAAATCGTTGCCCCCGTATCACGAAGCAAAATTGCACGGATATAGGTAATGAACGCTGCTTTTCCAACCGCTTTTGTAAACGATACGCCGTGATAGCTGGGATTTGGCGCGGAGATTTGCGGATAATTCCCTGATTTTTCCCAATCGAAATTCCCCGAATCGACAATCACGCCGCCAAGCGTCGTACCGTGTCCGCCGATAAACTTCGTTGCGGAGTGTACCACGACGTCCGCGCCGTGTTCGATGGGTCGAAGAAGGTAGGGCGTACCGAAGGTATTGTCTACGACAAGCGGTAAGCCGTGTTTATGCGCAAGCGCCGCCAAAGCATCAATATCGGGAATATCGCTGTTTGGATTACCGAGCGTTTCTATATAGATCGCGCGCGTATTAGACTGAATGGCTTTTTCCACTTCCGCCAAATCGTGAATATTGACAAAGTTTGCCGTAATTCCAAAATTCGGAAGCGTATGCGCAAGCAGATTATAGCTACCGCCGTAGATGGTCTTTTGCGCGACGATATGCCCACCGTTTTGCGCCAAAGCCTGTAAAGTATAAGTAATTGCCGCCGCGCCTGATGCAAGTGCCAACGCCGCTACGCCGCCTTCAAGCGCAGCTATACGTTTTTCAAAAACGTCTTGCGTTGTGTTCGTCAGTCTGCCGTAGATATTGCCTGCGTCGGCAAGCCCAAAACGAGCTGCCGCGTGTTCGCTGTTTCTAAATACGTAGGAAGTGGTTGCATAGATAGGTACTGCGCGAGAATCGGTCGCGGGATCGGGCGTTTCCTGCCCTACGTGAAGTTGCAAAGTTTCAAATTTATATTCAGACATAATTGTATTCTCCTTAATTTTTATTTTTTCGTCTTACTTATATATTTATCTTTTGCTACTTCGACACATTCGACCAAATCTGAAATTGTGGCGCACGAGAATTTCAAATATATTCGCCATATTTTCACCTACCTTTTTGATATGTTGAAAGAATTATATCACTTTCAACCTATTTTGTCAATAGGTTTTAAGTGTGTTTTGCTTGATTTTTCCAAAAATTTTTGATATAATAGAAAAAACGGAGGTGAAAAATGATATCAACAAGAGGAAGATACGCGCTTCGCGTGATGATCGATATAGCAGAAAACGGCAACGGAAACTACATTCGTTTAGATGAAATTGCCATACGGCAAGGTATTTCCGAAAAGTATTTGGAGAGTATTCTCGTGATCTTAACGCGCGGAAATCTTTTGATCGGGCTTCGCGGAAAAGGCGGCGGCTATAAATTAACGAAAGCCCCCGAGGAATATACGATGAAAGATATTCTAACCTTAACCGAAGGAGGTCTTGCCCCCGTTGCTTGTTTGAAAGACGGCGCAGAACCGTGTGTCAAGAAAAATATTTGTAAAACACTACCCGTTTGGCAGGGCTTAAATAAAGCGATAACCGATTATCTCGTCGGCGTTACCCTTGCCGATTTAATAGATAAACCCGATAATTATTCTATTTAAGTTAAATCCCATAAATAAATTCTTTCTAAAAAAAATTTAAAAAAGTACTTTCAAACGCTTGACAAGCCATAAACATAGTAGTATAATAGGTTAAAAATAAATATTAAACCGTTGACGGAGAGTAAGTAAGTTTTATAAACTTATCTTCAGAGAGTTGCAGATGGTGTGATTGCAGCGTTAAGAATAAGACCGAATGGACTCCTAAGGGCGAACGAAAGCGATTTTCGCAAGTAGCAATCGACGGGTACTGCACCCGTAAAATGCAGAGCGTATGATGGTACGTGATATAAGCGGGCTTTTCTTTGATAGAACAAGTCAATTTGGGTGGCACCACGGTAATATGGATTATCGTCCCGAAGAACAGATCTTTCTGTCCTTCGGGATTTTTATTTATAAAGGAGTTTTGTTATGAATCAAAAAGTAGTATTTAGGTGGCGGGTTTTCCCGCAGAAAATTATGCAAATTTCTTTAAATTCCAATCTATAAAATAATCAAGGAGAATAAAAATTATGAAAAATCAAATACCGTATAAAATTTATTTAAGTGAAAAAGAACTTCCTAAAAAATGGTTAAATCTTAGGGCTTTTATGGATAAAAAACCCGCTCCTTTGCTTAATCCTGCAACAAAAAAACCTATGACGGAAGAAGAACTTTCTACTGTTTTTTGTTCTGAACTCGTACGCCAAGAACTTGACGAAACCACGCCTTATATCGATATTCCCAAAGAAATAAAAGAGTTCTATAAAATGTATCGCCCTGCGCCCCTCGTTCGCGCTTACTGCTTAGAAAAAGCGCTCGGCACGCCTGCTAAAATCTATTACAAATTTGAAGGTAATAATACTTCGGGCTCACATAAACTTAACTCGGCAATAGCGCAAGCATATTACGCTAAAAAACAAGGTCTTAAAGGCGTAACCACCGAAACGGGCGCAGGTCAATGGGGTACGGCGCTTTCTATGGCTTGCTCTTACTTTGGTCTTGACTGCAAAGTGTATATGGTAAAATGTTCTTACGAGCAAAAGCCTTTCCGCAGAGAAGTTATGAGAACTTACGGCGCGAACGTTACCCCTTCCCCGTCCACGACGACAAGCATAGGCAAAAA